>CADEFX010000021.1:5335-32773 GCA_902826715.1 uncultured Hyphomicrobiales bacterium | reverse complement strand
TCAGGCCGTTATTGCCGCCAAAGCCCATGTCGTTGCGGAAGAAGGCGAGCAGGAGCGCGTATGTCATCGCCTGGGTAATGATGGAGAGGTAAACCCCCGTCACGCGGCTGCGGAAGGCAAGCCAGCCAAATACAAACGCCAGCACCCCCGGCACCAGTAGAATCAACATAGCCGCGAACGCAAACCAGTCGAAGCCGTACCAGTACCAGGGCAATTCCTTCCAGTTCAGGAAGACCATGAAATCGGGGAGGACCGGATGCGCGTACACACCGCGGGTGCCGATCTGGCGCATGAGATACATGCCCATGGCGTAACCGCCGAGCGCGAAGAACGCGCCGTGGCCGAGCGACAGGATTCCGCAGTAGCCCCAGACAAGATCGAGCGCGAGCGCCAGAATGGCGTAGCACAGGTATTTGCCGAGTAGCGACACAACATACGTCGGCACATGGAAGGCGGAGGTTGGCGGCAGAAGCAGGTTGGATAGCGGGATCACGGTGGCCAGAAGGGCGAGCACGCCCAGGAAAATCCTGCCACGACCATCGAGGCTTTGCAGAAGGCGGGCCGTGATCATGCTTCCACCGCACGCCCTTTGAGCGCGAACATGCCGCGCGGCCGCCGCTGAATGAAAAGGATCAGGAGGACGAGGATCAGGATCTTGCCTAGCACCGCGCCAGCAACCGGCTCCAAAAACTTGTTGGCGACGCCAAGTACGAACGCACCAAACAGCGTGCCCCACAGATTGCCGACGCCGCCGAAGACGACGACCATGAAGCTGTCGATGATGTAGCTCTGGCCGAGGTTCGGGGAGACGTTATCGATCTGCGACAGGGCCACGCCGGCAATACCGGCGATGCCCGAGCCGAGCGCGAACGTCATGGCGTCAATCCATCCGGTGCGGATGCCCATGGAGCTGGCCATACGCCGGTTCTGCGTCACCGCGCGCATCTGCAGCCCAAGCGGTGTTGCCTTCAGCGCCAGCAACAGCGCGAAAAAGACCACCAGCGTGAATACAATGATCCACAAGCGCCCGTACGTGATCGATAGGCCGAAGAAATCAAATGCGCCCGACATGTAGGACGGATTGCCGACTTCACGATTGGTCGGCCCGAAGGTCGTGCGCACCGCCTGCTGCAGGATGAGGCTGACGCCCCAGGTGGCCAGCAATGTTTCCAGTGGCCGGCCGTAGAGAAAACGAATGATGCCGCGCTCAATCGCAATGCCGGCCAGAGCCGCGACGAGAAAGGCGAGCGGTATCGCGATCGGCAGGGACCAGTCGAACCAGCCCGGCGCCATGGTCCGGAAGGCTTCCTGCACCACGAACGTCGTGTAGGCTCCCAGCATGACCATCTCGCCATGGGCCATGTTGATGACGCCCATGACGCCGAAGGTGATGGCCAGGCCGATGGCCGCGAGCAGCAGCACCGAACCCAGTGACAGGCCGTACCAGACGTTCTGCGCCAAGCCGACGAAGTAGAGGCGCCGTTCGATGGTCTGTACCGCGGCCTCGGCAGCGGCGTTCAATTCCGGCGACGGTGTCGCCGTGGCGCCGCGCACAACGGCCAGCGCGTCGCGGTCGGCACGGTCGGCGAGCACGGCGATGGCCTCGGTCTTGGCTGTTATGGTGGCATCTGCCTTGGCCAGGATGATTGCGGCACGCGCCTCGCTCAGGGCCTGCTTCACTCGCGCGTTCTGTTCCTTTGCTAGCGCGCCTTCGACGGTGCCGAGCAGCTTCTCGTCTTTTGACTTGAACACAGTCTCGGCCGCAGCGAGGCGCTTGCCGGCATCGGGGGACAGAAGCGTCAACGAGCCGAGCGATGCCTCGACCATGCCCCGCAGGCGATTGTTGAGGCGCACCATCGCCAAGTCCGCCGGCGCCGATGCAACCGGCTTTCCCGTCCGCGCCTCGAACACGGCGCCCGCGCCATCCTTTACATAAACGGATTTGTCTCCCGCGCTAATGAAAAGCCGCCGGTTGGCCATGGCATCAAGAATGGCGAGCGCTGCCTGGTCGCCTGACGCCGTGATCTCGCCAATGGCCTTTTCGGTCTCGGAATAACTGTCCGCCGCCAACCGCGCGAGAGCGTCATCCAGCGCCGCTGCCAACGCCGGAAGCGGGGCCAGAAGGAGCGCAATGGCAATCAAAATTTGAATGAGGCTAGGCCGCACGTAAGATCACCGTCGGATTCGCAGGCTGCGCCGAATGGACCGTGGAACGGCATCGATTTTCGACGCCGTTCCACATCGTCTCAAGCATCAGGTCGGCTCAGGCGCCGCCGCACTTGCCCGTCTTGGTATTGAAGTTGCCACACTTCTTCTCGACCCAGTCGGCGACCAGATCCTTGGAGCCGTCGAGGTACGGCGACCATGCCGCGCCCGGAACCAACCCATCGGTCTTCCAGACGACATCAAACTGGCCATCGGCTTTGATCTCGCCGATGAACACCGGCTTCGTGATGTGGTGGTTCGCCAGCATCTTCGACGTTCCACCCGTCAGGTTCGGCGCTTCGATGCCTGGCAGCGTCTCGATGACCTTGTCCGGATCAATGGTCTTGGCCTTCTCGACGGCTTTCACCCACATGTCGAAGCCGATGACATGCGCCTCCATGGGATCGTTGGTCACGCGCTTCGGATTTTTGGTGAAGGTTTTCCACTTGGCGATGAACTCGTCGTTCTTCGCGTCCTTGATCGATTGGAAGTAGTTCCAGGCGGCCAAATGACCGACGAGGTTGCTGGTGTCGACGCCGGCCAGCTCTTCCTCGCCGACCGAGAACGCCACGACCGGAATATCCGTCGCCTTTACGCCCTGGTTGGCCAGTTCCTTGTAGAAGGGCACGTTGGCGTCGCCGTTGATGGTCGAGACCACCGCCGTCTTCTTGCCTTCCGAACCGAACTTCTTGATCGCGGCAACGCGCGTCTGCCAGTCGGAATGACCGAAGGGCGTGTAGCCGATGGAGATGTCGGCCGGCGCCACGCCTTTGGCCAGCAGGTAGGCTTCGAGGATCTTGTTCGTGGTGCGCGGATAGACGTAGTCGGTGCCTTCCAGCACCCAGCGCTTCACGTCGCCGCCGTCCTTGCTCATCAGGTAGTCGACGGCCGGGATTGCCTGCTGGTTTGGCGCAGCGCCAGTGTAGAACACGTTGCGCTCGGACTCTTCGCCCTCGTACTGGACGGGATAGAAGAGGATACTGTTCAGTTCCTTGAAGACGGGCAGCACGGACTTGCGCGACACCGAGGTCCAGCAGCCAAACACTGCCGAAACCTTCTGTTGCGTGATCAGTTCGCGGGCCTTTTCCGCAAACAAGGGCCAGTTGGAGGCGGGATCGACGACGACAGCCTCGAGCTTCTTGCCCAGCAGACCGCCCTTCTTGTTCTGCTCCTCGATGAGCATGAGCATCACGTCTTTCAGCGTCGTCTCGCTGATCGCCATGGTGCCGGAGAGAGAGTGCAGAATGCCGACTTTAATTGTGTCTTGAGCGAGGGCACTGCTCGCACCGATCGCCAACCCCGCCGCCAACGTGACACCGCGCAGCATCGCGCGCCCCGTAAAACCCATATGAACCTCCGAAAAGCCGTTACCTACGAATTTACCAATGGCAAGGCGTGTGCCAGTTGCTTGGAGGCGTCGTGGTGAGGAGTGTAACTGATTGGCAATAAACGCCATTCCGAATGCGCTCGATACCGGCTCGCTTGGCGACATTTCGCAAGCGCAGCATCCGGCGCCTACTCCGCAAGCACATCGCCGCTTGTTTTATGGGCGCCCGGCCAAAAATGCCTACCCAACGGGCAGTGGAGACCTCGCACTGAGCTGGGTCAGCAAATGAAGGCGTTCGCCGACCTTTGGCAAAGCGCACTCACTGCGGCGCCAGGTACTTTATGACAGCACCGGAAACCGCGCCGCCGATGACACACGGCAGACCGACCTCGGGATGGCCCAAGGCGCTGACGACGACACAGCCCAGCGCCAGCGCGGTCTGCCCGGCCGTACCCCACCAGACCATGTTGCGGCCGCTGGCAGGACCCTTGCGCTTCAGCTCCTCGATCGCATTCATGGCTTCCTTGCGAATGCGGGACGTCTCGAAGGTTTCCGCCGCCGTGATGACGTCGCGCAGCGGTTCGGCCACGTCCTTTGGACGCGTGTTCATCTCCTGCTTGAGATAGTCGAGCAGATCCTTGTCCTGCAGCGCGTTGTTGGCGATCGTCCATTTGGCCATGTTGCCGAGCGTGAGCTTCTCAACGTCATTCTGATCCTTGCTCCATGGCAGCGTCGTCAGGATACGGCCAACGTGCTCGGTGGACCCGGTGGCGAAATAGTAGCCCCACAAGGTGTCGAGCGCGGCAGGGGTCGTGTCGAGGGGCAGCTTCATCAACGTCTGCCCCTTGCCGTAGAGGTAGTGCTCAATCAGCACCTTGCGCGCCGGCATGCGCTCCACGAACTTGCGAAGAAGCGCTTTCCACTCCGGCAGGCCCGAGTAGGCGATGGCGCGCACGATCACGACCTGATCCTCGGGCGGCATCGGAAACATCTGGGCGACGAGTTTCTCGGCCAGGTTGGGATTGGCGCCAAGCACGCCCGCCGTGAAGCCGACGTAGACGCCGGCGGAATCGAGGTCCTTGAACAACGCCAACTTGCTCATCGCCTGCACCGTCATCGGCAAGCGATGAGGTTCCGGATTCTGGCGATAGCTGTTGATCCACCGCAAGATGTCCTGCGCCGACGTCATGGGCACGGGAGGCGGCTGCAGAGGCCGAGGTTTGGACCTGGGCGAGGCCGCGGATACAGCGGTCGCCGCACACAGCACGAGCATCAGGATGGCCAGAAGGCGACGCATTACGACCTCCTAATACGTTCGTAATCGCCCCTCCCGGTCGATCGGACGCGTATTTGCAAGAAATGAAGAGCAGGTGGCCGTTTTGTGACGGCTGGGCACGAGCGCTGGCCCGCCGCGATCTTCCAACGGCGCCACGTGGAGGCCAGCCGCTGAGCATCGGGAATGCCGCGGTCCATTCACAAAGACGGCCCCGCAGCCTTAACTTTACGGCAACTATCTCTCCACTTCGACCTGGGTGGGGGACTGCATGAACCTTTTAACAACCGAGTTATGTTGGAATTGTCAGGTACTAAAAGAAACATGAAGCCAAAGTAGGTCGGGCGGAGTTGCGCGGTGGCGTTGCTGTTGATCGATGATCAGGGGCACCTCTGGGATGGAGCATCCCGGACGCTGCGCGCGTCGTTCGACTCCCCGTACTCGGGCGGCGAGTTTTCCGACTACGCCGTAACCAACCTTGGCTTCATCGCCGCGAACGCCTATGGCGGCTCATGCCAGGTGCGGCTGCGCCCGGATTTCATCACCGAGGCCACGCACAACAGTTTGAAACACTGGTTGAGCTCCGGCCGGATCGACCGCATCGTCCTGTCGTGGCTCGACACGGAATGGCATCATGAGATGCTCAAGTCACGCGACACCGCCGTCGCGCGCGTCGCCGAGCTGGTCGAGATCGCCAAGCGCGCGCGACCGAACGACTTCCTGGCTCATGCCGTCACGGCCGAGGAGCTGCCGGAAAGCACCGCGCTCGGCATTCTGTTGCGCTATTGGGAGCGCCTCTCGGAGCCCGAGGGCCACCCCTCACTCATGAACCTATTGAACAAGGCGTTGGGCAACCGCTACGTCATGGTCGGCAAGGACCAATCGACGGAAAAGATGGTGTTCCGTGAGTTCGGCGGCGGCCTCTTCAATCATTATGAGGCTTGGCGCGCCAACGGCATCGGCGTGGCGCTCGATGCCCTTCCCGACCATGAGTACGGGCAGTGGGCGGCGGATGCCTACCGGCAGGTGCTGGTCAACGGCGAGCCGCGCATCCACGATGTGGATGCCATCGTCAAATGGCCGCACATCGGCAGGACGCGCATGCGCTACCGGCGTGTGATCGTACCCATGACCGCTGAGGGCGACGACAGCGTCATGCTAGGCGGCTCGATCATAGACAACCGGATAGATCTCCGGATCGGGCTGACCTAGGTACTCGCTGAAGTATTGCATCAACTCGGCTGCGCTCGACCAGATGAACGCGAGACGGAGATCGCCGAGCATGGAGTTTTTCATGATCACGTCCCAGTCGACGTGCGCATAGCCGGCACGCTCCGCCGTTCCGCCCTTGACCACATCCTCGGCCATGAAGCTGACGACGGCATCGGTGTACCACTTGGTAAGTGCATAAGCCTTGGTCAGGCGCGGCAGGATCGACGTCAATCCCTGGCGCCGGTAGTCGGGGTGATACCAAACTGCGCCTGAGAACACGACCCGCCCCCGGAAGCGGCTGGCCGACTTCGCCGAAACCGTGCACGTCTCACCGGGTTGCTTGAGCCGCTCGGGATCTGTGTAGAGAAGCCGGAGACTTTCCGTCTCTTCCTTGAAGGTGGCGTTCTCGAGGTTGTAGAGCCGCGCCGCCTGTGCCGCGACGACCTGCCCTTCATCGTTCCGCCCGAGCAGGCAAAAGCCGTTGTCGTCGTTGAAGCCGCTGACTTCGGCGTTGAACACAGGAAACAGAGGACGCCAGCTCTCGCTGTTCTGCCGGTTGACGTAGAGCAGCTCTTCAGCAGGGACGAATGACAGATGGATCCGGCGTTTGCGCAGATCGTCGTCCCATCGCAGAAAGAGCCGCGCCAGCACTTCGGCCGGGCCGTAGTCGATCGATGCGTGTGAGAGGAAGGGCTTGCCGAAACGCCCAGCAGATGTCCTGCGCACGAAAGGCGATGCAATACGCTGCTGCACCGGAACGCACCCCCATGGTTAATGAATTACGAATTATCCAGATCGTTAATAAACGGTTAAAGCACGATATGAATATGGATAAATGTCAAATGACTTATGCCTCCGGCAACAAAAAAGGGCGCCCGAAGGCGCCCTCGACGAGGCGGCAAGATCGCGTCGATCAGTTGCGGTAGTCCGGCTCCTGCCGGTCGAGAATTCGCTTCAACGCGGCGAAGTGATAGTCGCAGGGCTTGCCGTGCTTGAATTTCTGGCCGGAGCCATTGCGCATCGACTCCAGCACGTTCGGCGCCATCGGCAGCAGCTTCTGGCCGGTCCACATGGCATAGATCTGCACCTGGGCCGCCCGCTCGGTGTAGTAGAGCAGGTCGTAGGCCTCGGCCACCGACTCGCCGGACGTGGCGACGCCGTGGCTGCCCATGAAGAGGACCTTTTTGTCGCCGAAGAGATCGGCCAGACGCTCACCCTCCTCCGGGTCGAATGCGGGCCCGGCGTAATCCATGTCATAGGCGATCTTGCTCATCATCAGCACCTCGGTCTGGCCGATGGGCTTGATGCGCGGATCCTCCAGGCGCGTCAGCGCGCTGGCGAACGGCATGTGCGTGTGAAAGACGGCCTTGGCCCGGGGTATCTTGCGATGGATCGGGGCGTGAATCGCGTAGCACGAGCGCTCGACCTCGCCGCTGCCTTTCAGCACCTCGCCTTCCCAGCTCACCTCCATGAAACAGCTGGCCGTCACCTCCGACCAATGCAGGCCGAACGGGATTTGATAATAGCGGTCCGACTTGCCGGGCACCGTCAGCGTGAGGTGGTTGAAAATACCCTCATGAAATCCGTGCATCACGGCGGCACGATGCGCTGCGGCAAGATCGATGCGCGCTTGCCGCTCCGTCTCGTTCGCGGCCATCTGGTCCAGGGTTTCGGTTTTCTGCTGCATGGAACAGGCTCCTCCGTTCAAGCTCGCTATGCTCGCGTCACGGCGATTGACGGACTGGATACCGCGACGGCTCGAGATCGAGCGAGACAACGTCTCTGCACATCGCGGGCCCATTTGATATCGGCCGCGCTCTGCATCCAGCGTACACACCACTTCGCTGCCCGATCAAGCAAACTCGTGTGGTATGCGCCGCGATGCCCGCTTGACCCTGTGGGCGCCGCGCGAGACAAGCGCCGGCATGTCGGTGCTTCTCAAGATCGTTTTGACAGCGGCGATCGCCTACGCGTGCCTGGTCCTTGCTGCCTGGCTCGGACAGCGGCGGCTCATGTACTTTCCAGATTCGTCACGGATTTCGCCCGCCGTCGCCGGCCTGACGGACATCGAGGAGCGCCTTCTCGACGTGTCCGACGGCGCCAGGCTCGTTACCTGGCAGGCGGCCCCGCGCTCCGGCCAGCCCACACTGCTCTATTTTCACGGAAATGCCGGTGGTCTCGTCAATCGCGCCGGGCGATTCGCGCGCTATCAGGCCATCGGATACGGCCTGTTGGCCGTGAGCTATCGCGGCTACAGCGGCAGCACGGGAAGCCCGAGCGAGCGAGCCAATTACGACGATGCGATCCTCGCTTATGAGGCGTTGCGCCAAACTGGCGTGGCGCCCGAGGATATCGTGGTGTACGGCGAGTCGCTGGGCTCGGGCGTCGCGCTTGCGCTGGCCGCGCAGCGCGAGGTCGGCGCTGTGGTGCTCGACGCGCCCTACACGTCGGTGGTCGATGTCGCTGCCGGCCAGTATCCGTTTCTGCCGGTAAGGGCGCTATTGACCGACCGCTATGAGAGCAACGCGCTTATCCGGCAGGTGACCGCGCCGGTGCTGATCCTGCATGGCGCACGCGATACCGTCATTCCGGTAGAGATGGGCCGCAACCTTTATGCATTGGCGAAAGAGCCCAAGCGGCTGGTGATTTTTCCCGATGGCCGCCACGTGGATCTGGATGAGCACGGTGCTGCGCAGGAGGTCCAGAAATGGGTGACTGAAGCACGCAAGCCCTGACCAGCACGGCACACGCAAAAAAAGCGCCGGCAAAAAAACCGGCGCCTTCATCGCGACAGCGACGATGCTGCGCCTCAGCGCGGTCCGCGCGGCGGCCCGCCAGAACCTGAACCGCCAGGTCCGCCCGGCCGGCCACCCGGCCCCGTGGGCTTCACCACCGCCTTGCCCGGCAGCAGACCTTCACGCTGCGCGCGCTTGCGGGCCAGCTTGCGCGCCCGGCGCACGGCTTCCGCCTTCTCGCGCACGCGGCGCTCGGAGGGCTTCTCGTAATAATTGCGGAGCTTCATTTCACGGAAGATGCCTTCGCGCTGCATCTTCTTCTTCAGCGCCTTGAGCGCTTGGTCGACGTTGTTGTCGCGAACGAGAACTTGCAAGCGTCTGTCCCTCGGATGGCTATGGGCTAATCGCGCGTACGGCCGCGGGTGGTGTGCCCTGAGGCGCCCCACCTTGCCGGATTTGGGCCTGCTTGTAGCAAAGCTCGGTTAATGTGTCCACTCGGCGCGTATATCGGGGGTCACCCACCGGCGCCGGGCTTCAGATAATTGACGTGCCCCATTTTGCGGCCGGGCCGGGCCTCCCGCTTGCCATAGAGGTGCAAGCAGGCGTTGGGCCCGGCTGCGAGCGTGAGCCAGGCGTCGGCTTCGGGGCCGATCAGGTTGACCATCTCGGCCTCGGAATGGCGGGTGGTCGGGGCGAGCGGCCAGGCAGCAATGGCCCGGATATGATTCTCAAACTGGTCGGCGGCGCAGGCATCCATGGTCCAGTGACCGGAATTGTGAACGCGCGGCGCGATCTCGTTGACGAGCAAGGGCTGCGCGGCGTCCGGTCCGAGCCAGAACATCTCTACGGCAAGCACACCCACGTAGGATAGCGCGTCGGCCACGCGCCCAGCCATGGTCCGCGCCCGTTCTTCGAAAGCGGCCGGCACGCCGGACGGGACGGCTGAGCGGCGCAGGATGCCATCGGCATGCGTATTGCGCGGGATGTCATAGAATATCATCTCGCCGTCCTGGCCGCGAACAACCAGCACGGAGATCTCGAAAGCGAAGGCGATCCGCTGCTCCAGCACGCAGGGGACTTCGCCAAGCTGGCGCCAAGCGGAATCGACCTCCTCTAGCGCGTGGACAGTTGCCTGGCCCTTGCCGTCATAGCCAAGGCGCGCCGTTTTCAGGATGCCTGGTGTTCCCCATGAGGCGAGCGCCGCGCGGGCGGCGCCCAGCTCGTCGCGGGTGCGGATCGCCGCAAACGGCGCAACGGATATGCCGAGGTCGGAGATGAACGCCTTCTCCGCGATCCGGTCTTGCGCCACCTCCAGCGCCTTCGGCCCGGGATGCACGGGCACCCGCGTGATCAGATGCCTGGCAGCATCGACCGGAACGTTTTCGAACTCGTAGGTGACCACATCGACGGCGCGGGCAAATTCATCGAGGCGCACGAGATTGTCGTAGCCCCCAACCGAATGCGCACCCGTCACATCGAAGGCAGGGCCGGAGTCGGCGGCATAGATATGCGTGCGAAAGCCGATGCGGCTCGCAGCCTGCGCCAGCATGCGCCCGAGCTGACCGCTGCCCAGGATGCCGATGACGGATCGCGGAGGCAGGGCCGCCACGCGGTCAGCCTTCCGCCGGGGCATCGGCCACATCCGCAGTCTGGCGTGCGCGCCAGGCATCGATGCGTTTGGCCAGAGCCGCATCGGACAGCGCCAAGATCTGGGCAGCAAGCAGGCCCGCGTTGGTGGCGCCTGCCTCACCGATGGCCAGCGTACCGACGGGAACGCCGGCGGGCATCTGGACAATCGACAGCAGGCTGTCCTGCCCATGAAGGGCGCTCGAACGGACCGGTACGCCCAGGACGGGCAGGGTCGTCAGGGACGCCGTCATGCCGGGCAGGTGGGCCGCTCCGCCTGCTCCGGCAATGATGACCTTGAAGCCGGCCTCCCGGGCGCCCTTGGCGAACTTGTAAAGCCGTTCCGGCGTGCGGTGCGCCGATACAATCCGGGTCGCGTACGGCACTTTCAGCTCGGTGAGAACGGCGGCAGCCGCACGCATGGTGGGCCAATCGGATTGGCTGCCCATGATGATGGCGACCGATGCGCGGGAGTCGGCCATGACTGTGTTCGACAGCTCCTCGGCAGCATTCCAGGCTGCTGCACAATGCAATAGCGCGCCGGCCGGACCGGCGGACAACCATTTGTGTATCGGGTAAACAGTTGCGCCGACAAGCGGCCAGGTCCGTAAATCAGCCACTCCAGCCGCCTAGGCTATAATATCCGGCGTTAGCTGATCTTCGACGGACTTGATCTGATCCTTGAGTTGCAGCTTCCTCTTTTTCAGTCGCTTGATCTGGAGCTGATCGGCATGCCCCGTAGTCTCGAGCCCCACAATCTCGCTGTCGAGGTCGCGATGCTCCATCTGGAGCTTAGCGAGCAGTTCGCGCAATTCGCGTTCATTCGATCGCTGCATACGGCGATGCTCACACCTCTCGCCCGATACCGACGCAGGCGTTCACTCACCTAGTATCACTGCGAAATCCGAACCGCGCAAGACGCCCGAAACGTCAACTCCGGGCTACGCACAGAGGTTTCCGCCGTGTTAACGCGCGAAGCGGAAACGGCGGTTGCCTGTCGCACCGGAGGGTCTCCACAGGCGCCGGATTCGTGACGCGTCCCGTTAGACACGCCTTCATTTGCGTGGCACAATCCGGGCTTGGCTCAACGTCCCACGGAGGCAAAAGATGTCGCTTGTCGCACATCTCGCGGAGCTGTCCGAGAAGCACAAGCTTCTCGAGCGCCGAATAGCAGAAGAGCTGTCCCGGCCAGGCTCCAGTGATATCGACATCACGAGAATGAAGCGAGAAAAGCTCAAGCTGAAGGAAGAGATAGTCCGGCTGGAAACCAAGACCCGGCACTAGTGGCCTGAGGGCCAGGGCGCTCCTTATTGCGTGCCCGCGCTACAGCTGCGTGGCCTTATGTCTTTTTGCGCTGCGTCACCAGCGTTCCCGCGACAATGAGGGCGGCTCCCGCAAACGCCGACGCCGTCGGCCATTCGCTGAAGAACAGATAGCCGAACAGCGTGGCCCACACCAAGGACACGTACGTAATGGGAGCGAGCCTCGCCGCTTCCACTTTGGCGAACGCCTGCGCCAAGAGATAGTGGCCCGCCACGCCAATGGCGCCGATCGCGGCGAACAAGGCCAGATCCTGTCCGCTTGGCACGACCCAGACGTAGGCCGCCGGAAGGGCCAGGATCAGGCTTGGCCCGAGGTTCTGGAAAAAAACGATCGTTGGCAGCGGATCGCGTGTCGCACGCGCCCTGAGCAGAACCATCACAAGGCCGTAGGCCATGGCCGACGTGACGGCGGCGAGCGCACCGAGCCAGGCGGATGACGAGTAGCTCGCGTCGCCGATGCGCGTGCCGGCAATCAGCAGCATGCCGGCCAGCCCTGCGGCTATTGCAATGCCGATGCGTGAATCAATCCGCTCCCCGAGCAAGAGGACGCCGAACAGCACCATGAACAGCGGCGACACGAACGACAGTGCAATGGCTTCGGCCAGCGGGAGCACGGAGAGCGCGAAAAAGAACGTGGTCGCGACCACAACCACCAGCAGGGATCGCGTTGCGTTGAAGATGATCGTCTCGCGACCGGGCCAACCGGGCCGCATGACCAGCAGCAGCACTGTCGCTCCGATCAGGCCGAACGAGAATCGCAGCCACACGATCTGAAATGTCGGGTAGCGCGCCGTCAGCAGCTTGATGAGCGCATCCATCAGCGACAGCAGGCCGTCGGCGACGACCACGAGCACAATGGGGTGGGACATGCATACCTGGAAGGGCTGAAGCTGCTTGCCGATGAGGCGACGATCTGGTCACACCGCCTTCGCAGTGTCGCGCAGCTTGTATTTCTGGATCTTGCCGGTGCTCGTTTTGGGGATTTCTCCAAACACAACATGGCGCGGGCACTTGTAGCTCGCCAGATTGGCACGGCAGAATTGGATGATCTCGGCGGCTGTCGCCGTTGCTCCGGGCTTCAGCTCGACGAACGCGCAGGGCGTCTCACCCCATTTGTCATCCGGCTTGGCCACGACGGCAGCGTGTGCGACTGCCGGATGCTTGAAGAGCACATCCTCGACCTCGATGGAGGAGATGTTCTCGCCGCCCGAGATGATGATGTCCTTGGAGCGGTCCTTGAGTTGGATATATCCGTCGGGATGCAGCACGCCGAGATCGCCCGAGTGAAACCAGCCGCCCTCGAAGGCCTCCGCGGTGGCTTTCGCGTTCTTGAGATAGCCCTTCATGACGATATTGCCGCGAAACATGACCTCACCCAGCGTCTGGCCGTTAGCCGGCACACGCGTCATCGTGGCCGGGTCCATGACCGTCAAGCCATCGAGCGGAGCGTAGCGGACACCCTGGCGCGCTTTCCTGGCGGCGCGCGCCCCGGGCTCCAACGCATCCCACTGCAGGTGCCAGTCGTTGACCACGGCCGGACCGTAGGTCTCGGTCAAACCGTAGACATGCGTCACGTTGAATCCGGCTTCGCCCATGCCTGCGAGCACGGCCTCGGGCGGTGGCGCCGCCGCGGTCACGAACTGCACCTCGTGGGGTAACGGCCGCTTGTCCTCAGGCGCTGCGTTGAGCAACGTCGACATGACGATGGGAGCACCGCACAAGTGTGTGACCTTGTGCTCGGCAATGGCATCGAAGATCGGCTTGGCGCGCACCCAGCGCAGGCACACGTGCGTCCCCGCCACGACCGAGAGCGTCCAGGGGAAGCACCAGCCGTTGCAGTGAAACATCGGCAGCGTCCACAGATAGACGGGATGCCGACCTAGTCCGGCCGCTACCATGTTGCCGTAGCACATCAGCGCGGCGCCGCGATGGTGATAGACGACGCCTTTGGGATTTCCGGTCGTGCCGGAGGTGTAGTTGAGCGCAATGGCGTCCCATTCGTCGGCTGGCCGCCGCCAATCGAAGCTCGGATCGCCGCTTGCCACCAAATCATCGTACTCGAGGCCGCCGAGCGGCTCGCCAGTCTGGGGGTACTCCCGGTCATCGTAGTCGATGACGAACGGCTTAACCTTTGCCAGCGCCAAGGCCGCCTTCATGACCGGCGCGAACTCACGATCCGTGATGAGGACATCTGTCTCGGCGTGATCGAGCTGAAAGGCAATGATCGCTGCATCGAGCCGCGTGTTCATCGCGTGCAGAACGGCCCCGGTCATGGGCACGCCGTAGTGTGCCTCGATCATCGGCGGGGTGTTGGGCAGCATCACCGATACCGTGCTTCCGGGGCCGATGCCGCGTGCGCAAAGCGCCGACGCCAGCCGGCGCGAGCGCGCGTAGAGTTCGGCATAGGTCCACCGCAGCCGTCCGTGAATGACGGCCAAGTGGCCAGGATGGACCAGAGCCGCGCGCTCCAGGAAGCTCAGCGGGGTCAGCGGCTGGTAGTTGGCTGGGGTCCGATCCAGATTCTGCGCGTAAGGATTGGCAGGCATTTCCATGTCCTAGAGGACGATGAGAGCACGATGCGACGTTCGCAACCTACTGGATGGGAAGCACGGCTTCAACGCGGCCTTGCCTCTTGCTGCCGCGATCGCGACAATGCCCCGAACAGTCGACATCCGGGGCAGCGCGACAAGGCCTTCGCGAGCCCGTCTCCAGGAGATTACCGTGAGCCGCTACCATGAGGTTTATGCCGCCTGGAAGAAGGACCCGGAGGCGTTCTGGGCGGAAGCAGCCCGAGATATCGACTGGTACAACCTCTGGGACAAGGTGTTCGACCCCTACGCCGGCGAATACGGCCGTTGGTTTGCGGGTGCCGAGTGCAATACCGCCTACAACTGCCTCGACCGCCACGTGCTGCGCGGACGCGGCGGGCAGAAGGCGCTGATCTACGACAGCCCAGTCGCCAAGCAGACGAAAAGTTTCACGTACGCGGAGCTGCGCGACGAGGTAGCTGTCTTCGGCGCCGTCCTGCAGGATCTCGGCGTCAAAAAGGGCGACCGGGTCATCATCTACCTGCCCATGATTCCAGAAGCTGCGATCGCCATGCTGGCCTGTGCCCGCATCGGCGCAATTCATTCGGTTGTGTTCGGCGGCTTTGCGGCGAGCGAGCTGGCAACGCGCCTCAACGATTCCAAGCCCGTCGCCATCGTTTCGGCGAGCTGCGGCATCGAGACGGCGCGCGTCATCCCCTACAAGCCGCTGCTCGACAAGGCGATCGAGCTGGCAACACACAAGCCCGCTGCATGCGTCGTCTACCAACGCCCCATGGCGATGGCATCGATGATCGAGGGGCGCGATCACGATTGGGAGGCCCTCGTCGCGGACGCCAAGGCACGCGGACGGAGGGCTGGATGCGCGGTGGTGGCAGCTACCGACCCGCTCTACATCCTCTACACGTCAGGTACGACCGGTGAACCCAAAGGCGTCGTGCGCGACAACGGCGGCCACATGGTTGCGCTCAAGTGGTCGATGAAGAACCACTATGGGGTCGACCCTGGCGAGGTGTTCTGGGCTGCCTCCGACGTGGGCTGGGTGGTCGGTCACAGCTACATCGTTTATGCGCCGCTGCTGCACGGGTGCACAAGCATTCTTTACGAGGGCAAGCCGGTCGGCACTCCCGATGCCGGTGCATTCTGGCGCGTGATCGCCGAGCACAAGGTCGCGGCCATGTTCACTGCGCCGACCGCCTTCCGCGCCATCAAGAAAGACGATCCGCAGGGCGAGCACGTGAAGCGATATGACCTGAGCGCGTTCCGCACGCTGTTTCTCGCCGGCGAACGCGCCGACCCCGAAACAATCAAATGGGCGGAAGCGCACCTGGGCGTGCCGGTGCTCGATCACTGGTGGCAGACGGAGACGGGCTGGCCCATTGCCGGCAATCCCGTCGGGCTCGGCCAACTGCCGGTCAAATATGGATCGCCGACGGTGCCGATGCCGGGGTACGAGTTGCATACGCTCGACGAAAAGGGCCAGCGGCTGGCCGCCGGACAGACCGGTACGCTCGCCATCAAGCTGCCGCTGCCGCCGTCATCTCTACCGACGCTGTGGAACAACAACGAACGCTTCCGGCGCAGTTACCTCACCGAGTTCGACGGGTACTATACGACATCGGACGCCGGCTATATCGACGCGGACGGCTACATCTACGTGATGGCGCGGACAGACGACGTCATCAACGTTGCGGGTCACCGGCTGTCAACGGGGCAGATGGAAGAAATCGTCGCCAAACACAAGGACGTCGGCGAGTGCGCGGTGATCGGCGTGGCCGATGCCATGAAAGGACAGGTGCCAGCCGGCTTCATCGTCCTCAACGCAGGCGTCAACCGCAATCCGGCCGACATCGAGCAGGAGGTGGTGAAGCTCGTGCGCGATGAAATCGGCCCGGTCGCCGCCTTCAGGACGGTGATGACCGTGCCGCGATTGCCAAAAACGCGCTCCGGAAAAATATTGCGCGGGACCATGCGGCAGATCGCCGACGGCGACACATGGAAGATGCCCGCTACCGTGGATGACCCCGCCATCTTCGACGAGATCACGGACGCGTTGCAGAGCCGCGGGATGGGCGAAGGCGGGAAGAGCAATCGCTGAAGTCGAGCCCTGCGCCGCCACGCTCACCCGCGGGGCCGCAAATACGATCGCGGTGTCGAGGCCGGCGTCGCGAAGCCCGCACGGATCGCGACAATCGCACCATCCGACCATCCGGGCACGACGCATGGAACCCGGGTTCTCGGGTTGCGTTGTTCCCCGCAAGCGACACCTGAAACCTCTGGAGCAAGCAAATGAGACCCGTCCTTTTGTGGATTCTTGGACTTCCGATCCCGATCATCATCCTTTTGTACCTCTTCAACGTCCTCTGAGCTTATTCAGGCGTCATCCAGACGCAGGGAACCGTGGACAGTGACAGGCGTTTCGCTTCGACATCCAAAATATGGGCACACACTTCTTTCCGAGGAAGCCAGCGGGTCATGAATCGCAAAATCGACGATAGAGGCGACAAGATCGCGGATTTCGGCGCGCATGGCGGAGTGAATAGCCAACGACCGCAGGACAACGGTCACTTACGCCAGAAGCTTCCACCCGAGGTCCACGCGTTTCTCGGCCATCGCCTGCGCGCCGCCTACAGCGATCTCATCAATGAGCCCGTACCTCGTCCACTGCTCGACCTGCTGGAACGTTTGAAGGCGCAAGAAATCGAGGCCAGTGACGGCGGCACAATTCTGAACACGAACGAAGCGAAGGAGAAAGCGTAGTGAGCGCTCCCGAGCAAGACAGTCTCAGAGAACCTCTGGTTGCTGCGGTACCCAATCTCAGGGCTTTCGCGATCTCGCTGTGCGGTGATGTGGATCGCGCGGACGATCTGGTACAGGAGACGCTGGTCAAGGCCTGGAACAAGTCAGGCAGCTTCGAGCAGGGCACCAACTTCAAGGCGTGGCTTTTCACCATTCTGCGCAACACTTACTTTTCCGAGCGCCGCAAGCTGCGGCGCGAGGTGAAGGACTCGGACGGCGAGTATGCGGCACGGCTCTCGGTACCAGCTGAGCAGCATGGCCATATGGACATGGTGGACTGCAAGGCTGCCCTATCGCGCCTGTCCGACGATCAGCGTGAAGCCCTCATTCTCATCGGCGCGGAAGGATTCTCCTATGAGGAAGTGGCGGCTATTTGCGGCTGTGCCGTGGGCACGGTGAAAAGTCGCGTAAATCGCGCACGGGTCAGGCTGGCAGAGTTGTTGCACGTGGAAAACGCTGGCGATTTCGAGCCTGAGGCCAAGGCCGATCCGGTTCTGGTCGGAGTTCTCACGCGATCGTGACATCGCGTGGGGGCTGGCGCAGGAGGGAACCCGACATGGCCTCCGAGCGTTGACCTACGATTTTGCGCCTTGCTGAAGGGAGATGGGGATGTCCATTGCGACTGCCGTTGCGCCGCACTTGCCTTATTTGCGGCGCTTTGCCCGCGCGCTCACAGGTAGCCAGGCCAGCGGCGACGCTTATGTCGTAGCGGTGCTGGAAGCCTTCATCGAGGACCCGAATGCCTTCGCGCGCGACTTGCCGGCGCGCATCGCGCTCTACCGCGCATTTCTCAAGGTCTGGGATTCGATTTCGCTCAATATGGACGCGAGCGATGCCCCGACCGAAGACGCCGATAGTGCGGATTGCAATCTCGATGCGATAACTCCGCGCCCTCGCCAGGCATTTCTCTTGATGGCACTGGAAGGATTCTCGCTATCTGAGGCCGCACAAGTCCTCGACCTGCCACCGCAGGAAATCAAAGCGCTGATCGATCAGGCCGGCGCAGAAATCGCCGAGCAGATCGCCGCCGACATTCTCATTATCGAGGACGAGCCGCTCATCGCCATGGATCTCGAAGCGCTCGTGACCGACGTAGGGCATCGGGTACTCGGCGTCGCGCGGACACATGCGGAAGCGGTGGCTGCGGTGGCCAATCGCCAGCCTAGCCTCGTGCTCGCAGACATTCAGCTTGCCGACGGCAGCTCGGGCCTGGAGGCCGTGAACGAAATCCTGTCGACCATCACCGTGCCGGTGATCTTTATCACCGCGTATCCCGAGCGCTTGCTGACCGGCCAGAAGCCGGAGCCGACGTTCCTGATCACCAAACCCTTCCAGCCGGAAACGGTGAAGGCGGTGATCAGTCAGGCGCTGTTCTTCGACACGCGCGCCAAGCGCAGCGGCAAGGAAGCCGCTTAAAGCAAATCGCTTCGGATTGACCCAAGATATCGAACGCCGCGCCCAGCGGCGTTCGCGTTTCTATGATCTGTCGACACACGTACTTCCTGGTCCAACGCTGGAACCTTCGGGCTTCGCAGACGTTTTCTCTACAGTTCAACGACTTTGGAGAAACCGAGGTGGGCAACCTTCTTCACTACGCAATCGTCTTCCTCGTGGTTGCGCTTGTGGCAGCAGCGCTGGGCTTTGGCGGCGTTGCCGGCACGGCCATGGAAGGCGCACGCATCCTGTTCTGGGTCGCCATCATCCTCTTCGTCATCTCGCTGATTGCAGGCCTGATGCGAGGACGGGCGCCACGTCTTTGACGACTTCACTGACACACATCAAACAAGGAGCGAAAGACATGAATTGGGATCGCATTGAAGGCAACTGGAAGCAGTTCACGGGCCAGGTGAAGGAGAAGTGGGGTCAGTTGACCGACGATGACCTCACTGCCATCAACGGCCGCCGCGAACAGCTCGAGGGCAAGATCCAAGAGCGTTACGGCTACAACAAAGATCAGGTGAAGAAGGAAGTCGACGACTGGCTCGGCCGCGTTTGATTTCCACTGTACGGCACGTTCTATCTGGCCGGCGGGTTATCCCTGCCGGCCAGATTTTTTCTGCCGCCTGATCGTCGGGGCGGCTAAGGCATGGCGTCGCCTCGACGTGCGCATTAAGTTCGGGCGATCACATCTTGCGAAGCTGAAATGTCGATCGTCGGTTCACTCGCCAAGCGCTATCTGACAGACTTCAGCACGCTCGCCGGCATGAGTCGTGATGCGGCAGAGCCAAATGCCGAGGCGGTTGCGGAAGGCGCACGTGCTTTCGCCCCCGTCATTTGGATGATCGGCAAGGTGCAGAGCGGCAAGAGCTCCATCGTGCGCGCCATCACCAAGAGCGATGAGGTTGCGCTTGGCAGCGGCTTCAAGGCGTGTACGCGCACGGCGCGCATCTTCGATTTTCCCGAGGAAGCCCCGGTCTTGCGCTTCATGGATACGCGGGGGCTGGGCGAAGCCGAGTATGACCCCGCCGAGGACCTGGCCTTTTGCGCCGAGCGCGCGCATCTCGTCCTCGCCGTCGCGCGCGCAATGGATCCGCAGCAAAGTCCGGTGCTGGAAACCTTGCGGACCGTGCGCCAGGCAAAGCCGGAGTGGCCGTTGATCGTGGCTCTGACCAGCCTGCATGAGGGCTATGCGCCCGGGCAGAATCATCCGGCCAGCTATCCGTTCGATTCGGGCGCTGCTACGCCGGTTGCGTTAACAGCGGATCTCCTGCGCAGCCTGGCCCATCAGCGCGCCCAGTTCTCCGCCCTGCCCGGCTCGGGGCCGATCGTGTTCGTACCCATCGACTTCACGAAGGACGGCGACGGCTACACGCCCATCGATTTCGGCATCGATGCGCTGGCCGAGGCCATCGTGCGCGTGGCGCCGGCTGCCATGGTGGCCGCCCTCGAATCGATGCCGGGATTGACGCGCGACCCACGCCTGCAGCAGGCCGATCCCCTGATCATGGGGCACGCAGCGGCGGCGGCCGGCGGTGACCTGGTGCCCGTCGCGGGTGCCGTTGCAGTGTCGATGATCCAGGCGCGCCTGCTGCAGCGCCTTTCCGCAATCTACGGCATCTCCTGGGACAAACGCGTGTTCGGTGAATTTGCAGCCGCACTCGGCTCAGGTGTCGCCATTCGCATGCTGGCCGGCCTCGGCATCCGGCAACTGATGAAATTTATCCCAGTCTACGGGCAGACGGCCGGCCTGGCGGCATCCGCGGCGACGAGTTTTGCCGTGACGTATGCCTTGGGCAAGGCGGCGGTGTATTTCCTGTCGAAGCGACGATTGGGCACCCACGATCCCGAAGGCGTGGCGCGGACCTACCGCCAAGCCCTCCAAGAGGCTTTCCGCCTATCCAAGGAGCGCAGCACGGGTGCCAAGCCATGAACGAGCGCCGCTCGATGATCTATGTGCGGCTGGCCATTCTCGGCATCGGCCTGCTGCTGCCGTCGCTCATGCTGATACCCTTTGGCAGTGTCTGGCTTTGGCAGCACGGCTATCTCCTGCATTGGGCGATCGCGGCGTGCGTTGCGGTTCTGACGGCCTATGTCATTCAGTTTCGCCTGCTCGGCCGAACGACACCATCAAAGCCTGATGCACAGGCCGAGGCGAGCTTACCCGGCGACGCTGAGACCGATGCTCCCGATCCCGTCTGGACATCGCGCGAGGCGGCGGCCTGGAAGCGCGTGCTGGCCATCGCCTCGGAAGCCACCCCGGATCACATCCAAGGCAGCGACGAGGCCCTGAAGCTGGGCCTCGACACCATCCGCGCCGTGGCATCGACGGTGCACCCGGAGGAACGCGATCCGCTCTGGAAGTTCACGATTCCCGAGGCTCTCGCCATTCTCGAGCGCGTGAGCGTGCGCATGCGCGTCTTCGTGAACGAGAACATACCTCTCGGCGATCGCCTGACCGTGGCGCAGATGATGGCGATCTATCGCTGGAAGGGCGCCATCGACCTCGCCGAGAAGGCCTACGATCTTTGGCGCCTCGCGCGCTTCATCAACCCGCTGTCCGCGGCAACCCACGAGATCCGCGAACGGCTGTCGCGCGAGATGCTGCAGTGGGGCCGCGACCATGTCGCCCGCCGTCTGGCGGCCACCTACGTCAAGGAGGTGGGGCGCGCGGCCATCGACCTGTATGGCGGGCGTCTCAACGTCTCGGGCGCGGCGCTGGCCGCGCATGTCACGCGCGCGTCGCAAGCCGACAAGGCGCAGGCGGCGGCACGTGTGGCCGAGCCTTTGCGCATTCTCGTCGCCGGCCAGATCAGCGCCGGCAAGTCCAGTCTCATCAATGCGTTGGCCCAGGAAGTCACAGCGGCCGTGGATGTGCTGCCGACGACGCCGACCTTTATGGCCTACGAGCTCAAGCGGGGTGGATTTCCGGCGGCGCTCCTCATCGACAGCCCGGGATTGGGAACCCGAACCGGCGATGCAGCGTTGTTGATCGAAAATGCCGCCGAGGCGGATCTGGTCCTGTGGGTCGTGGCAGCACACCGCGCGGACCGAGATGCCGACCGGCGCGCGTTAAATGAATATCGTCTCCATTTCGCTGAACGTCTCAATCGAAGGCGGCCGCCCGTGGTGCTCGTCGTGTCACAGATCGATCGTTTGAGGCCGTTCCAGGACTGGGACCCGCCTTACGATCTTCAATCGGATCGGCCCAAGGCGGTCGCGATCCGCGAGGCGACGTCCGCCATCGCGGACGAACTCGGGTTCTCCGTCGACGAGGCCGTGGCCATCAGCACCGCGCCCAACACCACGCCTTACAATATCGACGCCGTTTGGGGGCAGATCGTTCGCCTGCTGCCCGACGCGCAGAGCTCGCAGCTCATCCGGTCATTGTATGACCTGAAGGACCGGTGGGACTGGGGGCGCATGTGGAGCCAAGCGGCCAATGCGGGCCGCGTGATCGTCAAAACACTTCGAAACTAGACTCACAAGCTTACGGTGGGACGCCATGGGAGCGCGCGACGCTGCTTCTGATCACGCATCCGTCGAGGACAGGCCGCGTCAGGAGGCCGTGACGGTGACCCGCGTCAAGCGAGCCGCCAACGGCTCGTCGAATGGCGACAAGACACTTCCAACAACCGACGCCTGGCAACGTGCGGCGCAGTTCTCGATTATCGGCCTTTTTATATTCGCCACACTCGGCTGCCTGTACCTGTCGCACAGCGTTGTCGTGCCGGTCCTGCTGGCGTTGGTAGTGGGCACCATCCTCCTGCCAGTAGTCGAGCTTCTGGAGAAGTGGAGAGCCCCGCGCCCGCTGGCGGTCGCGTTGGTCGCGCTGGCGCTGGTCGCGTTGGTATTCGTCCTGTTCACCGTGCTGTCGTTGCCCCTGACCTACTGGCTGAGCCGCGCGACCGAGCTCGGCTCGCTGATCCGCGAGAAACTGCGCTCCGTCAATCAACCACTGTCGATGTTGAAAGAGCTGGGCGCGGTCTTCAGTCAGGCGACCGGTGCCGAGCAGGGCGGGCTCAAGGTCGACCAGTCCTCGACGAACATCGTCGGGGGCATCTTTTCTTTCGTGACGCCGGCGGTAAGCCAGACCGTGCTGTTCCTGTTCGCGATGGTCTTCTACCTCATCTATCAGAAGGAAATCCGAACGGGCGCCGTGTTCCTCGTGAGCGACAGGAACGCGCGCCTCACCACGCTGCGCATCATCTCGGACATCGAGGACAACATGACGGCCTACTTCGGCGCGTTCACGCTGGTGAACATCGGCCTGGGCCTTGTCACCGCACTCCTCGCCTACGTCGTCGGTCTGCCGAACCCCCTGCTCTGGGGCGTCCTGGCAGCCGTGGTTAACTACGTGCCCTACATGGGACCGGCGATCGTGACCGCGACCCTGTTTTTCGTCGGTGTCTTTGCCTTGCCGACCTTGCCGGAAGCGCTCGTTGCACCGGCCGCGTTCGTCGCGATCACCACTATCGAAGGACAAGTCATCAGCCCTGCCGTGATCGGACATCGCCTGACTCTCAATCCATTCTCGATCTTTCTGTCCATCGCCTTCTGGACCTGGATGTGGGGGCCGATCGGCGCGTTTCTGGCAGTGCCGTTGCTGATCGCGGGCACGGTTATCATCCGGCATGTCTTTCTGGAGGAGAAACCCGCCCTTCCGGATTGAACCAAACGGTTCCGCAAGCGTTGTGCTGTTGCAAAATTTTCACCGTAAGGAGCACCGCATGGCACAGGGTACGCACCAGGCCCGGGAGGGCGATATTGCAGCGAGCCTCAAGGACAAGACCGCTGAGCAGATCGACAAGCTCACAGGCCAGGTCGAGGGCGCAGCGAAGGCTGTGCGCGACCAGGGGCGCGAGATGGGCGAGCAGGTCCAGGTGGTGGCGGACAATTTCAAGACGGCGCTCGACAAGTCCGTCCGCGATCAGCCGCTCACGACGTTGGCGCTGACGGCGGCCATGGCGTTCGTCATCGGCGCACTTTGGAAGTCGTAAACAGCAGTTTCAGGGGCGCCTCATGTTTCAGGCCGTAGTCCAAAGAGCGCAGCGTGCTGTCGACTCCACGCTTGCCAAGCTCATGACACGCGCGGCGGTCGCGGTGCCACTCCTGATCGCCCTCGGCTTTGGCACAGCGGCGCTAACGGTGACGTTGACGCAAATCTACGGGCCGGCCTTGTCTTACACCATGATGGCGGGCCTGTTCGCGGTATTGGGCGGCATCACCGCGGCTGTCGTGTCGGCCAACGGCTCGTCTGCCGAGGCTGAACCTGAGAAAGTTCATAGCGCCGCGGAGGACGTAGCGGAGGTGGCCGCTCCGCTGCTCGACCGCGAGACTATTGTGGCCATGCTGACGACAGCCGGCCCGGTGGCGCTGCCGGGATTGCTCAGACTCGCCGCGCGCAATCTGCCACTTCTGGTGATGGCCGTGATCGTGGCGTTCTTCTTTTTCGGCCGGAGCCTCACGGGCGACGAAGCCAAAACGGCGGAAGCGTCCTCGCCCGAGCCTCAAGCGCCCGCTGCGTGATCCCAGCCCTCCGGCTGGCGTCAGTCCTCCTCGCCCTCCTCGTCTTCCGGCCGTGACAGCTCCTTGAGCTGAGCGAAGACGCGCGACGCTTCCTCTTCGGGCGTTTCACCGCTCGCCTCGGGCTCAGGCGGAGGAACGATGACATCCGGCTGGGCACCCAGGCCCGGAATGGTTTCGGCTGCCGGCAGAAGCGTACCTGACTTGGCCGCTCCTTTTCGGTCGCGGTCGAGGCGCCGCGCCGCCTTCGCGACTTCGTTGTCGAGGTCGATCTGCGAGCACAGCGCCAGCATCACAGGGTCTTGCGGCGTCAGATTGGTGGAATTCCAGTGCGAGCGATCGCGAATGGCGGCGATCGTCGGTTTGGTCGTGCCGACGAGACGCATGATCTGGCTATCTTTCAGCTCAGGATGGTTGCGCAGAAGCCAGAGAACGGCATTCGGGCGATCCTGGCGGCGCGACACGGGCGTATAGCGCGGTCCCGGCTTGGTCTTCACCTGCGGAATCTCGACCTTGGACTCGGCCACCTTCAGCCGATAGTCGGAGTCCGCCTCGGCGCGCTGGATCTCCTCACGCGACAACTGGCCCGAGGAAATGGGGTCCATGCCCTTGATGCCCTGAGCGACATCGCCATCGGCAATGCCCTTAACTTCCAGATTGTGAAGGCCGCAGAATTCGGCGATCTGCTCGAAGCTGAGCGAGGTGTTTTCGACCAGCCAGACGGCCGTCGCCTTGGGCATTAGCGGCTTGCGATTGCTCATAATCGGTCTTCTCCGAGCCAAGCCGCCGAGAGAGGGGGAGCATGGCCACAAATGAGGAAAAATTGAGGGATAGCCCCTTATATCGCGTCTTTTTGCGCCGCCGCAACCGCAGATCGCACCCTGCGTGCAGCGGGAACGAACCGTTTCGCGTCTAGCGCGTTGATGCAGTGCAAAATTTCAGTGCCAAGCGAAGCGCGGGACGCGTCTCGGCGATTCCCCGAATCGCCTGCGTTTTCCACGCTGTGTCAAAAGAGCTTCGCAAGGGCAAAAACAGCTTTTCCCTCGTTGCAGTGCACATTTATCATGCATAAGTGTGCACTGCGGCTAAGCAGGGGTGAGCTCGGGATACTGGGACAGGGCCAAAAATGACGGTACTGACACGCAACACCTACTACTTCGAGGATCTCCAGCTCGGCATGGAGGCCACGTTCGCCAAAACGGTCACCGAAGCCGACATCAACGGCTTTGCCGAGGTGACCGGCGACAAGAACCCCGTTCACCTCGACGAGGCCTTCGCCGCCAAAACCATGTTCAAGACCCGCATCGCCCACGGCATGCTGACGGCGAGCTACATCTCGGCCGTGTTTGGGATGGAGTTGCCGGGCCCGGGCGTCATCTACATTTCGCAAACACTGAACTTCCGCGGCCCCGTGAAGATCGGCGACAAGGTAATCGCCAAGGTCAAGGTCGCCGAGCTGTTCCCGGCCAAGCGCCGTGCCCGTTTCGACTGCGTCTGCACCGTCGACGGCAAGCCAGTGCTTGAAGGTGAAGCGATCCTGATGGTTCCGCCGCGTCCGGCTTAAACTGTCTGCACCGCTCGCCAAGTCTTGCGCGACGCGAGACGATATGGAGCCGGTCCAGGCTTGACCTTGGGCCGGCTTTTGCTGTCCTTAGATGAAGACAACTCGACAGCCGCCGCCAGGCCCATGCACATCCTCCATGGATACGATCACGTCCCTCACGATGCGAGAGGGGCTACGGTCGCAATCGGCAATTTCGATGGTGTGCACCGGGGACATCAGGCGCTGTTCCAAGAGGCGCGCGCTGCCGTCGCCAAGCACGGCGGGTTGGCGGGCGCGATGGTGTTCGAGCCGCATCCGCGCGAGTTCTTTCAGCCCGACAGGCCGCATTTCCGGCTGACGCCGCTGGCCCAGAAGCTGGCTCTGCTGGAGCGATACGATCTCGATCTCGCCGTGGTTCTGACGTTCGACCAAAGGCTGGCGGCGCTCCGTGCACACGATTTCATCGAGCGGATTCTCGTGGCGGGACTGGGCGTGCGGCATGTCATCGTCGGCCACGACTTCCATTTCGGCAAAGGACGGGACGGCAATGCGGCCGTCATGCAGGAGGCCGGCAGGGAGTTTGGCTTTGAGGTCACCGTGGTGGAGACGGTGGCGGAAGCCGGCGAGATCTTCTCGTCGAGTGCGATCCGGGCCGAGATTGCACAGGGCGACGTGAAAAGCGCGGCCCAGATGCTCGGCCACTATTGGCGCGCAGCGGGCAAGGTGGTCGGCGGTTCGAAGATCGGCGCTGGCATCGGCTTTCCGACGGCGAACATTCCGCTGCCGAAGGGGACCGCACTGGCGCACGGGATCTACGCCGTTTTCGTCTATATCCACGGAGCGCAGCATCAAGGTGCGGCCTACCTCGGTACCCGGCCCACGTTCGACGACGGGACGCCGATCCTGGAGGTTTTCCTGTTCGACTTCAACGAGGACCTCTACGGCCGCGAAATCGAGATCGAGTTCGTGGATTTCATCCGCGGCGACCGCCGTTTCGACACCATCGAGCTGCTGGTGGCACAGATGGACAAGGATTGCGCCCGCGCCCGGCAGATCCTGGCGGATAGCCGGCCCCGCGGCCCTCGCGCCAGTTGAATTTACCGCGCGCCGGCGCTAGACATGCGCGCATGTCACACCTCCGCCACCTGCTGATCGAGTCGCGAATTATCGTCCCGGCCGCTTGAGGGCGTCCGGGCGCCGGATATTTTCATCCCTCCGATCCGCTGGCGAAGATGGTTGTCCCATGAGCACGAAATCCGGGTCCGCGCGCGACTGGAGCGCGACCCTGTTGCTGCCTAAAACCGAATTTCCCATGCGCGCGGGCCTGCCGCAGCGCGAACCCCAACTGCTGCAACGTTGGGCCAACATCAAGTTGTACGAGCGCCTGCGCGAGGCCGCGAAGGGCCGGGCCAAGTTCATCCTGCATGACGGTCCGCCCTACGCCAACGGCAACATCCACATCGGCACGGCGCTGAACAAGATCCTGAAGGACGTGGTCACGCGCTCGCAGCAGATGCTGGGCTTCGATTCCAACTACGTACCGGGCTGGGACTGCCACGGCCTGCCGATCGAGTGGAAGATCGAGGAGGAGTACCGCGCCAAAGGCAAGGACAAGGACGCCGTGCCCGTCAACGAGTTCCGGCAGCAATGCCGCGCGTTCGCCGAGCACTGGATCGGCGTGCAACGGGAAGAATTCAAGCGCCTCGGCGTCGAGGGCGATTGGCAGCATCCCTATTCGACCATGGCCTACAAAGCCGAGGGCATCATCGCCGCCGAACTGATGAAATTCGCCATGACCGGTGCGCTGTATCGCGGGTCAAAGCCGGTGATGTGGAGTGTGGTGGAGAAGACGGCGCTGGCCGAGGCGGAGGTCGAGTACCACGACTA
>CADEFX010000021.1:0-5235 GCA_902826715.1 uncultured Hyphomicrobiales bacterium | reverse complement strand
TGGAACAAGCTCGGGGACGTAACGGCTGAGGATTTGGCCGGAGTAACCTGCGCGCATCCGCTGCGCGACAAGGGCTATGCCTTCGACGTGCCGATGCTCGCGGCCGACTACGTCACCGACGAGGACGGCACGGGCTTCGTGCACACGGCCCCCGGCCACGGCCGCGAGGACTTCGACTCCTGGACCGAGCATGCGCCCAAGCTGCAGCAGCGCGGCATCGACACTGCCATCCCGTTCACCGTTGACGGCGACGGGCGCTTCACCAAGGAGGCGCCGGGCTTCGAAGGCAAGCGCGTCATCGACGACAAGGGCAACAAGGGCGACGCCAACGATGCGGTCATCAAGGCGCTGGTCGACGCCGGCATGATGGTGGCGCGGGCGCGCCTGAAGCATCAGTATCCGCACTCCTGGCGTTCCAAGAAGCCGGTGATCTTCCGCAACACGCCGCAGTGGTTCATCGCCATGGACAAGCCGCTGAAGACGCCGGGCGCCATCGGCAATCGGACGCTGCGCGAGACCGCGCTCAGGGCCATCGCCGAGACAGAGTTTGTGCCGGCAGCGGGACAGAACCGCCTGCGCGGCATGATCGAGGCACGGCCCGACTGGGTGATCTCGCGCCAGCGTGCCTGGGGCGTGCCGATCACCGTGTTCGTGCACAAGGACACGGGTCAGGTGATCCCATCCGCCAAGTTTCCGCACTCCGACGAGCTGATCGCGCGGATCCGCAAAGCCATGACCGAGCGCGGCGCCGACGCCTGGTTCGAGCAAGGTGCGCACGAGCGCTTTTTGAAGGGGCTCGTCGCCAATCCCGGCGAGTGGGAGCAGGTGACGGACATCCTGGATGTGTGGTTCGATTCAGGCTCCACGCATGCCTTCACGCTGGAGGATCCGGAGGCGTTTCCCGGGCTGGCGGGCATCAAGCGCCGGCGCGACGGCGGGCAAGACCGCGTTATGTATCTGGAAGGCTCCGACCAGCATCGCGGCTGGTTTCACTCCTCGCTCCTGGAGTCCAGCGGCACGCGCGGCCGCGCGCCCTTCGATGTCGTGCTGACGCACGGCTTCGTGCTCGACGAGAAGGGGCAGAAGATGTCGAAGTCGCTCGGCAATACGGTGTCGCCGCAGGACGTCATCAAGAATTCCGGTGCCGACATCCTGCGGTTGTGGGTGGCGGCGTCCGACTATGCGGACGACCTGCGCATCGGGCCCGAGATCCTGAAGACGTTCGTCGAAACCTACCGCAAGATGCGCAACACGCTGCGCTGGATGCTCGGCACGCTCGCGCACTACGATCCCAAGCAGACCGTGACGTTGAATGAGATGCCCGAGTTGGAGCGGCTGATGCTGCACCGGCTGGCGGAACTCGACGACATCATCCGCAAGGCCTACGCCGAGTACGACTACAAGCGCGTGGTGGCGGTGCTGTCGCAGTTCATGAACACGGACCTCTCCGCGTTCTACTTCGACGTGCGCAAGGACACGCTCTACTGCGAGCCGTATTCGAGCGTGAAACGTCGCGCGGCCCTCGAGGTCATCGAACAGATCTTCCGCTGCACCACCGTTTGGCTCGCACCCCTGCTCTGCTTCACGGCGGAGGAAACGTGGCTGGCGCGCTATCCGTCCGAGACGGCATCGGTGCATCTGGAGGTCTTTCCGGACCTGCCGGTTGCATGGCGCGACGACGCGCTCGCGCAGAAATGGCAGACGGTGCGGCGCGTGCGCGGGGTCGTCACCGGTGCGCTCGAGATCGAACGCGCGAACAAGGCGATCGGATCTTCACTGGAGGCCGCGCCGCAGGTCTATGTGTCCGACAGCGCGGTGCTGCAGGCCCTACAGGGCGTGGACCTCGCCGAGATCTGCATCACGTCGGGGCTCGAGCTGAAGAGCGGCACGGCGCCTCACGGCGCGTTTGCGCTAGATGATCTGGCAGGCGTCGGCGTGGTGCCGAAGAAGGCCGAAGGCATGAAATGCGCACGCTCTTGGCGGATCACGAAGGATGTGGGGGCTGATCCCGCGTTCCCGGATCTGTCCGCGCGTGATGCTGCGGCTGTGCGCGAATTCGATGCCATGAGCGCGTGACCGGCAGGATGTCGCAAATAGGCCAACGGTGGTTTTGGGGGACGTGGTCGAGGCTCGGGCTGAGCATTGCGCTTGTCACGCTGGTGGCAGATCAGGCGCACAAGTGGTGGATGCTCGAGATCTACCGCATTCAGGACCGGGGGCGCGTGACCCTCACTCCGTTCCTGGACCTGGTGTTCGTGCTGAACCAGGGCATCAGCTACGGACTGTTCGCCCAGCAGGAAGACCTGGGACAATGGCTGCTGGCCGGCTTCGCGGGGCTGGCGGCTATGGCACTGGCTTGGTGGCTCGCCGCCGGCACGGGAGGCCGGATCTGGGCGATCAGCGTTGGCCTACTCATAGGCGGGGCCATCGGCAACGGCATCGACCGGGTGCGCCTGGGCGGGGTTGCGGACTTCTTCTCGATGCACGCCTTCGGTTTTTACTGGTACGTGTTCAATATTGCGGACGTGGCCATTGTTGCCGGTGTTATAGGGCTCTTGTATGATTCCTTCGTGTCGAGTCGCAATGGCGCCTCAAACACCGCGTAACTGGCGCGGGGGACTTTGGGAGACTGTGGCTGCAGGCCTATGCTTGGGAGCAGTTGGGGGATGACCAGATTTCAGCGACTCGCAATCTGCGCCGCGGCTATGACCGCGCTCGCGGGCCTTGGTGGCTGCTCCGACGGCATCGAGCTCAACGGCAAGATCTTCGACGCGCTCGGCGTGTCGACGAGTTCTATCGCGCCGAGAAAAGAACCACGAATGGAACGACGCTCGCCGATCGTGCTGCCGCCGGACGGCAAGCGTCTGCCGGAGCCGGGCTCTGCCCCCGAGTATGCAAACCAGGACCAGAACTGGCCGCAAGATCGCGAGCAGAAGAAGGTCGCAGACGCCGCAGAATTCAAGCGCAAGCAGGCCGAGTGGTGCCGCGACGGCAACTGGAAAGAGAAGGCCATGCAGGACGAGGTCGGCGCGGAGTCCAAGGCGCCCGGCGGCGATTGCGGATCTGCCTTTTCCATCATGGCTAAGGGACTGTTTGGAAATCAGGAGTGATTTTGTCGCGGCGCGGATGTGTGCGTCGCCAACTCTTGGTTTACAGGCGCTGACCACGCAAAGATGAACGCGTTGTCATTTGACAACGCCTGCCGCGAGCCCGACACGTGGCTGCGGTCAGCCGCACGCTCACGCCACGTCTTTCGCGGTTGAACCACCCCACTGTCCTGGGCAGGACTAGAGCAGGATCGCTTCGGATTGAACCGCCTTGCCTTAGCCGAAACACCTCGACCGAAGCGTGGCTCCTGCTCTACTCATAGACTCCAGAGCAAGGGCCACGTTCCACGATCGTGCTCTCGCGATTGCCCCTCGTATTTTGCGCAGGAATCGCCATGTTCGAACGCGCACTGAGCCGCTTCTCCAGCCTCGCGATGGCCATCACCATGCTCGCAATGACGTCTCAATCCCTCCTCGCTCAAAGCGGACCGGCGGCGACCGAGTTCATGCTCGATAACGGCATGCAGGTCGTGGTCGTATCCGACCACCGCGCTCCCGTCGTGACGCACATGGTGTGGTATCGGGTCGGCGCCGCGGACGAGCCCCCGGGCGTGTCCGGGATCGCACATTTCCTCGAACATCTGATGTTCAAGTCCACCGAGAAGATCGGCACCGGCGAGTTCTCGAAAATCATCTCGCGGCTCGGCGGGCAGGACAACGCCTTCACGGGCAACGACGTGACCGCCTACTTCCAGCGGATCTCCAAGGATCGCCTGAAAACCGTCATGGAGATGGAGGCGGACCGCATGGTCAACCTCAGGCTTGAGGAAAAAGAGGTTCTCACCGAGCGCCAGGTGATCCTGGAGGAGCGCCGGTCACGCATCGAGAACAGCCCGTCGGCCATTCTCGATGAGCAGATGAATGCGGCGCTCTACATGTCGCATCCGTACGGCATCCCGGTGATCGGCTGGGAGCACGAGATGGCGAAGCTGTCGCCCGCCGATGCCATGGCGTTCTACAAGCGCTTCTACGCGCCCAACAACGCCATCCTGGTCGTCACCGGCGACGTGACCGCCGACGAGGTCAAGGCCCTCGCCGAGCAGACCTATGGCAAAATCCCGTCCAACAAGCAGGTGACGTGGCTCCCCCGCGCTCAGGAGCCGCCGCACCGCGCCGCGCGCCGGGTGGAGTTGCGCGATGCCCGCGCAGGCAAGACCTCGGTGCACCGCCTCTATCTCGCGCCAAGCTACCGTACCGCCTCGGAGGGCGAGGCGGAGGCTCTCGACTTGCTGCTGAAGATTACGGCGCAGGGGGCAACGAGCCGGCTCTACAAAAAGCTCGTTATGGAGAACAAGGTCGCTTCGAACGCCGGCGGCTGGTACTCGGGCGCGGCGCGCGACAGCGGCAAGATCTCGCTCTATGCCGTGGCGAGCGACGGCGTCGACATCGGCAAAGTCGAGCAGGGCATCGATAGCGTGCTCGATGAGATCAGGGCCGGCGGCGTGACGGAAGCCGAACTCGAACGGGCCAAAAAATCCTATCTGGCCGAGTATATCTATGAGTCGGACAACCAAGCGTCGCTCGCTCGCCGCTACGGCTGGTCGCTGACCGTCGGCCGCACTCTCAAGGACGTCGAACAGTGGCCTGCGCGCATCGCGAAGGTGACGCTCGACGACGTCAAGACAGTGGCGGCAAAATATCTGGACATTCGCCACTCGGTCACCGGTACGCTTATTCCGATTGCGCCTGAGCCCGCGCCGAAGGCCGAGGGCAGTCCGCAACGCACGCCATCACGAGGCTGACAGACGGATCTCCACCTATGCATGTGATCACACTACCCCGCCTGTTCGGCGGATTGCGTCAATGGCGTCGATCGGGATGGCTGGCGATGATCGCCGTTGTTTCCGGTCTCACTCCCCTACTGTTCGGTGCCGAGGCACAAGCCATGAAGATCCAGAGCGTGAAAAGTCCCGGTGGCATCGAGGCCTGGCTCGTGGAGGAGCATAGCGTGCCGCTGATCGCGCTGCGCTTCATGTTCGAGGGCGGGAGCGCACAGGACCCAGCCGGAAAGGAAGGCTTGGCCAACTTCATCGCCGGCATGATGGACGAAGGTGCCGGAGATCTGACATCGGCCGCGTTTCAGGAGCGGATGGAGGAACTGGCCGTCCGCATGAGTTTCGATGACTCG
>CADEFX010000020.1:12520-33624 GCA_902826715.1 uncultured Hyphomicrobiales bacterium | reverse complement strand
CGTACGGCGATCGTTACGGGCTCGACGTCCGGCATCGGCCTGGCCGTCGCGACGGCGCTCGCCCAAGCAGGTGCCAACGTCGTCGTCAACGGCCTGGGCGGCGAGGCGGACAACGCAGCGGCGATCCGTCAGGTGTCGGCGTTCGGCACACGGGTGGTGTTCGACCCCGCGGATATGCTGCGCCACAACCAGATCGCGGCCATGGTCGAGCGCACAGAGCGGGATTTCGGTGCGGTCGATATTCTTGTCAACAATGCCGGCATCCAGCACGTGGCGCCGGTCGAGGAGTTTCCGATCGAGAAGTGGGACGCGATCCTCGCCATCAACCTGTCGTCGTCCTTCCACACGGTCCGCGCCGTGGTGCCGGGCATGAAGCAGCGCGGGTGGGGACGGATCATCAACGTCTGCTCGGCGCATTCGCTGGTCGCGTCGCCGTTCAAGACAGCGTATGTGGCGGCCAAGCACGGGCTGGCCGGCTTCACTAAGGTCGTGGCGCTGGAACTCGCGGATGCCGGAATCACGTCCAATGCCATCTCGCCGGGCTTCGTGTGGACGCCGCTGGCGGAGAGGCAGCTGCCTGATCTGGCGCGGAGCAAGGGCGTGACGGTGGAGGAGGCCAAGCAGCAGCTCCTGGCCGGGCAGCCGACGCACCGCTTCATCGGCGTGGAGGAGATCGGCGCACTGGCTGTGTTCCTCGCCAGCGAGAACGCCAAGTCGATCACCGGCGCGAACTATTCCATCGACGGCGGGTGGACCGCACACTGACCTGGAAGCTTTCCAGACGCAGGTGCCGACTCTACTTGTTGGGGCTGACGGCTTCTGTCGAGGCAACGGGCTGCGGGCGGGGTGACCGGTCGCCGACGAACGTCAAGCCGAGCAGCGCCAGCGCGGCAAACGTCAACGCCGACGCGACCAGGATGTCACGCCGCTGCTGGCGTGCACGAAATCGATAACCGCTGATGTATCGGCGATTCTCCATGCACCGATAACACCGAAATCAGCGGGAGCGGGCCAGGGCGCCATTGGCCGCGCGACAGAACAACCCATCGTGTGCAGTGCACAAAAGCCATGTCCGCGCTTGGCGGAGCGGCGGTCAAAGACCGCGCATGACGCAGCCGAAGACCAGAATGATATGGGCGAGCAGAAGGAACCAGAACTCGTTGCCGTTGACGAAAGGAATGGACGCGCCAAAGAACTTCACGATGAGCACGGCGACGGCCAGAATGACCGACACCATGAACGTCAGAATGCCGGGTGCCTTGAGTGCCATGAGAGATCCCCCGAATGGCCGTTAGTCCGAAGTCCCCTGCGAGTCGCGGAGCGATTCGCATATTCCGAGGGACGTATAGCAGTTCAGGCCGCAGTGTGGCACGCGAGGGCGTGTTGCATGTTGGCAACTCGGCCGGGCGGCAGCGCCCCCGGCTTATGCGCGCGGCTTGGCGTAGCGAAAGCCGGTGCCGGTGACGACGATCTCGATGGCGCCGCTGACGATCATGGGATGCGACACGCGGATGCCGAGGACGCCGTCGTACTTCTGCTCCTTGGCGCGCTCACGAAGATTATCAAATGCGGCGGCCATCGTTTTGTCCAGTAGCCGTTCGTAGCGGGTCATGCGTCCGCCGATCGTATTTGTGATGGCCTCGCGCATATCGCGGACGATGTTGGCCCCGCTGATGGCGCAGGCATAGACGACGTCGCCATGCACGATGTCGGTGTCATCGACGGTTTCGGTGGTGAGGAGGCGCATGCGATGTTGCTCTAACGTGCCACACGTGCGCGGCGGCCAAATAGCAGGCGAGTCATCAACAGCAGGATCAAGAGACCGAGAAATCCCATGAAGCTGAGGGCCCCGGGATAGCGCGACCAGAGCAGCCAGGGGCTGACCTTGCCGCTGCGCACGAGCGACAGGTCGGTGGCGAAGTCGCCCGGCTCGAAGATGGCGTCCGAGCGCAGCATCATGCCGACGGCGGCGGCCTGGTCCTGACTCTGCAGAATGGCCGTGCGCACGCCCGAACTGGCCAGGATCTGCATTTTTCCCGGCGACTGCGCGACGGCGGACAGCAGGCGGTTGCCAGCGGAGCGCTCGAGGCCGGTCATGTAGCCCGAGAGCGACTCCAGTTCGGTCTCGGGCAGGGCGCGCGACAGGCGTCGCAGGTTGTCGTCATCGAGCTCCAGCAAGGGGGTGCCCTTGAGGGAGGCGAGCCGGCTGATGGCCACGCGATCCTGCATCGACAGGATGCGGGCGAGCCCGGCCCTGGTGAACTCCGAGGGTGGATTGCGGCGGTGGACTTCGTTCTCGATCACTTTCGGAAGCGAGTCGCCTGCAACGCTCTGCCACTGGAAGGCAGTTTCGAGCGATCGTGTATCGCGGGCGATGTCGAAAGCGGCGGCGGGCAGGCGCTCGACGGCCTCGCGCAGCGTGCCGTCGCCGAGCCGCTTGAGCACGCCGGTTTCACCCTCGCTCGCCAGCACGAGCCCGACGGTCTCGTCGAGGCGGCCGAGACTTGCAGGCTTCACGGTGTCGAGGAACTGCCGGAAGCCATCGTTCTTCTCAGCCAGGCCCAGGACCTGAGCATGGGCGCGGCGGAAGTCGAGCCAGATGTCGACGACGCGGTCGGCAGCCTTGGCGCCGATGTCGCGCACGTGCTCGGTCATCTGCTCACTGATGGCGCGAGCCAGTTCATCCTGGACCTTCTCGCGCGTGGCAGGCGCTTTCATTTCAGTGGCTATGATCGGCAGAACTCCGTGGCGCAGCTCCCAGATATCCTTGGCGATCAGGACCACGCCAACGCCGCCGGCGACAACGGAGACGATACGGCCGAGGACTGCGCCGATCAGGCGCTGACCGACGCGGGCGGCCATGTTCGATAGCTGCCGGCGCACCAGGAGAATGACGGCGCCGGTGAGGCCTTCGCTGCCTTCGACCAGAACTTGCCCGGTGGAGACCTGGGGAGCTGCCTTCGACGGATCGATGATGAACTGCTGCGTTGCGTCGCGGCTGACGACGGCGGCCACGGTCGAGCCGTAGCGCGGGCCCAGAAAAGCGCGGAGGCATTGGGTTGCAGGCTCAGCAGCGTCCGCGGTGGCAAGCTCGATGCGCTTGCCGACATCGCGGCCGACGAACGTGGCGATGCCCTCGATTGCCGCGCGCATCTTTTCCGATCGCTGGAAAACGCGCTCGGCGGCCGATGTCGAAAGTTTCTCGGCCGCGTCCTTGGATGCCAGCGATTCGATGAGCGCCAGCCAACTGGACTCCTGGCGCAGTTCCTCGATGGCTTCATCGATGCGGCGCGCCAGAATAAGGTCGACCTCGTTGCGCGACCAGGCTTCGGCGACGAGCGGTTTGTAGTCCATGCCCGCGAGGCCCTTTTGAAGGGCCTGTATGGTGAGGGTCGCGATGGCGGCGCGAAAACTCCCTTCATCGCGCGACTGGCAGGCCTCGTACTCGGCTCGCGATTCTGCTTGAGCGTGGGCGGACGGGGGAAGGCCGCTATGCAACAGCGCCAGCACCGTAACGGCGGCGGTGATGCGTCGCGCCGATCGTCTGCACTTGCGACCTGACTGTGTCACACTTCCACCTGCGCTGCGGTCTGCGGCTTGAATAGAGCAGCCGCGAGCATAACGTCAACGTAACGAGCAACCGTGGCAGCCGTAGGGTGAGACGCAGCCATGCCATATATGGTGCTGTTCCCCGCGAAACAGCTGGTGCACATGGCGACATAGTTTTTTCTAATGATGTGCATCAGAACAATAAATTTGAATGGTTCCCGCATTTAACATATTTCAACGCTTGCAAGCCGAGGGAAATCGGCACGCAAAAAAACAAAACTACATGAGCAAACATTGGAGATGATCATGTCTACCGCGACCATGCGGCGCGGGGAAACTGCCGCCGCCTTTCACCTGGCTGCGTGCCCGGACGAGCGCCTGATGCATCTCGGACTGGGCACCGCCGATATCCGCGCTGTCCGCACGGGAACGTTTCAAGGCGTCCGACGATAGGGACTGCGTTTGCCCGCCCTCGCACCGGGCACTGTCTGTCTGACATTCAAATGCGCAGGTCCGAGCTCCCGAGTGGGAGCGATCTGCGCCAACCATCGAGGGAAGGCGCGTCATCCAGGCGCCTGAAAGGAACAGTTATGGCCAAGACACTGCACTTTGAAAGTGATGCCAACATCGCGTTCGACGCTGCCTCACGGCTGCCCGTGCCTGCTGCGAACATGTCGTTCGTCATGGAACTACTGACCGGTCCTGTGCGTCTGTATCGTCTCGCGCAGCAGGAATGGAAGCACAGGCGCGCTATGAAGGAGCTTTATGACCTGGACGATCGGATGCTGAGAGATATCGGCGTCAATCGTTGTGAAGTTCCGAGGGTCGCGCGGTCCGGGCGCGAATTCTTCTAAACGATTTGGGCGGGAGGAGACCATCCCGCTCTGACGACAAGCCCCTGGCGGCGGCCGGAGAGAGCCAAATCCTCCGCCGCCGCCATTTTTTATTTGGTTTCCGGAAACCGAATCGAACCTAATTGAGCCAGCTTTGGCTTGAACTGGGCTCAGATCGCCCTTAATGCATCGGCTGCGGATGGACCGCTTCGCACGGCGATGGGCGCTGTCGCGGTTGTCCGAAGAGGCCTTCGAGAGGTCAGACATGGGCTACAAGGTCGCCGTTGTCGGCGCCACGGGTAACGTGGGCCGGGAAATTCTGAACGTACTCGCCGAGCGGACGTTTCCGGCCGACGAGGTGTTCGCGCTCGCTTCGCGCCGGTCGGTCGGCGTTGAGGTCAACTACGGCGACCAGACGTTGAAATGTCAGGACCTCGAGACGTTCGATTTTTCTAAAGCCGACTTCTGCCTGATGTCGGCTGGCGGAAGCGTGTCGAAGGAGTGGAGCCCGCGCATCGCAGCCAAGGGCTGTATCGTCATCGATAACTCTTCGGCCTGGCGCTACGACATGGACGTGCCGCTGATCGTGCCGGAGGTCAACGCCGACGCCGCGCGCGGGTATACGAAGAAGAACATCATCGCCAACCCCAATTGCTCGACGGCGCAGATGGTGGTGGTGCTCAAGCCGCTGCACGACGCGGCGACGATCAAGCGCGTCGTTGTGTCGACCTACCAATCGGTGTCGGGCGCGGGCAAGGACGGCATGGACGAACTGTGGGCACAGACGAAGGGCAAGTACGTGCCCGGCCAGGAGGTCGAGCCGAAGAAGTTTCCGAAGCAGATCGCCTTCAACTGCATTCCTCACATCGACGTCTTCATGGAGGACGGCTACACGAAAGAGGAATGGAAAATGCTAGCCGAAACCAAGAAAATCCTCGACCCGAAGATCAAGGTGACGGCCACCTGCGTTCGCGTGCCAGTGTTCGTCGGGCACTCCGAAGCGGTCAACATCGAGTTCGAGAAGCCGATCACCGTGGAAGAGGCGCGCTCCATCCTGCGCGAGGCGCCGGGCGTCGTGGTGGTCGACAAGCGTGAGCCGGGTGGCTACGTGACGCCGGTGGATGCCGCGGGCGAGTTCGCCACCTATGTGTCGCGCATTCGCGAGGACGCCACGGTGGAGAACGGCCTGGCGCTGTGGATCGTGTCGGACAATCTGCTCAAGGGTGCAGCTCTCAACGCCGTTCAGATTGCCGAGACGCTCATCAATCGGAAAATGCTGAAAGCGGCGGCCTGAGGGCCGTCGCTCCCTAAGGCTGGTTGGCCCGAAACGCTCGCGCTCACTTGCGTAAGTTCAGAATGCGATCCACGCGTCGCGGCGGAGCCGCGCTGCGCGCGGACACCTGGAAGCCGGAAGCGCTTCCATGTGAAACGATCGCACTCTACCGCCGGCGGCTCACAGCGGCCATCACGGACGGCGTTGTCAACGCCTCCACGATGGTCTGCAGGTCGGTCACGAACTGCTCGCGCTGCTTGCTGGCCAGCATGGACAGGATCTTGTCGTCGACGCGTTTGACCATCGGCTCGGCGGCGCGCAAGAGGCGCCAGCCTTCCTCGGTCAGTTTGACGGCATAGGCACGCGCGTCATCTTTGGTGCGGCGGCGTTGCAGCAGGCCCTTCTTAAGCATGCGTCGGACGATGTCGGCGAGCGTCGACCGGTCGACGCCGGTGCGCTCCACCAGATCGGTTTGGCTCAGGCCTTCGTTCTGGGACACGGTGAGCAGGATGGCGTATTGCCGTGGTGTCAGATCGGCCTCGCCAATCTCCATCGCGAATATATCGCTGGCGCACTGACCAACCCGGTGCAGCAGGTGGATGGGAGACCGCTCAAGGCGCGCCGAGCCTAACTCGCGTTTCATGTAATCCGATTTTTTCCGGGGTTTAGGCCTTGGCAAGGGCAACGCGGGACTAGCCCCCACCTTCCTGATCCGTGGGCATAATTTTAGGAGCGAGGTCTAAGACCGTCTACCCGCAAGATTTTCCAATCACCTGTGACCGGCAGTCATGGCTTGTGCCAGATCGGGGCAGCGGAAACGTTTCAGCCCGGTGGGGCGCCTCCGGGCTGACGCGACGGCGTTTCCTCGTAGCGGCGCATCAGACCGAGTTGCAGCACGGCGAATCCGAGGGTGAGCGGCAGGATGCCGAAGACCTTGAAGCTGGCCCAGGTCCCCTCGGAAAAGTTCCGCCAAACGATTTCGTTCAGCACTGCCATGGCGAGGAAGAAGCACGCCCATCGCAGCGACAATTTGCGCCAGCCGACGTCAGTGAGCCGCAATGCCTCGCCGAGGATGTACTGCAGGACCGGGCGCTTCAGAAGCAGGCCGCCGAAGAGGAAGCCGGCGAACAACAGATTGACGATGGTCGGCTTCATCTTGATGAAGCGAGGATCGTCGAAGGACAGTGTGAGGGCGCCGAAGCCGACGACGAGGGCTGTCGTCACGAACAAGGTCGCGGAGATGTGGCCGACGAGGATCCACGAGGCGATCATGGATACGACCGTGGCCCCCATCAGCGCACCGGTGGCCCAGTAAATGCCGAGGGTCATGTATACGGCAAAAAACACCAGCAACGGCGCAAGGTCGATCCCCATCTTGAGGAGTTGCTTGCGGTCGGGCGTCGGAGCATCCTGCTGCATGAGGCGCGAAGTCCTTGTTCGAGCATCCGTGGGCGCAGGTCTGCCGGCACCATGCGAGCTTAGGCGTGCGTCGCGGGCACCCGGACCGGCTGCGGCTTCGGCAGCCGGTAGCGCTGGAGCAGGCGCATCTGCCACCACATGAACAATGCCGTCATCGGCATCACGAAGAACAGCTTGAACAGGATCCAGATGTCGATCCCCGTGAACAAGCGGTTGAGCGCATGGAAATGCGCGTGCTCGAAGCCGAGCCGCACTGCCTCGTTGATGATGGCCGTGCCGAGGAAGAACCAGGCCATGTTGCGGGTCAGCTTGTCCCACCCCTCGGGCGAGTAGTGGAACGTTTCGCCGAAGACGAAGCGGAAGAAGTTGTGGCCTGTGCGCAAGCCGATCGCCAGCATCGCGGCGACCAGCGCATTGAACAGAGTCACCTTGATCTGGACCCACATGGCATCGCCAGTGACGAGCGTCAGAGTCCCGAACACGATGCTGACAGCACCCGCAACGAAGGGTACGACCGGCGGACGGCCGAGAACGACGACGCTGGTGATCAAGGCAGCGATGGTCGTGATGATGAGGGCCCACGTCCCGGCGGCGATACCATGAATGCCGTTGACCAGGAACATCGCGACCAGAGGTCCGATTTCACAGAAGATGTTGACCGTTTGATGGGTGTCGAACGGATAGTGACGCCTGATCCACTGCATTTAGGTAGTCGCCTGTTCCCTTTGCCCGGCTGGTCTGTGGCTGGACCAGCATTCTTTTTATCCCAAATTCTTTATCCGAGTGCTATCGCGCGTGCAAACTCCCCGGCGTCGAAGGGTTGCAGATCGTCTGCCCCTTCGCCGACGCCGATGGCATGCACCGGCAACTCGTATTTCTCTGCAATGGCAACGAGAATGCCCCCCCGGGCGGTGCCGTCCAGCTTGGTCATGATAAGGCCGGTAACACCGGCACGCTCGCGGAAGATCTCCACCTGCGACAACGCGTTCTGACCGGTGGTGGCGTCAAGGACGAGCAGCACGTCATGGGGGGCGGTGGGGTCGATCTTGCGCAGCACGCGGACGACCTTTTCGAGCTCGTCCATCAGGGCCGCCTTATTCTGCAGCCGCCCGGCGGTGTCGATCATCAGGATGTCGTGGCCGCCGGCCTGGGCCTCCTTCAGGGCGTCGAAGACGAGGCCAGCCGGGTCAGCGCCGGCAGGGCGGGTCACGAGAGCCGTGCCGGTTCGCTCGGACCAGATCTTGAGCTGATCGATGGCGGCGGCGCGGAAGGTGTCGCCGGCCGCCAGCATGACTTTCTTGCCGCTGCGCGCGAACTGCTGGGAGAGCTTGCCGATGGTGGTGGTCTTGCCGGTGCCATTGACGCCAACCACGAGAATGACATGCGGCCGGTGCGCCGATGAGGGCGTGAGCGGAATGGCCACCGGCTTCAAGACGCGTTCGACCTCGGCGGCGAGGACGGATTTCACATCCTCGGGCGACAGGCCCTTGTCGTAGCGGCCTTTCGACAAGGCTTCCGTGATGCGGGCGGCCGTGGCTACACCGAGATCAGCCTCGATCAGCAGGTCCTCGAAGTCCTCAAGCGTGGTCGCGTCCAGCTTGCGCTTGGTGAAGAGACCGGTGATGCCGTCGGACAGCTTTGACGAGGTCTTGGTCAGGCCATCCTTGAGACGCGAGAACCAGCCGCGCTTTTCAGCCGGCGCAGCCTCCGCTTGGGCCTCAAGGGGTGTGACCGCAGGGGGCGCCGTCTCGCGGTGCTCCGCTTCTGGAGCCGGCGTGTTTTCTATTGGCGCCGGAGCGTCAGGTTTCTGCTCAGCCGGCTGCTGGCCACGGAACATACGGCCGAAGAAGCCGCGGCCTTTCTCCTGCTCTCCGTTCACACATGCACCTCGCCGGACAGCCGCCGGCCGTCGTGGCCAGTGACGAAGGCGTTAGCCAGAATGCCGGGCGGCGCGTTCGAAGGGATCGTAACCTCGGAAAAATCGCGAGCGCGGCCAATGCCATCGCGCTCGGTCAGAACCTCGACCGTGCGGCCTTTCTGGCGTTCGAGATGACGCTCCAAAGCCATGGCACCCGTGGCGCGCAGGCGCGCGGCGCGCTCCTTCACCTCAGCGCGCGCCACCTGCGGCATGCGGGCGGCGGGCGTGCCGGTGCGCGGCGAGAACGGAAAGACGTGCAGGTAAGCCAGATCACAGGCCTCGACGAGGTCGAGCGTGTTGGCGAACATGGCCTCGGTTTCGGTCGGGAACCCGGCGATGAGATCGGCGCCGAAGGCGACGTCGGGCCGTAGCCGACGGATCTCGCGGCAGAAGCCGATGGCGTCATCACGCAGATGGCGGCGCTTCATGCGCTTGAGGATGAGATCGTCACCCGCCTGCAGCGACAGATGCAGATGCGGCATCAGGCGTGTCTCCGTGGCGATGGCGTCCATCAAGTCGGCGTCCACCTCCATCTGATCGATGGAGGACAGGCGAAGGCGCGGCAGCTCGGAAACATGATCGAGAACGTGGCGCACCAGCCGCCCGAGCGACATGGCGCCTGGCAGATCGGCGCCGTAGCTGGTGATGTCGACGCCGGTGAGAACGATCTCGGCATAGCCCGCTTCGGCGAGCTTGCGCACCTGGCGCACCACCTCGCCGGCCGGAACCGAGCGCGACGGACCCCGGCCGTAAGGGATGATGCAGAACGTGCAGCGATGGTCGCAGCCATTCTGGATCTGCACGTAGGCGCGGGCTCGGCCGCCGAAGCCGTCGATGAGATGGCCGGCGGTTTCCCTCACGGACATGATGTCGTTGACCTGGACGCGCTCGCTGTCTTGCAAGGACAGGCCCGCCCAGGTCTCCGGCCGGGTCTTCTCGCCGTTGCCGATGACGTGGTCGACCTCGGGCATGTCGGTGAAGCGCTGGGTCTCGACCTGTGCGGCGCAGCCCGTCACGATGATACGCGCGGCGGGATCGTCGCGGCGGACCTTGCGGATGGTCTGCACGGCCTGGCGCACGGCTTCGGAGGTGACAGCGCACGTGTTGACGACGACGGCGGGGCCGACCCCGGCGGCGGTGGCCAGGCCGGCAATCACCTCGGACTCGTAGGCGTTGAGCCTGCAGCCCATCGTGATGACGCGGGTCTTATCGTCGCGCATGGGGCGATGTGCCGTAAAACAAAGCCCCGGCTCGGCGCGGCTGCGCTCGCCATCCCCGGGGCGGTTCAGATCAAACGGTATGTAGCGCGGAAGCGCGTGCTCCGCTAGACGGCGACCCTACCGAGAACCGTGGGGTCCAGGATTTCCTCATATTCGAGCTCGGCCGGACCTGTCATCCAGATGTGATTGTCGGCGCGCCACTCGACCTTCAGGGGACCGCCGGGCAGCGTGATCGTGGCCGAGCGGCCCGTAATGCCGTTGCGTGCGGCGGCCACCAGCACCGCGCAGGCCGCCGAACCGCAGGCGCGCGTCAGGCCGGCGCCGCGCTCCCAGGTGCGGACGGTGACGGCGGCCGGTGAGACGACATGCGCGAGCGAGATGTTGGCGCGCTCCGGGAACATGGGGTGGTTTTCGAGCATCGGGCCGATGCGCGGCAGGTCGTAGGCCTCCACATTGTCGACCCAGAACACCGCGTGCGGGTTGCCGATGTTCACAACGGACGGCGAGTGCAGGATCGGCTTATCCAGCGGGCCGATCTGCAGCTCGATCTTGCGGGTGTCGTGGAACGGCTCGGCGAGAGGGATGTCCTGCCAGCCGAAGCGCGGCGTGCCCATGTCGACGGAGATGTCGGACTGGGACTTGACCACCACGGCGAGGCGTCCTGCAGCGGTTTCGAACGCCAGATTTTTGCCACCGGTTTCCTGCGAGATGACCCAGCCGATGCAGCGCATGCCGTTGCCACAGGCTTCTGCCAGCGAGCCGTCGGTGTTGTGGATGCGCACCAGGGCTTCCGTTCCCGGCAGACGCGGGGGGTGCAGCACCATGAGCTGGTCGAAATGCGAGCGCGTGTTGCCGGCGATGGCGCGCGCTTCGGCTTCGGTGAAGACCTTGGACGAGCGGCGCAGGTCCACAACGACGATCTCGTTGCCGAGGCCGTTCATCTTGCGGAAGCGCATGCTGGCAGGTTCAGTCATGCGTTCTTATATGGCCAGCAGGCGCGGCGAGACAATCGGTTTGCGGAACCGTCATCGAGGAATGGCCAGACATGCGCAAGGCTTTGATGTACGGCGCAATCCTTTTAGCCACAACTCTGCCGGCGCAGGCCGTGCAGACGAAGGCGCCGGCGGCGCCGCGGACAGCCGTCACGGTGCAAAGCATCGCCAAGGGGTTGAACCATCCGTGGGGCCTGCAATTTCTGCCCGACGGGCGAATGGTCGTGAGCGAGCGCGCGGGGCCGATCCGGATCGTGACGCGGGACGGCAAGATCTCGCCGCCAATCTCGGGCGTGCCCACTGCCGACGTGCGCGGCCAGGGCGGCATGCTGGACGTGGCGCTGGCGCCGGATTTTGCGAGCTCGGGGCTGCTGTTCTTTTCGTTTTCGGAGCCGCGCGGAGGGTCGCGCAACGGCACGAGCGTCGGACGTGGGCGGCTTGTTCTGGGTGGTAACGGTGCGCGCCTGGAAGACGTGAAGATCATCTTCCAGCAGGATCCTCCCTACGCCTCGACCATGCATTACGGCTCCCGCCTCGTGTTCGATCGCAGCGGCAACCTGTTCGTCACGACGGGGGACCGCTATTCGGCGCGCGACGAGGCGCAGAACCCAGCCAATCACCTGGGCAAGATGATCCGCATCATGCCTGATGGCGGGGTGCCGGCGGATAATCCCAAGATCGCGGGCTGGCGGCCGGAGATCTGGTCGATCGGGCATCGCAATGTGCAGGGCGCCGCGCTGCATCCCGGGACAGGCAAGCTGTGGACGGCTGAACATGCGGCGCGCGGCGGCGACGAGGTCAACATCCCCGAGAAGGGCAAGAACTACGGCTGGCCGGTGATCACCTACGGGCGCGACTACTCGGGTGCCAAGATCGGCGAGGGGACGGCCAAGGCCGGGCTGGAGCAGCCGATCTACTATTGGGATCCATCGCCGGCGCCTTCGGGAGCGGCGTTCTATACGGGCGATCTGTTCCCGGGCTGGAAGGGCAACTTCCTCGTCGGCGCGCTGGCCGGGCAGGCCCTGCACCGGCTGGTGCTGGAGGACGAGCAGGTGGTGGCCGAGGAGGTTCTGTTGAAGGACCAGGCGCGCATCCGCGATGTGCGCCAAGGACCGGACGGGGCGGTGTGGCTTTTGACGGACGATCCGCAGGGCGAAGTGCTGCGCGTGGCGCCGGCGGGGCGGTAGAATAGAGCTGTCGGGGTATTTCATTGACTTTGGCGGCCTGGGCGGCCATTTTCCGCGCCATCCAACCGGCCCGTTAGACACGAGCCGCCACCTGCAGCATGGCCGCGAGGCCGGGGCAGGGGTCAACGCCCGCCAGCGAAGGTTCGCCCGCGGGCGCTTCGGCGTTTGGGCATTCGGTGGCGGAGGCAGGCGATTGGCGAGGTCATGCTGAAGATTTTGGGCCGCAAGACATCGGTCAACGTGCAGAAGGCGATGTGGACGGTGGGCGAGCTTGGCCTGCCGCATGAGCGCGCGGACCTGGGTGGCGAGTTCGGCGGGCTCGATACACCGGAGTACATCGCGCTGAACCCGAACCGGCTCGTGCCGACGCTCGATGACGGCGGCTTCACGCTGTGGGAGTCGAACACGATCATTCGCTATCTGTCGCGCACGTACGGCCACGGCACGCTGGCGCCGGCCGACCCGCACGCCTATGCACGGGCGGAAGCCTGGATGGACTGGTCGCTGACGTCGCTCTATGCCGACGTCATTCTGACGTGCTTCATCCAGCATGTGCGCGTGACGGCAAAAGACCGCGACGTGGCCGCAGTTGCCGCAGCGGCCAAGCGCGCCGGCGAGAAGCTCGGCATTCTGGATGCGCAACTTGCGAGCCGCCAATTCGTCATGGGCGGCCAGCTCACGATCGCAGATATCGCAGTCGGCACGCTGATGTACCGCTATTTCAATCTGCCCGTTGCACGGCCGTCGTTGCCGAACGTCGAGGCGTGGTACGCTCGCCTCACCCAGCGTCCAGCCTATCAGGCTCACGTCATGATCGACTTCAAGCCGATGATGGTTGCGGGCGCGTAGTTCCCGATTGGATAGACGCCATGTTCGAATCTCTCTCTGATCGCCTCTCCAATGTTCTCGACAGGCTGACGAAGCGCGGCGCGCTGTCGGAAGCGGATGTCGGGGAGGCCATGCGCGAAGTGCGGCGTGCGCTGCTGGAGGCGGACGTCGCGCTCGACGTGGTGCGCTCGTTCACGGACAAGGTGAGGGCCAAAGCGGTCGGCCAGAACGTCGTGAAGTCCGTCACGCCGGGCCAGATGGTCGTCAAGATCGTGCACGACGAGCTGGTTGCGATGCTGGGCTCGGATGCGCAGCCGATCGATGTCGCCGCCGCGCCGCCAGTGCCTCTGATGCTGGTGGGCCTGCAGGGCTCGGGCAAGACGACGACGTGCGCCAAGATCGCCAAGCGGCTCACCGATCGCGACAAGAAGAAAGTGTTGATGGCGTCGCTCGATACGCGGCGGCCTGCGGCGCAGGAGCAGTTGCGGGTGCTGGGCGAGCAGACGGGCGTGGACACGCTGCCGATTGTAGCCGGTCAGAACCCGCAGCAGATCGCGCGGCGCGCGCTCGATGCGGGCAGGCTCGGCGGCTACGACGTGGTGATGCTCGATACGGCGGGGCGCACGCACATCGACGACGATTTGATGCGCGAGTCGGCCGAGATCCGCGACATCGCGAAGCCGCACGAGACCCTGCTGGTGGCGGACAGCCTGACGGGCCAGGACGCGGTCAATCTTGCGCGCAGCTTCGACGAGCGCGTGGGCATCACGGGCATTGTGCTGACGCGGATCGACGGTGACGGGCGCGGCGGTGCGGCGCTGTCCATGCGGGCAGTGACGGGCAAGCCGATCAAGCTGCTGGGAACCGGCGAGCGCTGGGATGCGCTCGAGGATTTCCATCCGCAGCGCATTGCCGGCCGCATCCTCGGCATGGGCGACGTCGTCAGTCTCGTCGAGAAGGCGGCGCAGACGATCGACGCCGAGAAGGCGCAGCAGATCGCGCAGAAGATGCGCAAAGGTGAATTCGACCTGGCTGACCTCGCCGACCAGATCGGGCAGATGCAGAAGCTGGGCGGCATGGGCGGCGTGATGGGGATGTTGCCGGGCGTCGGCAAGCTCAAGCAGCAGATGGCGGGTGCGAATCTCAATGACGGAGTGCTGAAGCGCCAGACGGCCATCATCTCGTCGATGACGCCTCGCGAGCGGCGTCATCCGAAAATCCTCGATGCCAAGCGCAAGCGGCGCGTTGCGGCGGGCTCCGGCACCAAGGTCGAGGACATCAACAAGCTGCTGAAGATGCACCGCCAGATGGCGGACATGATGAAGATGATGGGCAAGAACAAGGGCATGATGCAGCGCATGGCGGGCGCCATGGGACTAGGGCCTGCGGGCGGCACGCCGAGTGCTGCGGAGCTGGAGAAGATGCAGGCGGAGCTCGCACGCCTCGATCCCAAGGCGCTGGAGCAGTTGCCAAAGGAGCTGCGGGAAGGATTGCCGAAAGGCGGCGGCCTGCCGGGATTCGGCTCGCCGGCACCGAGATTGCCGGGGTTGCCTGGACTGGGCGGCGGCGCGCCGCGGTTTCCGATGCAGGGCTTCCCGGGGAAAAAGAAGTAGGCCATGCATCCCGTGCTCGAAACAGCGCGTCTGCGCTTGCGCCCCTGGCGCGAGGAGGACTTCGACCCCTTCGCGGCGTTCTGCGCCGATGAGGAGTCGCGGCGCTATCTGGGCGGCGTCTCAGATCGCCCCAACGCTTGGCGGAGCATGGCGGTCATCGTCGGGCATTGGGCGTTGCGCGGGTACGGCATCTGGGTGATCGAGGACAAGGCCACGGGCGCGTTCGCGGGCTACAGCGGCTTGTGGAATCCGGAAGGATGGCCCGGGCCGGAGGTAACGTGGAGCGTGTGCGCTGCTTTCCGGCGCCGCGGCTATGCCGTGGAAGCGGGGCAGCGTGCGCGAGATTTTGCCTATGGCGAGCTGAAATGGCCGACGGCCGTCAGCGTTATTCATCCCGGCAATACGGCTTCTCAGCGCGTCGCCGCGAGGTTGGGTGCCGCAATCGAGAAACGAACAGAACTCAGGGGCTCGCCGGTGGATGTCTATCGCCACCCCGGCCCGGGTAAGACACACTGAACAACAGCAGGAGAACGACATGTCAGTGAAGATCCGCTTGTCGCGGGGTGGTTCCAAGAAGCGTCCGTACTATTACGTGGTGGTGGCCGAGTCGTCGTCGCCGCGCGATGGCCGCTATATCGAGCAGATCGGCACGCACAATCCGCTGCTGCCGAAGGATAACGCCGAGCGCGTGAAGCTCAATCTCGAGCGCTGCAAGCACTGGCTGTCGGTGGGTGCGCAGCCGACGGATCGCGTGGCGCGCTTCCTCGATGCCGCCGGGCTGATGAAACGCACGGCGTCGAACAACCCCGACAAGGCCAAGCCGAGGAAGAAGCGCCAGGAGCGCGAGGCGGCCGAGGCGGCAGCTGCCGCCGAGAAGGCCAAGGCCGGTGCCGAGGAGCAGCCCGCGAGCTGAACAAGGGCGATAGCCCGAGACAAAACGGCGCCTCGTGGGGCGCCGTTTTCGTTTACTGTGCCGCGTGGGTGCGCGTTCTCGTATGGCGCATATGCATGTTTGCGGACGTCAGCACCGACATGCCGCCGTCGGCTGGAAGGTCGATTCCATTCAGCGTGCGGACACAGGTTGCACGCCACTCTGGTTTCGACATGTGCGTGGCCGGATCCCAAAAACCCATGCAAGACGCCAACGTATTGGCACCGCCGCCGGAGTGATCGACTGCGGCAGTCCCGCCGCCCGATGCGAACACATCGGGTACGGGCGGGCTCGACTGGCCGATGGTGGGGTCGGTGCCGCCGGTTAGAGCGGGGTTGCGCGTGGTGTCGGCGGTCACGGGCGGGGCAGAGGATGTTATGGTCGGCGTCGATTGCTCAATAACGCTTCCCGCGTTCGAGGAAGCCGCTGACGACCCGGTACTACCGCCGGACGGCGGCCTGCCGTGATGATGCCCCGCGCCTTTGCCTGAACCCGACACTGGCGTTGCAAACGTGCCGCCGCTTTGCCCCAGGACGGGGTGCGATCTTATGGAAAGCGGCGACATCAAATCGTGTTCGGCGATCGTGGATTGTGGGGTCATGTGCGGTGCCGCAAAGGCGTGACCACCCGAGCCTCGCGCGCTGGCAGGGCCGCTGGCGAAAAGCAGGCCGGCCGACGCCGCCACGACGAGTGACCGTAAAAATAAAGCGTGCATCCGAGTTACCTCGCTCGACCGGGCGACGTGGTTGACGTTCCAGACGGTCGTCTGTCGCTGCCATGCGGGGCGTGCAAGACAGCGGCTGTGTTTCGAAGCTGCTGCGAAGCGACGTGCGCTGAAGATGCGGCGACGCTATCGCACTCATGTACTTAAGAAGCCGCAAGCGGCCATTGCAGCGGCTTCAAGCTGCAAAATGGCTCACAAGAGCGTGAAACACGATTCCGTCAACAGCGACGGTTGGTGGTGCGGTGCGCGTTATCGAAGCCGGGGCCGCACCCATATCCGTTTTCCAGACGGACAGGCGTCGCGTGCCCCGTTGCTCCTCCGATGCTCGGGCAGCCGGGCCCTCGCTCAACGTTACAAAGAGTTCATTCCTGTCCGAAGCGAAAGGACGCCCCGTGCTCATGGCCTTGCAGACGCCGCGCAAATCGTCGTTCCGGTCCGGTCTGTGGCTGCCGGCAATAGCGTTGATCGTCCTTGCCGCGGGATGGGGCTGGTACAGTCACGCGCATCGCGCCGCTGTGGCACGCCCCGCGGCACCCGCGCCCGTGCACGTGGCGGTGGTCGAGCGCAAGGACTTTCCGATCGGACTGACAGGCCTCGGCACGGTGCAGCCGGCGAACACGGTGACGGTGCGTTCGCGCGTCGACGGCCAGATCGAGAAGGTGGCCTTCGAGGAAGGGCAGATCGTCAAAGAGGGCGACCTTCTGGTGCAGATCGATCCGGCGCCGTTCAAGGCGACTCTCGACCAGGCCAAGGCCAAGCTGGCGCAGGATCAGGCGACGCTGAACAACAACAAGCAGGACCTGCAGCGCACCGCGACTCTTGCGAAGCAGGGCGACGCGACGCAGCAGCTCCTGGACCAGCGCACCGCGGCCGTGGCGAGCATGACGGCGCAGGTGCAGGCGGACGAGGCGGCGATCGAAAGTGCCAATGTGCAGCTCGCGTATACGACGATCAAGTCGCCGCTGACGGGACGCGCCGGATTTCGTCTCGTCGATCCCGGCAATATCGTGCACGCCAACGATCAAGCCGGCGTGCTGACCATCACGCAGCTTCAGCCGATCTCGGTCGTGTTCACGGCGCCCGAGCAAGAGCTGCCTGAGATCAGCCAAGCGATGACGGAGGGTGCGCTGAAGACGACGGCTTTTGCGTCCGAAGGCCACAAGCGGCTCGCCGATGGCAAACTGCGCCTGATCGACAATCAGGTCGATGTGGCGAGCGGCACGATCAAGCTGAAGGCGGACTTCGACAACTCGGACAATGCCCTGTGGCCGGGCCAGTCGGTGACGACGCGCTTGCTGATCAAAACGGTCAAAGATGTTGTGGTGGTGCCGGACACGGCGGTGCAGCGAGGGCCCAACGGACTGTTTGCCTACGTTGTGACGGCCGGCAGCGCGGCGGAGCTGCGCAACCTCAAGGTCGGCCCGATCGCCGACGGTCAGGCGCTCATCGAGTCCGGCCTCGAGCCGGGTGAGCGGATCATCACCTCCGGTCACTATCGGGTGCAGCCTGGCGGTCCAGTCGAGGTGCTGGCGGATGGACGTGGGCAGGATGCGGCCAAGACTACGCCTCAGACGCGAGCCAAGCCATGAACGGAAGCATCTCGGCGCCGTTCATAAGGTATCCGATCGCGACATCGCTGATCATGGTCGGCATCCTGTTCGTGGGCCTCATCGCCTATGCCAACCTGCCTGTGGCGCCATTGCCGAAGGTCGACTTCCCGACGATCCAGGTGTCGGCACAGCTTCCAGGCGCCAGCGCCGAGACCATGGCGGCGACGGTGGCGCAGCCGCTCGAGCGACAGTTCGCGCAGATTCCCGGCGTGACGCAGACGACCTCAGCGAGCGGACTGGGCTCGACCACGGTGGTGGTGCAGTTCGACCTCGACCGCAACATCGATGCGGCCGCCAACGACATCCAGGCGGCGATCAATGCGGCGAGCGGTCAGTTGCCGCGCGATCTGCCGTCGCCGCCGACGTATCGGAAGGTGAATCCGGCGGATTCTCCGATTTTGCTTTTGTCGGTCACCTCGGATGCGATGTCGCTCACCGAGGTCGATGACAATGCCGACGTGAAGCTGGCGCAGACCATCAGCCAGATCTCCGGTGTCGGCCAGGTGAACATCGGCGGCGAGCAGAAGCCGGCAATCCGCATCCAGCTCGATCCGGCCAAGCTGGTGGCCAAGAACCTGTCGCTGGAGGACGTGCGCGCGCAACTCGAGATCACCACCGTGAACTTGCCGAAAGGGAGCATCGACGGGGACAAACGCAGCTACACGATCTACGCCAACGACCAGCTCACGGTGGCAAAGGATTGGAACGACGTCATCGTCGCCTACCGCAATGGCGCGCCGCTGCGCGTGCGCGACATCGGCCAGGCGGTCGCTGGACCCGAGGACGCCAAGAAGGCAGCCTGGGCGTCGGGTAAGCGCGGTGTGTTCCTGATCGTATTCAAGCAGCCGGGCGCCAACGTGATCGAGACGGTGGACCGGATCAAGGCGGCGCTGCCGCAGCTGCGGGAGGCCATGCCGGCGCCGGTGCACGTGGATATCCTGAGCGACCGGACGCAGACGATCCGCGCGTCGGTGGAGGACGTGCAGGTCACGCTGCTGCTGACGATCGGGCTCGTGGTGGGCGTGATTTTCGTGTTCCTGCGCACGTTCTGGGCGACGGTCATTCCCAGCGTGACGGTGCCGCTCTCATTGTTTGGCGCGGCTGGGCTCATGTATTTGATGAGCTACAGCCTCGATAACATCTCGCTGATGGCGCTGACGATCTCGGTAGGATTCATCGTCGACGATGCCATCGTGATGCTGGAGAACATCGTCCGGCACGTGGAGGAAGGACTGGCGCCGCTGGAGGCCGCCTACAAGGGTGCGAAAGAGATCGCCTTCACGATTCTGTCGATCAGCATATCGCTCATCGCGGTGTTCATTCCGCTGCTGATGCTGGGCGGCATCATCGGGCGCCTGTTCCGGGAATTCGCCGTCACGACGACGATGTGCATCGCGGTCTCCGCGTTCGTGTCGCTGACGCTGACGCCGATGATGGCGTCGCGCTTCCTGCGGCATGAGAAGAAGATCAAGCACAACCGGTTCTACGAGATCACGGAGCGGGGCTTCGACCGCATGCTGCGCGCCTATGAGCGAGGGCTCGATGTCGTGCTGAGGCACCAGTTCGCGGCGCTGTGCGTGTTCATGGCGACCCTGGTGGTGACGGGCTACCTGTTCATCATCATCCCGAAGGGTTTCTTTCCGCAGCAGGATACGGGACTGATAACTGGCGTGTCGGAAGCTGCGCAGGACGTGTCGTTCGCCGAGATGATGCGGAGGCAAGAGGCGATCGGTGCGATCGTCGGCAAGGATCCGGCAGTGGCCACCTATGCCATGAGCATCGGTACGGGCGGCGGCGTCGCGGCGGTGAACAACGGTCGCATCTTCATCACGCTGAAGCCGCGCAGCGAGCGCGACGTGTCGGCCGATCAGGTGATCGCGCGGCTCCGCCCGCAATTGGAGCAGGTGGAAGGTGCACGCCTGTTCATGCAGGCGTCGCAGGACGTGAACGTCGGCGGCCGCCTGTCGCGCACGCAGTTCCAGTACACGCTGCAGGACTCCAACTTCGACGAGCTCAATGAGTGGGCGCCGAAGGTGCTGGAGAAGCTGAAAACCATCCCTGAGTTGCGTGACGCCGCCTCCGATCAGCAGATGTCCGGGACGGCGCTGACGCTGACCATCGACCGCGACCAGGCCTCGCGCTACGGCCTGACGCCGCAGATGATCGACGACACGCTGTACGACGCGTTCGGGCAACGGCAGGTGGCGCAGTATTTCACGCAGCAGAACAGCTATCACGTCGTCATGGAGGTGCTGCCGGAGCTGCAGGGCGACGTCGCGAGCCTCGAGAAGATCTACATCAAGTCGCCGACCACGAGGCAGCAGGTGCCGCTGGCGACGTTCGCCAAGTGGACGACGCGGACCACGGCGCCGCTGTCGATCAACCACCAGGGCCAGTTCCCGGCGGTGACCATCAGCTTCAACCTGGCGCCGGGCGGGTCGCTCGGCACGGCGACCGAGGCGATCCAGCAGGCCGAGCGCGAGATGCAGATGCCGGCGACGCTCACCGGCACGTTCCAGGGCAACGCGCAGGCGTTCCAGGCCTCGCTGCGCACCGTGCCGATGCTGATCGGGGCAGCGCTGTTCGTGGTCTACCTGATCCTGGGCGTGCTGTACGAGAGTTACATTCACCCGCTGACGATCCTCTCGACCCTGCCGTCGGCGGGCGCGGGTGCCATCGCCACGCTGATGCTGTTCGGCTTCGACTTCAGCCTCGTGGCGATGATCGGCGTGATCCTGCTCATCGGCATCGTCAAGAAGAACGGGATCATGATGGTGGACTTCGCCATCACGGCGGAACGGGAGCATCATCTCTCGTCGGTCGATGCGATCAGGCGCGCCGCGCTGCTGCGGTTTCGGCCGATCATGATGACGACGATGGCGGCGATGCTCGGCGGCATTCCGCTGATGCTGGGCGCGGGCAACGGCGCTGAGATTCGCCAGCCGTTAGGCTATGCCATGGTCGGTGGGCTACTTGTGAGCCAGGTGCTGACGCTGTTCACGACGCC
>CADEFX010000020.1:0-12485 GCA_902826715.1 uncultured Hyphomicrobiales bacterium | reverse complement strand
GATCTACGTCTACCTCGATCGCCTGTCGAACTACCTAACGGGCGCGAGCGAGGAAGCGGAGATGAACGAGGCGCCGGTACAGCGCGCGGCCGCAGCGGAGTAGACGTGGCCCTGCGCGTCTGGGCCGTTGCTTTTTGCGGGTTTCACCCACTCACAATTGGCATTCCCGGTCATTGATTGCTGCGCGCCAACGGACACCCACTATCGGGGAAGACCCCGGATCGGCGCGCTATCGCGCCCCGTCCGGGGGCGCAGGATTAGAGGCGTGCGGCTCAGACCGTTGGAGCTATTCCCCATGTTTGCCGATGATGGAGATAGAGCAGACGTTCTGGTGCGGGAAGCCGCCGAGGTTGTGGTGAGGGCGAAACGCGGTGAGTCCCGACGCTGGCGCGGCCCGGCGCGGCCCTGCATCTGCAGATAGATCTCATAGATCATGCGCAGGCCCGAGGCGCCGATCGGGTGGCCGAAACATTTGAGGCCGCCGTCGATCTGGCAGGGAAGTTCGCCGTCCGCATCGTAGAAGCCGTCGAGGACATCCTTCACGGCTTCGCCTTCCTTGGAAATGTAGAGATCCTCCATGGTCACGAGCTCGGTGACGGAAAAGCAGTCGTGCACCTCGATGAGGCTGATATCGGTGCGCGGATCACGGATGCCGGCTTCGTGGTAGGCGCGCTTGGAGGCGGTGCGGGTGGTGACGAAGTGGCTGCCGTCCCAGGCATTGTATTGGGCTTCCTGGCCATTGGAGACTGAGAGCTGCAGCGCCTTCACGGAGATGAGGTCGGTCTTGCCGAGGCTGCGCGCGATCTCGGGCGTGGTGACGATGGCGCAGGCGGCGCCGTCCGACACGCCGCAGCAGTCGTAGAGGCCGAGCGGCTCGGCGACAACGGGCGCCTGCAGCACGGTGTCGATATTGATCTTGTTGCGCAGGTGAGCCTTGGCATTCTTGGCGCCGTTGTCGTGGCTCTTGACCGAGATGTGCGCCATGGCGCGCTTGACGTCCTCGGCCGGTGCGCGGTGCTTGGCGCGGTAGGCGGCAGCAAGCTGGGCGAAGGCGCCGGGCGCGGAGAAGTTGGCCCACGACATGGAGTTCAGCACGCCGCGCGAGCGCTGCGGCAGGCCGCCATAGCCCGTGTCCTTAAGCTTCTCGCACCCCATTGCCAGCGCGATGTCGGCTGCGCCTGACGCGACGGCATATACGGCGCCGCGGAAAGCCTCGGTGCCGCTGGCGCAGTAGTTCTCGACCCGCGTGACGGGGATGTAGGGCAGCCTGAGCGCGACCGCGAGGGGGACGCCGGACTTGCCGACATGCTGCTCCTCGATGGCAGTGGCAAGCCAGGCGGCGTTGATCTGCTTGGTCTCGATCCCGGCATCGCCGAGAGCTTCCTCGAAGGCCTCGACCATCAGGTCGTCGGCTTCCTTGTCCCACCGCTCGCCGAACTTGGAGCAACCCATGCCGAGGATGGCGACCTTGTCCTTGATGCCGGATGCCATGTTCTGATCTCCCTAGGTGTTCGCCGGCGCCGCTTTCCAGAAGTAGCGGGTGAAGCCGCGTTGCGCGTCGTAGTCCTTGATGCGGAACATCATACGCATGGGCTGGCCGACCTCGAGCGTGTCGGCGTCGACATCGGTGAAGTCGAGCATCATGCGGCCGCCGCCCTCGAACTGGACCATGCCGTAGCAGGCGGGAGGACTGGGCGAGAAGGTCAGCCGGTCAGCGGTGTAGGAGTTGATGCGGCCGGGCGTGTCGGCGAACGGATGCGGCTCCTGCGTGTGCATGGCGTTGCAGTTGGGATTGACGCAGATGTTGGATTTCGGGATCTGGAGTGTGCCGCATTTTGTGCAGTGGCCGCCGAGGAAGCTCGTCAGCAGCGCGCGGTTGCGCCAGACCGACGACATGGCGGTGTGCTTGTCGACGTCGCCGCGCATGCCCTTCTCGATCTCGACGAGGTTGTTGAAGGCGAGGAAGCGGCTGTAGCTGGTCTCCTCCTTGCGACGTTTGAGGTGACCCGAGACGGCGATGCGCGGCGCAAGCTTCGCGGCATCTGCCGTGACCTGGAAGATGAGCGCATCGGCGCCCTGGCCGAAACCGACCACCATGATGCGGTCGCCGGACTTGGCCTGTTCGAGCGCATGTACCAGCATGATGAGGGCGTGCGCGGCGCCGGCTTCGCCGCAGGTGGCATGCAGATTGTCGCGCACGGCGGTGTCAGCGATGCCAGTGGTCTTGGCGACCATGGCGGCGACACGGGGCAAGGTGCAGGGCATGCAAAAGTGCGTGATGTCGGCGCCTGTGAGCTGGGCCTTTGCCAACGCCTCCGCGACAACCGGCGGTACGAGCTTCATGTAGCCTTCGTCCCTGATCCAGCGCTCTTCCCACTGGTAGTCGAAGGGTTGGTCGTCGGAGCGGTAGTGATCGATGAAGTCGGCGGTGCGGCTGGCGGTGGCGAGCAGCGTCGCAACGGCCTTACCGGACCCGACGACAAGGCCCGCTGCGCCGTCGCCCGTCGTCAGTTCAAGAGGGCTCGCAGTTTTCGTGCGGCGTTTTTCGGAGGCAACAACCAGTGTGGGGCTGCCGCCGGCAAGCGCGGCCATGAGCGCGGACGTGCCCGCACGCTGCGTGGCGGCAACATCGAGCGCGGCAATGCCGCCGGCGATGTTCAATGCTTCGGCGACGATGCCGGCATTGAGACGGTCGCGGAAGGGAAAGGTGGTGGAGGCGAACTGCAGCGACTTGACGGAGGCGCGATCGAAGCTCGTCAAACAGTCGCGCGCGGCCTCGACGGCCATGGTGACGGCGTCCTCGTCCCAATTGCAGATGGCGCGCTCGCCCTTGGCCTGGGCTTTCAAAGCGGGATTGAACCAGCTGTTGGCGGCGACGGCGGCCTGTCGTTGCAGGCGCAGGCGGGGAATGTAGGCGCCAAAGGCGAGAATTCCGGCCATCACGCCTCCCGACATTTCTTTGCGCGGAAACTTGGCACGTGATGCCCGACAGCGTCAACGCGGCGGCTGACATGACCGCGATCGCAGTGCACGTCGTGGCTTGTCCAGCCTTGCTCCCGGCAACCGTCGCACCGCGCTGTCGGGACACCCGGTCAACTGACGAAAAAAAGTAATCCCCGCCCGTTTCTTCTCGCTTATCCTGTGCCCATCCCGGATCTGACCACCCAGGGCGCAGGCAAGAGCTGGTTGTCTGCGATCGGATCCGGGAGGCCACGATCGGGCACGAGACATCAGCGAATCCGTGCCATGTCTGCTGCCGGCGATAAGCGTACGCCGGCTCTCCCCCGGGCGTGGATGACCGGGGACTGGCGGCTGGCAGTCCGGTTGTGGTGCGTGGGACGGCGAGCGCCGCATCCCCAAATTATAACGGTACGGCCCTCGCCGTTCCGCCCCTGCGGGGGCAGTGACGTAACGCAAAGCCTCGGGTCCGATGGGCCGCGAGGAGATTGGTGTTGTGTTGGCGGAGTGCTGAGGCGATGCGACATTCGCTGGTCTTCGAGTTGTTTGCGCCCCCGAGGACACGATACCGCGTTCCGGACGCCGCCGCCGATGTCAGCGTGCACGCCTTCGGCATGACTGCGCGGCGGGCCGGGATCTTCGCCGGCAGTGAGGATACTTGGACGGTCGCCAAAAAAATCCCGAGCTTGCGCACGATCTCCAAGGCGAGGACCCCGGCTGCTTGCGTGCTGCGCACGCAGGCCGGGGACGCACGTTGATGGTTGGCAGGGTGGACGCTTCGCCCACGCGCGCTGAACCGGACAGCCGTGGGACAAGCCCCCGGGATGACACTTGTGAGTGGTGTGGCGCCACAAACTTCAGCTTCCGGATTTGCGGAGTTATGGGTCCTCGGACCAAGTCCGAGGATGACACGGAGAGTGTGGATGGGCCGCGGTTCAAAATTTATCAGCGCGGGGGCAGGTATTGGCGGAACCAGGCGAGGGTTTCGGACATGACCTGGCTGAAGGCGGGCTCGACGTAGACTTCGTAATGGCCGAAGCCGTTGAGGGTGACGAGGCGCTTGGGTTCGCCGGCACGGGCGTAGAGGGCTTGCGATTCCTCGGGCGGCACGAGGCGGTCATCGTCGGTGGTGATGAAGAGAATTGGGCGCGGCGCGATTTTATCGACGACCCACTCGGCGTTGAACTCGAGCGTTTCGTCGATGTACTCCGTCGGCAGCGTGTTGATGGCGGCCGGGTTATTGCGGCGCGCCGCGGCCGCGAGTTCGGCCGATTGCCGGTCGGCGAGCAGGATCTCGCTGCGCTCGACCAATGCCGACTTGCCGTCGATAACGCGCTTTTCCCGATCGACTTTGGAGCGCTGCAACAGATCGTGCCACTCGTCGGGACGGCGGACGGAGCGCATCCAGCGGCGGCCGTCGCCGACACCGACGGTGCTGACGATGCATTTCACGCGGTTGTCGACGGCACCGGTCCACACGACCGTGGCACCGCCGTAGCTGGTGCCGTAGATGCCGAGGCGATCCTCGTCGACCTCCGGCTGCAGGCCGAGGAACGTGAGTGCGGCCTGCACGTCGGCAACGCGGCTGTAGGGGGCGAGCCGGCTGGCTGGGCCTTCGCTCTTGCCCCAGCCCTTGTAGTCGAAGGCGAGCACGACATAGCCGGCCTCGTTCAGGACCCGAGCGTTGTCGGGCAGATAGAGATCCTTCACTCCGGTGTAGCCATGGCAGAGCACGATGCCGCTGCGCCGATCTCCTGGTGCGACATCGTTGGGCAGATACAGATCGCCTTGGAGCTTGAACCCCTCGCTGTAGAAGGTGATGGCACGCTTCATGAGTTGTCCTCAATCGCGGGGAAGCTTGCCGTCGACGAAGCTGCGCACGAGCGCGTGGGCGATGGCATGCGGGCGGGGTGCGGTCAAACCTTCAGGATGAGTTCCGTCGAGCATGGCGCGGGCTTCGTCACGGCTGAACCAGCGAGCGTCGGCAAGCTCGTTCTTGTCGACCTGAATGCTGGTATTCTCGGCAAAGCCGATGCAGCCGATCATGAGCGAGTGCGGGAAAGGCCACGGCTGGCTCGAATGATAAGTGACGCGACCGACCTTGATCGCCGTCTCTTCCAACACTTCGCGGCGGACGGCGTGCTCGATGTCCTCGCCCGGTTCCAAGAAACCGGCAAGCGTGGAATACATCTTCTCGGCGTAGCGGTGCTCGTGCGCCATGATGCAGCGCTCGCCGTCCGTGATGAGCATGATGACGACGGGATCGGTGCGCGGGAACCAGTCGAGCCCGCAGCCCCAGCATTTCTTGCGCCACCCGCCGTCCTTGACGAGCAGGGTGGAGCCGCAGCGTCCGCAGCAGCGTGCATTGTCGTGCCATTGCGCGAGCGCGCGCGCCTGGCCGGCGAGCGAGAGTTCCTCGGGCGTCAGCGCGCCCTGCATGGCAAGGGACCTGAGATCGACCGCAGGGCGCAGGAATTCGATGGCGCCGGGGGTGGCGCGGGCCAGGTGGTCGGTGATCGAGAGCGCAAAGTGTGCGACTTCGCCGTCGCCGATGCCAAGGAAGAGCGCATCGCCGGTTGGAAGGCCGAGCGAGGCCACGTCGGCACCGGACAGCCAACGCAAGGCCGAGGTGGTACGGTCGGGTCCGGCAGCGATCACCGGTTTCAAGTCCACGAGCATGAGGAAGCGCGCAGCGGGACCGGTAGCGTGTGACTTCAGCCAAGCTTCATCCGATCGCCGCGGGCCGGCGCGATCCAGCAAGGTGGTGGCAGCGACAGTCGGTGTGAGCATAGAGCGTACCTCCCCTGTCTAAAGAGCACAGCCCCAAGTTCTGTGCAACGACGGGCCGGACCCGGATTCGTGCCGCGCGCTGCCCGATAAACGTTCATTATTGCAAGTGATTCTTTGGTCTGGTGGTGCGCGGACTGATTGACGAGCGGACGCGTTGCGTGCAGGCTCGGCAAGTCGTATGCCAAAAGTTATGGGAGGAATGCATGAGACTGTCCCGGATAACGGGGGCATCTATTGCTGTTGGGCTCGGCTTGGCCGTGGCCTTTGGCGGTGCCGCATCAGCGCAAACAAAAACATTGAAAATGCAGGCGACGTGGCCGGCGTCGCAGACCCTGTATGAGAACTTCACGGAGTGGGCCAAGCGCGTCGAGCAACTGACGGCGGGGCGCATCAAGATCGAGACCATGCCGGCGGGACAGGTCGTGCCCGCGTTCGAGGTGCTCGATGCGACGCATAAGAAGGTCATCGACGGCGCGCACACGTGGCCCGGCTACTGGGTCGGCAAGAACAAGGCCGCGATCCTGTTTTCAGGCGGACCGGGCGGTCCGATGGGGATGGATTACATCGACTATCTGGGTTGGATCTGGAACGGTGGCGGACAGCAGCTCTACAACAAGTTCTACCAGGAAACCTTGAAGCTGAACGTCGTTGCGTTCCATGTGCTCCCGTCGGGGCCGCAAGCACTCGGATGGTTCAAGAAGAAGATCGACAATCTTGCCGACTTCAAGGGCCAGAAGTGCCGCCAGACGGGCGTTGCTGCCGAGATCTTCAACGAGATGGGCATGCGCACGGTCAATATGCCCGGCGGTGAAATCATGCCAGCAGCAGAGCGCGGCACCATCGACTGCGCCGAATGGGTGGGCGGGGTCGAGGACCTTCGTTTCGGCTTCCAAAGCATCTGGAAATATCACTACGCTCCCTCCCTGCATGAGTCGGTGACGCTCGGCGAGATCCTCATCAACGGCGATGTGTGGAAGGAGATCAGTCCGCTGGATCAGGAGCTGATCAAGGCAGCGGCGACCGAGACGCTGTTCAAATGGTGGGCACGGTGGCAGAAGCAGAATGCTGACGCCGTCGTTGAACTACGCGAGAAGCACAAGGTCAACATCGAGCAGACACCGCCTGAGATCATGAAGGAATTTCTTGCGGCGTGGGATCGTCTTGCGGCCAAGGAAGCCGCGGCCAATCCGGTGTTCAAGGAGGCCTGGGAGTCTCAGAAGGCCTACGCGTCGGTGGTGGTGCCCGGCAAACGCACCTATTTCCCGAACTACGAGATCGCGGCGGAGCACTATTGGCCTACGAAGAAGTAAGACAGTACATGAAAGTCCAAGGGCCGCGGCACTCGCGGCCCTTTTTTACGATAGGGGGCCGTTGGCCAGCCTGGCGCGAGCGGCAGAAGCAAGATTACGTCGAGGAAGTTGGGGAAACGCATGGCGGAACCATCAGCACGACCATCATCGGGATACCTCCTGGTCATACGCGTGATCGATACGATCACCGAATGGACGGCGTACCTGTTCGCCCTCATCATCATTCCGCTGATCTTCGCGAATGTGATCGAGGTTTTTCAGCGCTACGTCCGCGACGATCCCACCATGTGGGCCCTTGACGTGACAACGATGTCATACGGCGCCTTGTTCATGCTCGGATGCGCCTACGCGTTGCTCAAGGGCGCGCACGTGCGGACCGATATGCTGTGGGACAAGTTCTCCACGCGCAAGAAGGGCTGGATCGATCTGACCGCCTACCTGGTCTTCTTTCTGCCGACGATGGCCATCCTGTTCTTCATGTCGGTGGACGATTTCCTGTACTCGATGAGCATCAACGAGAAGTCGAACTCGGGTGCCTGGCAGCCAGTCATATGGCCGCTACGGGCCGTGATTCCGATTTCTGCCGCGCTATTGTTCATCCAGGGCATTTCGGAAGCCTTAAAGAGCCTCTGGGCTGCGCGCACCGGCGAAGAGCTTGTGCATCACGATAAAATCGAGATCTGAGCTTCCCATGAGCATCAACGAAACCCTCGGCATGATCATGCTTCTGGGCATGGTCCTGGTCATTTTCATCGGCTTCCCGATCTCGTTCACGCTGCTCTTCCTGGCGCTGCTGTTCGGCGGCGTCGGACTGGGCTGGCAGCAGACCTTCGATCTGGCCTATCTGCAGATCTGGGGCACCATGAAGGACGAAATCCTGCCCGCCGTGCCGCTATTTATTTTCATGGGCTTCATGACAGAGCAAGCGGGGCTGATGGAACGATTGTTCCTGGCGCTGCGGAACATGCTGGCTCCGGTGCGGGGCTCCCTCTATCTCGCGGTGATCCTGACGGCGACGATCTTCGCCATGGCGACGGGCATCGTCGGCGCCGCGGTGACGGTCCTTGGCATCATGGCCGGGCCGATCATGATCAAGACGGGCTATGACGCGCGGCTGTCCTCCGGTGCGATCGCCGCGGGAGGAACACTCGGCATCCTGATCCCGCCGAGCGTCATGCTCGTCGTGATGGGCCCGACCATGGGCGTGCCGGTGAACCTGCTGTATTCGGCGGCATTTGGCCCCGGCTTCCTGCTTGCCGGCATGTACATGACCTATTGTCTGATCCGCAGCTTCATCAATCCGGCGCTCGGGCCACCCGTACCGGTCGAGGAGCGGGTCCAAAGCGCTTGGGTCATCATCAAGGAGGTGTTCATTGGCGTGGTGCCGTTGGCGGCGCTCATCGGTTTCACGCTGGGCACGATCCTGATGGGCCTCGCCACGCCGACGGAAGCGTCTTCATGCGGTGCCTTCGGCGCAACTTTGCTGGCGCTGGCGTATCGCAGGCTGACGTTTGCAGCGTTGAAGAATGCGGCGATCTCGACCATGACGACCTCGAGCATGGTGCTGCTGCTCGCCGTGGCCTCCAACGTGTTCGGCGCCGTGTTTACGAAGCTCGGGGCCGCAGGGTTGATCACCAACACCCTGGTGGGGCTGCCGTGGCCGGATATCTGGAAGCTCGCCCTGATCATGGTGCTGATCTTCATTCTGGGGTGGCCGTTCGAGTGGCCGGCGATCATCCTCGTGTTCCTGCCGATCTTCCTGCCCGTAGTGGAGAAGCTGCAACTCGGGATGAATAAGCTGGAGATGCTGATCTGGTTCGGCACGCTGACGGCGGTCAATCTGCAAACGGCCTATCTCAGTCCTCCGGTGGCGATGTCGGCGTATTACTTGAGAAACGTTGTTCCACAATGGAGCCTGGGCACGATCTACAAGGGTATGGCCGATTACATGGTGATCCAGGTTATTGCCTTGACCGCCTTGTTCATGTGGCCGGAGATCGCGCTCTGGCTGATGCGGGCGCTCAGGTAGGCAGGCAACAAGCGGACAGGCATCGCCGATGCCTGAACGCGTGGCGTGGGATAGCGGGTTGTCATCCCGCCACGCCTTCATTAGATAAAGGCTGGGAGGTTGGCGGCGGACGTATCCCTCGCCAACCGGGTCAGGTCCGGAAGGAAGCAGCCCTAACGATCAGGACACGGGTCACTGACCAGCCTCCCGCTTTTCCCTGGTCACCTTACATCGGGCTACCGCCGCCGGGGCTAGTACGAGGCGTGCGGCCGATGGCTAAGAAGACTGAGCTATTCCCCGACAGTGCAAGCGACGCGGCGCCGGAAGCGGCGGTCCGAGCCGTCGCCAGTCCTTATGTCGTTCTCGCGCGCAAGTATCGGCCTCAAACCTTCGAGGATCTGATTGGCCAGGAGGCGATGGTGCAGACGCTGCAGAACGCGTTTGCCGCCGACAGGATTTCCCAAGGCTACATGCTGACGGGTGTGCGTGGCGTGGGCAAGACCACGACGGCGCGCATCCTGGCGCGTGCACTGAACTATGCAAAGGCCGGGCTTCCCGACAAACCGACGACGGACATGCCGGACTTCGGCGTGCATTGTCAGCAGATCATGGAGAGCCGCCATCCCGATGTGCTGGAAATGGACGCGGCCTCCAACACGGGCGTCGACAACATCCGCGATATCATCGAGAGCGTGCGCTACATGCCGATGGCGGCACGCTACAAGGTGTACGTCATCGACGAAGTGCACATGCTGTCGAAGGGCGCGTTCAATGCGCTTTTGAAGACGCTGGAGGAGCCCCCGCCGCACGTGAAGTTCATCTTCGCGACGACGGAGGTGCGCAAGGTGCCGGTGACGGTGCTGTCGCGCTGCCAACGCTTCGATCTGCGGCGTGTTGACGTGGCGGCGCTGGCGGCACACTTCAAACGCATTGTCGGCAAGGAAGGCTGGAACGCAGAGGACGAGGCGCTGGCGCTGATCGCGCGGGCGGCGGAAGGCTCGGTGCGCGACGGGCTGTCGATGCTCGACCAGGCCGCAGCCATGGGACGCGGGCAGGTGGAGGCGGCGGGCGTGCGCGCCATGCTGGGGCTCGCTGATCGCAGCCGCATTTTCGATCTGCTCGATCATCTGTTCGGTGGCACGGCGGCCGAGGCGCTGACGCTGTTCTCAGCGCTGCATCGCGACGGCGCGGATCCGGCGCAAGTGCTGGCTGATCTCGGGGAGGCCGTGCATCTGGCGTCGCGCATCAAGGTGGCAGGTGCGGATGGCGCGGGAGAGGCCGTGCCGGCAGAGGAGCGCCGGCGCGCGAGCCGGCTGGCTGAAGCTTTATCCGTGCCGCTGCTGTCGCGGACGTGGCAAATGCTGATGAAAGGCTACGAAGAAGCGGCCAAGGCGCCCGATCCATTGGCGGCGGCGGACATGGTGCTAATCCGGATCGCGCACACGGCCGATCTGCCGTCGCCGGAGGATTTGCTGCGCGCGCTCGGTGGCGAGGCGGTGGCGCGGCGGCCCGCTGCCAACGAGCAGCGCGCGGCGGCGCCGCAAGCCGAGGCATCTGCGGCAGTGGATGCTACGGAATTCGCACCGAGACCGGATTTCGGTGACTTCGCAGATGATGCGTCTGACGACGAGACAGGTGAGGATAACGACGGGATGGGCCAGCAGCCCCGATCGTTTGCCGAAGTCGTTGCACTCGTCGGGCGGCACCGCGACGCCAAGCTCAAGGTGCATCTCGAAGAGCACGTCAGTCTCGTGCGCTTCGATCCGGCCGGAAGCATCGACATTCATCTGCTGCCGCAAGCACCGGCCGAGCTCGGCAACGAGCTGCGCGAGAAGCTCAACAAATGGACCATGCGCCGCTGGATCGTGGCGTTGAGTCCGCGTCCGGGCGAGCCGCCGCTGGGCCTCGTAGAGCGGCAGCGCCGTGCGCAAGAGGTTGAGGATGCAAAGAACCATCCGGCCGTAAAGGCTGTGCTGGCGCAATTCCCGGACGGCAAGGTGAACGTGAAGCACACCCGGCCCGACAGCGACGACGACAAGGCGGCCGGATAAAAGTCGTGACGGCACTCCGCCAAACCTGCAAGAGGACTCGATGAAAGACCTGATGAAGATGATGAAGCAGGCGCAGGAGCTGCAGTCGCGGATGCAGCAGATGCAGGAGGAAATGACCGCCATGGAGGCGGAGGGGCAGTCGGGCGCCGGGGCCGTGCGCGTGACTCTCAACGGCAAGGGTGAGATGCGGGGGCTGAAGATCGAGCCGAGGCTGCTGAAGCCCGACGAGGCGGAGATGGTGGAGGACCTGGTGTTGGCGGCGTTCCAGGACGCCAAGAAGAAGGTCGAGGAGAAGCTGCAGGCCAAGATGCAGGAGATCACAGGCGGCCTGCCGATGCCGCCAGGGTTCAAGCTGTTCTGATTTGATGATGAAGGGCGGCGTGCACTTTAAACATGCCGAAAGAGAACAGGTTTCTCGCTTCGGCCGGAGCGCCTCGCGTGAGGAGAGGCGATCCCATCGGAAACGATGCCGCTCTACCGCTTCTCGCGATTGCGCTCCCAGGTGAGGTAGGCGATCGTCACGACCGACGTCAGCATGATCATCGGCAGCACATCGCTGCGCCCGATCAAGGTCAGCCAGAGGCCGAAGCCTTGCGTGGCGCCTCCGCGGGCGAGCAGCATACCGTTCGCCACGACAATCACGAACAGAACGCCGGCAGTGAGCGCCGTCGCGACTGCGACTTGCAGCGTCCGCTTCACCAGGCGAGGAACCGAGAGCTTGTTGGCGCCGACGGCGAGCATGGTCCTGTCAGACATCGCCCTACCTCTTTAAAGCTTGAGCCGGATGGCGCCAGGATAGCTGATTCGCCGATATCCGCCGCCCCGCGAGTGCCCAGTGCCCGATCTGCCTCTCGCGCCACACCGCCCGCCTTGCGGCCACCCGGGCGGTCCACCGGCAACACTGCACCGCAAAATATGGCGATGTGACGCAGGTCCGCCCTGCCCCTGCCTTGAATTCGCCCTAAGCGAGAATAATCGACTGTGGAAGCCGTTGTTAGCCAGACTGGCGGGGGAGACAAGCGCGTGACGGACGAGTTCCGCACCCGAATGGTCGAGTTGCTGCCGCGTCTCAGGCGATTTGCATACGCTCTGACCGGCGACTTGGACCAAGGTGACGACCTCGTGCAGGAGGCGTGTGCTCGCGCCTTGTCTCGCGTCGATCAGTTTGAGGCTGGAACGAGGTTTGACAGCTGGATGTTTCGCATCGCCCAAAATATCTGGTTCGACCGCAAGCGCGCGCAGAAAGTGCGCGGGCCCGTTGCGGATCTCGACGCAGCCGCGTCCGTGATCTCCACGGACGGCCGCGCCGTGGTGGAAAGTCGCCTGACGCTCGAGGCCGTGACGGCCGCCATATCCAAGCTGCCGAAT
>CADEFX010000019.1:19808-35267 GCA_902826715.1 uncultured Hyphomicrobiales bacterium | reverse complement strand
CGTTTGCCGCGCGTGCGCCGCATCTCGCGCCGCGAAACCTTCAGAAGGTCGGCGCCCTGAAACAGGATCTCGCCGCCGCTGACCCGTCCCGGCGGATCGGGCAGCAATCCCATGATCGACAGCGCCGTCACGCTCTTGCCGCAGCCCGACTCGCCGACGAGCCCCAGCACCTCGCCGGCATCGAGGTCGAACGACAGGTCGTCGACGGCCGTGACCGGCCCCTGTTCGGTGTCGAACGTGATTTTCAGATTGCGCACCGACAACAGGGCTGGCTGCGAGGATGGCATCATCAATCCTGCATCACTTTCAGTCGTGGATCGAGCACGTCGCGCAGCCCATCGCCCAGCAGATTGAGCCCGACCACCGTGAGCGCCAGCGCCAGGCCCGGCACGAGTGTAATCCACGCCGCTTCGCGCATGTATTGCCGTCCCTCGGCGATGATGTTGCCCCACGTCGGCGTCGGCGGCGCAGCACCAAGCCCCAGGAAGCTCAGCACCGCTTCGGAAAGCACCGCATAGGCAAAGATGAACGTGAGCTGCACGATCAGCGGCGCCATGCAGTTGGGCAGGATGTGCTTCGACAGGATGCGGACGTGGCTCGCCCCCATCGCTTTCGCCGCCTGCACGAACTCCAGCTCGCGCACCACCAGGACAGATGCGCGCACGATGCGCGCGGTGCGCGGGATGTAGACGACCGAGAGCGCGATGGCGGCGGTCAGGCTCGACGCGCCGAGCGCCGCGGCGATAGCGATGGCGAGCAGCACGGCCGGAAACGCCATCAGCGCGTCGGTGGCGCGCATCAGGATGTTGTCGAAGCGCCTGAAATATCCCGCAGCCGCGCCGAGCAGCACGCCGAACACGGCGTTGAGAACGACGACGGCAAATCCGATGGCTAGCGACAGCCGCGCGCCATGCACGATGCGCGCGAGCTGGCTGCGGCCCAGATTGTCGGTGCCGAGCGGGTGCTCCAGGCTCGGTGGCTTGAAGCGGTTGCGGATGGAAATCCGCGCTGGATCGGCGGTGGTGATCAGGTCGGCGAAAACAGCCGCCAGCACGACCAGTCCGAAGAGGATGAAGCCGATCAGGAACGCCTTGTGCCGCAACAGGCGCATCAGCACCGGCCGGCGCCTGAAGAAGCCGCGCCACCGGCGGGTCTCTATGGGCGGTGCGTCAACGGCGGTTGTCATAGCGCACGCGCGGGTCGAAGTAGGCGTAGAGCACGTCGACGATCAGGTTGAGCATCAGCAGGCTGGCCGCGACCAGCAGAAGCCCGCCCTGGATCATCGGATAGTCGCGCCGCAGCACCGCCGATCCCAGCAGCGAGCCGATGCCCGGCACCGAGAACACCGATTCCACCACCACCGATCCCGAGATCAAAACGCTGAAGATAACCCCGATCACGGTGACGACAGGGATCATCACGTTCCGGAAGGCATGCTTGGCGATGACGATGAATTCCGGCAGCCCCTTGGCGCGGGCGGTGCGGATGTAGTCCTGACGCAGCACCTCCAGCATCGTCGAGCGCGTGATCCGCGCCAGCAGCCCCACCTGCAGCAGGGCCAGCGACACCGCCGGCATCGTCGTCGTCTTGAACCAGCCGACGACGTCCGTCTGCCAGGGAACATATCCGCCGGTCGGCAGCCATCCCAGATGCACCGAGAGCAGAACGATGAGCATCAATCCCAGCCAGAAATTCGGCAGCGACACGCCAATGAGCGCGAACACCATCGACGCCTGATCGATCCAGGTCCCTCGGTTGAGTGCGGCGATGATGCCGCAGGTGAGGCCGATCAGAAGCGTGAGCACCATTGAATACACCGCGATCGACAACGACACCGGCACGCGTTCCAGCGTCGCTTCGAGCACCGGCTTGCCGAGCAGCAGCGAGGTCCCGAGATCGCCCCGTACCAGTCCCGCATAGTAGCGCCACATCTGCACGTGGAAGGGTTGGTCCAGCCCCAGGTTCTGACGGATGTTGTCGAGCTCCGCCGGTGTCGCCGTCGGCCCGCCGATCAGGATCGCCGGATCGCCGGGCACCAGCTTCATCAGGCCGAACGAGATCACGCTGACGAGGATCAGAACCGGGATGGATTGCAGCAGCCGCGAAAGAATGTATCGGCCCATTCCGTCTCCTCGAGTGCGTGGTCGCGGCGAGAAGCTCTGCTTCTAGGCGCGGATCCGCGATGTCATCGCATCCCTACGGCCGCCCCCGCTCAGTTTTTCAGCCAGACGTTGGACATGCGCGGAATGCGGAACGGCCTGAAGTTTTCGACGGTCGTGCGCACCGCCTGCACTTTTGTCAGCGTCCCGAAGGGCACCGCCAGCACCTGGTCGAGCATGCGCTGCTGCGCGCGCGAGAACGCCGCCTTGCGCTCGTCCAGAGTCTTGCCGTTGGTGATCTGATCGAAGAACGTCACGAACTCCGCGTCCGGGATGTCGCCCTTGGGCCGATAGGTATTGAAGGGCGGTGCGTGGAAACGCATCGCCGCCACGCCGCCGAGCGACGTGTTGGTGCCGTAACCGGTAAAGAAGAAGTTCCAGCCCACATCGGCCTTGTTCTGCTGCTTTTGAACGGAGGCAGGCCAGTCGAGCACGAGCAATTCGGCATTGATGCCGACTGCCTTGAGCTGCTCGGACATGACCAGGGCGGCCGTGTACATATTGCTGTAGTCCTTGTTGGTCAAAAGCGTCACCTTCTCGCCCTTGTACCCGCCCTCCGCGAGCAGCTTCTTGGCCTTGTCTGCGTTCTTCTGGTTATAGGTCTCCTTGCCAGCCTCGGTGTAGAACGCCTGACCGGGATACTGCATGCCGATGTTGAGGCGGAAGGCACCGTCCGTCGCCGCCTCCATGATTTCCTCCATGTCGAGCGCGGCCTGGATCGCCTGGCGCACCTTCAAGTTGTCCGTCGGAGGCGCGGACAGGTTCGGGATGGCGATCTGCACCCAGAAATTCTGCAACGGCTTGAGCACGATGTTGGCGTTGTTCTTGAGCGTCGGCTGGGACTTCGCCGGCACGTCCTCGGCGCCTAGGAACTCGCCCGTCTCCAGCCCCGCCACGCGCGCGCCGGCCTCCGTCACGATGCGGAACGTCACGGTGTCGAGACAGGCAACCTTGTAACCGCCGAAGCCATCGATGTCCTTGTAGCGCGTATCCGGCTTGTAGCCGTCGAACCGCTTCAGCTTGACGTGGCTGTCGGCGACAAACTCGACGAATTCCCACGGACCGGTGCCAACCGACTTAAGCTGCATCGCCGCCGCGTCCGCGTTCTCCTTGGGAATGATCACCACCGGAACGCTGAACGAGCTGAGGTTTTCCAGGAACGTTGGCTGCGGCGCCTTCAAGCGAATGACGAACGTTTGCGCATCGGTCGCTTCCCACTTCTCGACAATGTCGAGGATGCCGCGATCGATGCCGACCTTCTTGTAGCGATCGAACGATGCGACCACATCCTCGGTCGTCATCGGCTTGCCGTTGTGAAACTTCACGCCGTCACGCAACTTGAACGTGTAGGTCAGTCCATCCGGGCTCTCGATCACCTCTTGGGCGAGCTCGGGAATTGGGTTCATGTTCTCGTCGCGCGTCATCAGCGACTCGAACATGTTCATCGCGACATTGCGCGTCGAGATTGTCGCGGATGTCATTTGGTCGAGACTGTTGACCTTGGCTTCCTGCGCGAAAACCATGTTCCCGCCGGTCTTGGGGCAGGTAAAGCCTTGCGCCGCTGTCACTCCCGGCCAAAGGGCAATCGCCGATACCGTGAGAAAGCAAGCGCCTATCCGAGTATTGCCAGCTCGCGACATGTGGTTCTCCCCGGCATGTTTTGCGTGAAAGCCGCTATGGGTCCGGATCTCGTGCCGTTAAACTAGCTGTGCTCCGAGCCAATGAACAAGCCCTGTTTGCTTGGCACCTTTCTTCTCAACCTGCCTCACATTCCGGCAAAATGTCCATTTGGCGCGGCCGGAGGAGATCATCGCGCCAGGGCGTCGGGTTCTTAGTCCTAGCCAGAGGCTGGAGTGCGTGGAAGAAAGTGCCTACCGAGGGCCCACGGCGGATCGCACGGCTGCGTGACCACTCGACGATATGTTGACGATACGGGAGATCTGCAATGCGCTTATCCGATTTCAAGGCCCTGACGTTTGACTGCTACGGGACGCTCATCGACTGGGAGTCGGGGATGATCGAAGCCCTGAAACCGCTGACGGCCAAAGTCGCGCCGACGCTCTCGCGCAACGCCATCCTCGAGGCACACGCGCGGCACGAGTCGATGCAGCAGCGCTTTACGCCAGCCAAAGCCTATCGCGAACTGCTGGCGGCGGTTTACAAGCGCCTCGCCGAGGAATGGCGTGTGACGGTCACGTGGGAGGACTGCCTCACCTATGGCCGATCGGTCGGAGATTGGCCCGCCTTTGCCGATTCAGCCTCCGCCCTGCAGTATCTGAAGCGATACTATAAGCTTGTCATCCTCTCGAACGTCGACAACGCCAGCTTCGCATTGAGTAACCGGCGCCTGCAAGTCGCATTCGATGCGATCTACGCGGCCGAGGATATCGGCTCCTACAAGCCGGACCTGCGAAACTTCGAATACATGCTGGAGAACGTCGCTACGCTCGGCGTGAAGAAGGAGGAAATCCTACACACGGCGGAAAGCATGTTCCACGATCATGCGCCGGCCAACAGCATGGGCCTGAAGTCTGCGTGGATCTATCGCCGCCACGCCGATGAGGGCTTCGGCGCGACCCAGCATCCGGGTAGGATGCCGACGTATGATTTCGTCTTCAACAGCATGGCGGATCTGGTCAAGGCGCATCAGGCCGAGCTCGGCGCCTGAGATTGCCCGACAGACGTCCATCATCACGGTGTTTACCGAGGTGCAGCTCAGGGACCATCGCCTTGAGGACTTCGGCAAATTCGAGGCCGGTATTCTGACATCGGAGAACACGACATGGCTGCAAAAACCGATCCCCCGGTTCACATGGGAACGATCACTGGTGGCGTAGCGCGCGAAATCCTGGCGAAAAACCCGGTCATTCTCCTGCCTATGGGGAGCCACGAAGACCAGGGCCCACATGCCCCCATGGGTGATTATCTCCTCGCGGAAAAGATCGCGGAGTTGGCCGCATGCCGCGCCAGCGAAAGGGGAATCCCTGCCTTGGTTGCGCCGGTGCTGCCCTTCGGCGGCGCCGATTGGTTCAGCCCGATGATCGGCGGCATCGCCCTCAGCCAAGCTACTCTGACAAGCGTCATCACCGACATGGTGGCCTCGCTGCACAGCACGGGGCTCACCCGCCTCATCGTCATCAACGGGCATGGCGGCAATGTCGGTCCCATCACCGAGGTTGCGCGCACTCTGTATCTCCGAGATGGCACGCTATTGCCGAGCCTGTACCTCTGGCGCATCGCCTACGGCCTCTTGCCTGGCATCGTCGGCAAAGACACGGCCGCCAAAGTGTCCGGCCATGGCGCCGATCCGCTGACCAGCCTCGGCTTGCATCTGTTCCCCGATCTGTTGCGCCCTGATCTCATCCCGGACGCCAAACCGCTGAAGCGCGATCCGATGCTCGACCTGCCATTCACAGGCCTTGGCACAGCCAGCTTCGAAGGCGCCGAGGTCGGCATGCCGAACCAATACGATGAAATTTACAACCTTGGCGTTGGCCCGGGTGATCCGAAACTCTCTTCTGCAGAGACCGGCGTGGCACTGGCCGAGAAACTGACCGAAGTCTGCGCCCGCTTCATTGCACACTTCGCCAGCAAGGTGCCTGGCAAGCGTCCGGCATGAAGCCGGGCATTTGTCGCTCCTGCAAGCCCACTATCCATCGGCAAGTTTGCGCGTCTTCGGATACTCACTGAAGCATAGGCAGGGGCATGACCGTGACAACCGTGGATCCGATCGACTTCGAGCTTTTCAAGAATGCCGTCTTCTCGATTGCCGACGAAATGGCGCTGACGGTCTTCCGGACCACCTATTCGGCCGTGCTCAAAGACAACATGGACTACTCGACGGGCTTCGCCGACGGCGACGGGCGGCTCGCCGCTCAGGGACTGACCTTGCCGGGTCACCTCGGTTCCACGCCCACTGCGCTCGAGGCGATCATGCGGCATTTCGCCGACGACATGGCGCCGGGCGACGTCTTCATCATGAACGATCCGTTCGACGGAGGTATGCATCTCCCGGACATTTTCGTTTTCAAACCGCGGTATCACAACGGCGAGCGCCTGGCGTTTGCCTGCACTGTCTGCCACCACACCGATGTCGGCGGCCGCGTCGCCGGATCCAACGCTTCCGATTCAACCGAGATCTATGCCGAGGGGCTGCGGATCGCCCCCATGAAGCTCTACGAGGCGGGCCGTCTCAACAAAACGATCATGACCTTTATCGAAAAGAACGTGCGCGTGCCGGTCATGGTGTTCGGCGATCTGCGGGCTCAGCTCGCGGCCTGCCACATCGCCGAGCAGCAGTTCGCCGAGGTGGTGGCGAAATGGGGACCCGATGTCACGAAGCGGATGCTGCAGGAGACCATCGACTACGCTGAACGTCTCACGCGTGCAGCCCTGCGCGATCTTCCCGATGGCGAGTGGAGCTTCGAGGATTGGATCGATGATGACGGTGTCGACTACGGCAAGCCGATCCGGCTGTTTGTCACCCTGCGCAAGACGGGCGACAAAATGATCGTCGACTGGACCGGCTCCAATCCCCAGGTGCGCGGTGCCATCAACAACACGCTCTCCTACACCAAATCGGCGTCCTACTGTGCGGTGCGCTCGGTGCTGCCGCCGAACATCCCGAACAACGAGGGCGTGTTCCGCGCCATCGAGGTGATCTGCCCGCCCGGCACCATCGGCAACGGTGTGCTGCCGGCCGCATGTGCCGCCCGCGGCCTCACGGGTTTTCGCATGGTGGACTGCATGTTCGGCGCGCTCGCCATGATGCTGCCTGACAGGGTCAAGGCGGCGGGCGATGGTGGCAACACGGGCATCTCGGTCGGCGGATATTTCTCCGATCGCAGCCCCTTCGTCTACGTCGACTTCACCTGCGGTGCATGGGGTGCGCGTCCCTGGGCAGACGGTCTCGACGGCAACTCGCATATGTTCGCGAACATGGCGTTGCCCTCCGTCGAGGTGACGGAGGCCGAGCAGCCGATCTCCGTGCTCGCGTTCGAGTTCGTGCCCGACAAGGCGGGTGCCGGCAAGTGGCGCGGCGGCGTCCCCTACATGCGCGACTACCGGTTGAACACCGAGGAAGCGACGCTGCAAGTTCGTTCCGACCGGCGCGATTTCCGCCCGTTCGGGCTCTACGGCGGGAGCCCCGGGATGGCTTCGGAGAACTACCTCGATCCTGACGGGGAAAAGCTGGTGCTGCCCTCGAAACTCACGCGCACGTTCAAGCGCGGCGAGGTGTTTCGCCATGTTCATCCGGGCGGCGGCGGATGGGGCGATCCTCTCGAGCGAGACCCAGCATTGGTTCTGCGGGATGTCCGCAACGAGTTTCTGTCGGCAGCAAAGGCCCGGTCTGACTATGGCGTGGTCATCGACACGCAAGGCTGGACCATCGACAACGCTGCCACCGAGCGCGTGCGTACAGCCATGCGCGCGTCACGCGGCTGGACCGAGGTTCCCAAAGTGCAATGGCACGATGCGCCTTCGGTCCGGAAAGCGGCGGAGTGAGGGTCATGGCAGCCAAAGTCCCGACCTTTCGCGTCGGTGTCGACATCGGCGGCACCTTCACCGACATCGTGCTGCTCGGCCGCCACGGCGCCATCCATACCAAGAAGATCTCGTCGAGCGTCGGCAACTATGCTGAAGCGATCGTCGATGGCCTGCTGGAGGTGTTTGCGGAGTCGGGGCTTAACGGCGGCAGCATCGAAGAAATACGGCATGGCACCACCGTCGCGTCGAACGCGATCCTGGAGCACAAGGGTGCGCGCGTCGGGCTGATCACGACCAAGGGCTTTCGCGATGTGCTCGAACTGCGGACGCTGCGCATGCCCCGCCTGTACGACATGAGCTGGGAGAAACCGCCGCCGCTGGTCGAGCGTTATCTGCGGCGCGTCGTCGACGAGCGTGTCGATGCGCAAGGGGACGTCGAGCGTCCGCTCGACGAGACGGATGCCAAGACCCAGGTCGATGCCCTATTGGCCGAGAAGGTCGACACGATTGCCGTCTGTCTCCTCAACTCGTTTGCCAACCCGGCCCATGAGCTCGCCATCAAGGCGATCATCGCTGACAGGGCGCCGAACCTGCCGATGTCGATCTCCTATGAGGTCTTGCCCGAGATCAAGGAGTACGAGCGCACGTCGACGACCGTCATCAATGCCTATGTCATGCCGATCGTCGCGACCTACCTCAGGGCCTTGCGCAAGGGGCTGGACGCCGCGCGCATCCCCGCGCGGCTGCTCCTCATGCAATCCAACGGCGGACTGACCACCGACCAGGCCGCGGCGGAACGGCCCATGAATATCATCGAGTCGGGCCCGGCCGGCGGCGTCGTCGGCGCCGAGAAGCTCGCGCGCGCCAAGGGGTTCGACAAGATCATCACCTTCGACATGGGCGGAACGACTGCAAAGGCCTCCATGGTGGAAGCCGGGCAGGTCATGCGCGCGCAGGAGCAGTCCGTCGGTGCGGGCATCATGGCGAGTTCGCGGCTTCTGACGGGCGCGGGCTACACGCTCAAAGTGCCGGCCATCGATCTCGCTGAAATCGGCGCCGGTGGCGGCTCCCACGTCCGCATCGACGCCGGCGGCGCGCTGCAGGTCGGCCCCGACAGTGCCGGCGCGCTGCCCGGCCCCGTCTGCTACGGCAAGGGCGGAACAATTCCCACGGTCACCGACGCCAGCGTCGTCCTCGGCTATGTGAGTCCGACACATCTGGTCGGCGGGGCGCTAAAGATCGACGCTGAGCGCGCCCGCGACGCCTACAAAAGGCGCATCGCCGAACCGCTGGGCCTCTCGCCGGAGCAGGCGGCGCTTGGCGCCTATCGCATCGCGGCCGCCAACATGATCCGCGCCATCCGTGCGGTATCCACCGAGCGTGGCCGGGACCCGCGCGGCTTCGCCTTGTTCGCATTCGGTGGCAACGGTCCGTTGTTTGCGTGCGGCATCGCCCAGGCGCTTGGAATCAAGCGTATTGTCGTGCCTCCGGCGGCGGGCCTCTTCTCCTCTTTCGGTCTGCTCTATGCGGATGTGGAGCATCACTTCGCGCGGACGTTTCGACGGCTCCTGCGCGGCGCGGATCTCGCACCCGTCGATGCGGCATGGCGAGAGCTGGCCGAGGCAGCGCGCGCGCAGCTTGTGGCTGACGGATTTACGGACGCCGACATGCAGGTCGCGCGCTCGGCGGCGCTTCACTACAAGGGTCAGAGCTACGAACTGGTCATACCGGTCCCCGATGGCGAAGTTGACGCGAGCGTGGCGGCGCTTCTCGAAGAACGCTTCGGCGTCGAACACGAGCGGGTCTACGGCCACCGTGCCGGACCCGACGAGCCGGTCGAGCTGGTCTCGATCCAGGTGATCGGTCGAGGCATGTCGCGAAGCGGCGGCGTGCCGACCGAGTTGCGCATGACCCGGCCCGAGCCAGACGCAGGCGAGCCGCGCCTTGCCTACTTCGGAGCGGAGCACGGCTGGGTCACGACCCCGGTGCTCCGCCGCTCCGATCTTAAGAAGCCGCTACAGGGACCAGCGATTGTCGAGGAGTACGATGCGACGGTGCTCGTCGCCCCAGGAGCGACGGCCAGTCTCGACGCCGGCGGCAATATCACGATTGATCTTTAAGTCCGCGTTCGCTCCGGGCGATCATCGCACGCAGTCCCAGTCGGAAGGAGCAGTCATTCGACCTTTAAGCCGAGTTCGCTCGCCGCGGCCGTAATCTTGTCTGATGCCACCAGGTCATCCTTGAAGACGTCAAGCGCCTTGCGGAACGCCGTTGCCGCAACCTCCGTTTCGCCGAGCACAACGCGAGAGCGCATAAGGCGAGCCCAACCATCGGCGTCTCGCGGAGAGGCCTCCAGGCGATTTGCCAGACCATCGACCATCGCGCGGATGGCAGGGTTGGTGTCGAGCGAAGGCGCCGCTTCGGATTTGGCCATTTTCTCCGCATGTGGGCCGTTGCTATCTTTGGCAGCACTTTCGCTTTGTGAAGATGAGGCTGTCGCCGAATCGCCGCCTCCCGAGGCCTTCGCCTTGGCCTCCTCGTATGCGCGCTTGAGGTCGGCCGAATTCGGCTCAAGCTCCATAGCTCGTGCATAGGCGGTAGCTGCCTGTTCATAGCGCGCCGTATTCAAATAAGACCAACCAAGCATCCCCCAGCCTTTGCTGTCGTCGGGCGCGGCCTGAAGCCGAGCCGCCAGTTTTTCGATCATCGTGTTCACATCAGGAAGCAAGTCGCCGGCTGTCGCCTTGGGCGCCGGCTCTTGCGTTGCAATCGAGCGCGTATAGTCCTTTAGGCGCGCAAGGTCGCTGTCCGCCCCGGAACCCGAGATCGGGATCGTGCCCCTGGAGCCGGTCGCGCCCGGGCTATCTCCTAACAACGACATGGCTGCGCCAATGCCCACGATGAAGACAAAGACTGCAGCGGCGGCCGTCACCGTCCCGGTGGTGCTTCGAAGTCCTTGGCTGACCTTCAAACTCGATGACAGCAGCTTGGAAAAAACAGCCGGATCTTTCGCGTCAGCTTCCGCTCCGTTGAGCTTTTCCGACCCGGGTCGATCCCCGATCGATCGGACGCGAAAGATGAGCAGCGCCGATATCACGATGGTCGAGGCCATAAAAAGCCAGCCGAGAACCGTCAGAAGGAACCAGCCCAGGAGAGTGAACGACATCAGCAAGCTCCGAAATTTTGACGCGACGTCACCAGCATCACCTTCTGCGCGGTTTGAGGCGGCGGGGTGATGCAGGTTCTCGATAATGCCTGGGGTAATAGTATCGGCGGTAATAGTGGTAGGGGTAGTAGACGTAGCCACCTATGTGCGTGGGATAGTAGCCGCGACTGTAGTAGTAGGGGTAATCGTAGTAGACATACGCCGGACCTACAGGCAGATGAATCCGTGGGCTGCGGCCACGACGTTTGATCTCGATTACATTGGTCCTGGCGATTTCACCGCGCTTCAGGACAGGCGTCCCGGCCGGAGCGGCATTGGCCGCTGGCGCGATGCCATGAAAGCCGACCGCCAGCAAAGCCATCACAATAGAGGCCAATAAATCCCGACTGCTCATTGCACTGTCCCCCCGGTACGGTCAGAACTTCCTGCGCACCTCGGCGCGGATACCAAAGGTGTCTTCGTCGGCGCCCTCGGTGATCTGATAGGTCGCGTCGGCTCGGAACAGCCAGGCCCGGCTGAGCGGGACCTGGTAGCGGACACCGAAGGCGTACTGCGGCGTCGCCACGCCGATGCCGGCGATCGGATCGCCGAAGGGCTGCACCGTGGCAACCTCAAAGAGGAGTTGCTGATCCAGGTTGAAGAGGTATTGCAAACCGATCGCGCCGCCAAAAGCGTTGGAGCCGGTGTCGTTGAGCTTGGGATAACCGGTCAAGGCGTCGGTCTCGAAGTTGATGCCGACGTTTTTCAGTATGCCGGCGCCATTGCCATCGACCAGGGGTTGCGGGTTGCCGGCGCCGACGAAGAAGTTGGCGTACGGGATCAGCGTGCTCGGCAGCCCCGAAATCAAGCTGTTCTCCGAAAGGATGGCAAAGCCCTCATCGTCCTTGCCATTACCAAAGTTGGCGAACACACGGGTGGAGTTCGACAAGGTGTTGGCATAGCGCCGCGTGTAGGCGGCGGTCACGAAGTTCGTCAGCAGGCCGTCCCTGTCGTCGCGGCCCTGTATCAGACCGTAGCCCGCTTCGATATAGCCGCTGAAGGCGTCGATGAAGGTCGTCACGCCATAGATGTTGGCGTTGTTGTTGTTGTTTATGTTGTTGTTCGACCCAAGGATGGTTTTGTTGTCGACATTATCGAACGCGGCAAAGAAGGTGGTGTCGAAGTTGGGCAGGCCCAGCTTTGCCGAGTTCTTCGCCGGGATGCTCACCGCGCCGCCGAGGATTGCGTCGTTCGCCCAGATCCCGTTCTGCAGGAACAGCGGGAAGAGACCGACGGTGAAGGGCAGATCGAAACTCGCTTCCTTGCCGGAGAAGCCGGAATAGAGGGAGCCGAGATCACCCTCGAAGAATAGTGTCTGCGGATTGAGGTCGAACTCCTCGTTGAACTTCCCGTTGCCGTCGCCGCCGCCGAACTCGTAGCGGGTGAAGGCATTGCCCCTCTGAATCGGCGCGAAGAAGGCATGTATTCGTTCTGTGCCGGTGAATTTGAAATCTACGTCGATGTTCAGCCGGGTCGCGATCTGGGCAATATCCTTGCCGTTGTTGCTGTTGTAGGCGACGGCCGTCCGCCAGTCGCCGTAGACGGCAAGGCCTGGTAGCAGCGGGTTCAATTGCCCAAGGAGCGTGCTGCTCTCGTCGTAGGCGCCCGATGTGTACTGCGCGCGACCGATCTCGATTGGCGGGCGCGGCGGATCGACCGCGGTCTTGGCGCCATAGATGTCGACCTGCGACTTGGCATCGTAGTTCTTGTCGTACTGCGGACCGGGCCGGAAAAGGTCGTCCTTGCCGGCGGTCTTGGCAGCCGCGCTTGTCGCTGGATCCGCGGCGTTCTTTTCATGGATGGAGGACGCGCCCACGTACTGCGGAGCGGATCCGAAAAGTGCCTCCTTGCCGGCCGCTTTGCGCTTGCTCGCCGCTGCGGTGTTGCCGGCAGCCGTCTTCTCGTGGACGGAAGACCCGCTTGGCTGCGCCGCATCGGCCTGGGTTTCTGCGGGTGCGACCCGTGAGGCGCCAGGCCACAGTTGGGTCAACCAGCCGCCCTTGGCGGCATCGCCGCTGCCTTGGGCAGCCGCAGTTACGGCCATCGTTCCAGACATCACCAGATAGCTCCCCGCGACCAGCGCAATCGTCGCGGTCGTTGTCCTGCCCCGGAACCGAAGCCTGTCATTTGTGTTCAACGTCACGCCTCACCCCACATCGTGGCTCAGACCTGCGGAATAGAGCTGGGGACCCGCCGGACCCGTCGCGGGTCCTCAAAACCGAAGCCCCTCGGCTCCTCGGTTCTAGGGCTTGACCTCGAGCTCCACTGTGGAGACTTTGAAGTTCAACATCCGCTCATTCATCCGCCGCTCCATTTCCTTGGCGGCGCCGACGAAGCGCATGAAGTAGATCGGCTCGGCTCGACTTCGGAGGCGGAAGGCGAGGCGGTACTTTCCGGGCTTGCTGATAAGGTTGCCAGGCACCTGGTACTTGGCCAACCTCTCAGCCAGCGGCGGCAACGAGTGGTTCTCCATGCGCACCAACGGCGGATGGTTGAGAACCGTGGTCGGGACCTGCGGCGGACGCAGATGCGGCAGCGGGTCGATGTCGAAATTGACCGGCAGGTACATCTCGCGATCCGTGCCCTTGACGTTCGTCGTCAGGAACTTGGTCTGGAAATTGACCAGCTGTTGGTCGGTCTTGATGCGGCCGGCCGCGACATCCAGGCTATGCAGGTCAGCCATATCGCCGTTGCTGTCGACGTAGCCCGACTCCCAGATGTTCTTCCCGTCGGGATCGACGAGGGCAACGTTCACCCAGATCTGAGGCTGTGCACCCAATGACCCGGACGGCAGGTTGTGCCCCGAATTGAGGTTCTTGATCTTGTAGGCGAACGCCAGAGCCTTGCCGACCCTTGGGTCGCCCTCGATGAAGGGACCGTCGACCTTGGCGCCATTCTCCATGACCTGACGCCTGATCTCGTAGCGCTCGTCCAGCTTGGCGAGATTTTCCTTGATGATCTGGCGAGCGTCTTCGCGATCGAGCGTATCGGCCCAGCGCTTGGGAAAGTCGACCTTGAGCTTGCCACCGGCGACCTTGTCCTCGAACTCGGCGGTGCCCCAACCGGCGCGCCAGTCGAACTCCAGCCATTCTTTCATGGTGAAGGTCTGGGCCTTTGTGTTGTGAGGGAAGATGCCGGGGTGCGCGATCGAATAGCCGGGACCGATGAAGCGGTGATTGGCGTGCTTGCGTCCTGGGTTGATCTCCTTGCCGCCGACCACGGCGGAGGGTGCGGTCGAATAGCCCTCGGGCTTGCCCGGAACCTTGCCCATGTGGCAGTCCTGGCAGGTGACACCGGCTTTGCGGGCCGGACTGTCGCGATACTGGTCCCACACAATCTCGAGCTTGATGCCCAGGTTGACGGCCACCTGATGGCAGCTGACGCAGAACTCAGATTTGGTGAGCTGAGGATTCGTCATCATGCCGTTGTGGATGTCCGTGCCCCGCCCGTCCTTGGTGGTTTTGACTGAGTAGGTTTCCTTGTCGGCAAGGATGTCCTTGAGGACGCTCTTTTCGCCGCTGCCATAGATCGGCTCGGTGATCTTGCCCGGCTCGACCCGGCGCTCACCGTTGACCTTGCCGTACTGCTCCTTGACCCGATGGCAGGTGATGCAGGTCACGCCTTCGCGCGAGATCTGGCTGCGCGCCCAAAGCGGCGTCTCGCGATTTTCGCCGAGCTGCGTACCGACCTGCTGGTGGCAGCGTACGCAGAAGGTGCCGACCGTACCTTGGGTCAGCTCCTGAAACTTCTGCTCGAACGCATGAAACATCGGCGAGATCGACGCATAGGCGTGATTCGAGGAAGACCACTCTTCGTAGATTTGCTTGTGGCATTGGCCGCATTGAGCAGCGGTGGGATAGAGGGAGAGAGTCTCCTCGTCGACTGCTGGAATGGGGCCTTCCTTGCCCTTCTCCGCTTTGGCCGCTGCTGTGAGGACCGTGATTTCTCCATGGGCGGCCGCTGCTGCCCCCGCCGACATCCTCTGCTCACCGCCGACTAGAGCACCGGCTTTTCCCGCATCCTGACTTTCCTTCGCCCTTTTCGCCTCGTCCTCTTTGATCAGAGCTTCAAGGACGGCGTGCGCGTCGGATTTTCCGGCGACCCCCGTGCTCTGCGCAAGCTGCAATCTGGGCTGCGCTTGCACGAGTCGCGCCTGCCCAGCCTCGTTGGCTCCGGCGGCAGCATTCTGGCTAAGCAAAAGTGTGCAACTCAGCAAGGCGCCTGCGAGAGCGCAGGAAACAATCGAAATATCGTATAACCGCTTAGTAGCGCTGCGCATTACCCTTGTCCCCCATAGACTCAGGGCGGCATCCCAATGTGCAGCTCCCGCCTGCATGGATTGCCGATCCGAAGAGTGAGAAGATTAATTAGGAAAAGGGGGCATCAAGGGGACGCGGATATAGCGAAACTATGATAAAAATAGGCAATATTGAGAACTTATGCTCGCCATCTGAGTTTACCCGATGAGAAATGTCCAGGCATATTCATTTGTCGAGACTAATGCATTTCGAATAGGTTTGTTTTGAGCATAATACATTTTGGGCATTGAGTCCTTCCGAAAGGCAATCGGGTGCTGTTTTCGAGCACTTGGGCTTGTTCGTCAGGCAA
>CADEFX010000019.1:0-19798 GCA_902826715.1 uncultured Hyphomicrobiales bacterium | reverse complement strand
ATGACATCGGGGTGCTTTTTCACGGCATTTGGGCTTTGCCGCCAGCAAAAAACCGCGACGGCCGCTTGGCTGACACAATTCATCGCACAGCAAAACGCGTTTCAATCATTCGGCACGCCGTCATGCCACAATTCACCCTTCGAAAGCCTTTTGCCGGCCATGTTGGGAAGCTAGATCAACGCTTGTAGTCAACGCGCAGACGGGGAATCTGGCGTTTTGACATTGGGATATTCGCAGCGCGCTCGTATTCGGCGTTGAATATCAATAGGGGATGGCAAAGTGACGGACGAAAAATATCGGCGTTTTTACATGAGGTTAGCTGCGCAAGATCCAGAACGCATCGGTTTCTGAGCCAAGACATACGGCGAAGGCGGGTTATCTCCGCCAGCCGTGGACGGGGAACACGAAGCCTTCTGGGATCGGGCAATGGCAGTTTCGCACCGTATTACGATTGATGGCGATAGTTTTGTGGCGCGTCGCGGCGAGTTGCTGCTGGACGCTGCCCTGAGCAACGGCATCGACATTCCCTTTGACTGCCGCGCAGGCCACTGCGGGACCTGCTGCGTGCGGCTGGTGTCCGGCGAAGTGCGGGGCGGCGAAGGCTCCGAGCCGGGCATTTTACATGCCTGTCAGTGCCGCATCGCGGGCGACGTGGTGGTCGAGAGGGATCAACCGACAGGCGTTCGCACTCTCGAAGGTGTGCTGAGTTCTTTGCGGCCCCTGTCGCCCGAGGTGATGGAAGTCGGGATTAGGACGGAGCGCGCGCTGCCCTATCATGCAGGGCAATACGCGCAGGTGCGTTTCAGCGGCTATCCGAGCCGTCCCTTCAGCATCACCCATCCCTTGCGCAGCAATCCGAACAGCCGGTCGATCTGGTTTCATGTCCGGCGCATGAAGGGTGGGCGTGTCACTTCATCGCTGGGCAAGCGCATCAGGCCCGGGCACCGCTTAAAGGTAACCGGCCCGTATGGCTCGGCGCACTTCCGGCCCGATCTGGACAGCCGGCTGATTCTCGTCGGCACCAACACCGGGTTTGCGCCGATCTGGTCGATCGCTGTCGCAGCGCTGCGCGAGAATCCGGAACGCGAGATGATCGTCATTGCGGGCGGCCGCAGCATCCAGTCGCTCTATATGGGCCCGGCTCTCGCGCAACTGGCCCGTTTCCCCAATGTCCTCATCGTGCCTGTCTGCAGCACGCCGCAGACCTTGAGCAAGGCCGTGCAGCCGGGTCGGCCGACCGACTATCTGCCGCGCTTGCTGCCGACCGATGTACTCTACGCCTGCGGCGCGCCCGGGATGGTGGATTCGATTAAATCGATCGCGGCGCACAGCGGCGCCGTCTGCTACGCGGACCCATTCCTGCCGACCATCGACGACACGGTGGAGGAAGGCCTGCTGACCCGCGCCATGGGACGGCTAGCGGGGCTCACCAACCGGCAGACGGACCAACCTGCTTCCGAGCGCCCCCGCGACCGACGGGAACCGCCGATGCAGGCATACACGATGGCAGACGCAAGGGTGAGAAGTCATTACCGTCCCTAGAACGCACAGTCTTCGGTCGATTGCGTGCGGGCCGAGGACTCTTCTGCTTTGCCTGAGCGGCTTGCTGGTGATCTTCAGCTTTGCCGCGGACGGCACAACTGCGTCCGATCACGCCAAGATCGTCGGCCCGAACGCCTGTGCCGAATGTCACAAGCAGGAGGCGGAGGCGTGGAAGGGTACGCATCACTTCAAAACTTACGGCGAGATGCCGCGCCGCAAAGAGGCGAACGAAATCGCGGCAAGAATGGGCGTTCAGCGCATCCGGTCAGAGAGCATGTGCCTGACCTGCCATTACACGGTGCAGGAGAAGGAGAACAGAAAGCAGCCGGTTGCCGGCATCTCCTGCGAGTCCTGCCACAGCGCCGGTGACGATTGGATCAAGGTCCACAGCGGATACAGCGGCAAGACCGACAAGACCGAGACCAAGGCCGAAAAGGACGCGCGCTGGAAACTCGCCGAAGGCAAAGGCATGATCAGGCCGTCCTCGCTCTATCGGCTGGCGAAAAACTGCTACAGCTGCCATGTCGTGCCGCAAGAAGACCTCGTGAACAAAGGCGGTCATCCCGCCGGCAGCGCCTTCGAGCTGTTTTCCTGGTCGCAGGGGGAGGTGCGCCATAACACCTGGCACAACAAGGGCAAGGAAAACGCGCCGGCCAACGCGGCGCGTAAACGCATGCTCTATCTCGTCGGCCTCGGCGTCGAACTCGAGACCGGACTTCGCGCCGTCAGTCGTGCGACAGCGCGAAAGCTCTACGCCTTCGAAATGGCCAAGCGTGTCGACCGGGCGCGCAAACAACTCGCCGCCGCGGCGAAAGCGGCACCGGACGTGCCGGAAATCAACAAGATGGTGGAGCATGCCCATTCGGCCGGGCTCAAGCTGAACAATGAAAGCGCTCTGACGGCTGCTGCCGAGGGCGTCTCCAAGCTGCTTGCGAGCATCACCGAGAAGTATGACGGCAGCACAATGGCCGGGCTCGACAGCATGATTCCCGGTCCCGACAAGATCAAGGGTAAGGCGAGAGAAGCCGGTGCGGTGAATTGATCCCGGCCCGCTGGTACTGACCGCAATACGAAGGGGCTCCATGAGGCAAGAATCACCGCGATGGATGATTTTGGGGGAAAGCCGTGAAATCGCCGGCGCGGCGCGCACCTGACGGGTGGATCAGCGGACTTGGTGTGGGCTCGACAGGATATCTGATCGGCCAGGCCGCCCAGGTCCTCCTGATCGTGGCCGTTTCCGCCGGCCTGTTCTGGCTCGTCTGGATCTACGGCAACGGGCTCCGCGATCCGCGGTATCTCGATGGCTGGCTGCTGGCCGGCGGCATGAGCCTGCAGCTCTATCTCCATATCGCCCGCAAACGGGCCCGCCTGTCGCCAAGATCCGACATGCGCTGGCGGAAGATCCATATTTTTCTGGGCTACGTGTTGATTGCCGCCTTCATCCTGCATTCGGATTTCTCGCTGCCGGACACCGGTTTCGAATGGGCTCTGTGGGCGGCCTTCTTCCTTGTAGCGGTGAGCGGTATTTTCGGCACCTACCTTGCCTGGTCGCTACAGATCAAGCGCCGGATCGACGAAAGCGTCAGCTACGATCGCATCCCCATCCGTCGAGCCGAGTTGGCGCGGGATGTCCACGCCGTGGTCGTCGAACCCAATCTGGCCGCCGCCGCCATCGCCTTACCGGCGCCGCCTTATGAGGCGTGGATCGTGGACCTCTACACCGATCGCCTGCGGGGCTTTTTTCAAGGTCAGCGGAATGTCACCGCCCATCTCATCGGCTCGCAGCGCCCGCTCAAGCAGCTGACCGACGAGATCGACAATCTCTCGCGCTATGTCGACCAGCAAAGCCAGGACAAGCTTTCCGTCATCAAGAATCTGGTGATCGAGAAAGACCGGCTTGATTTCACGCAGGTCTATCTCTGGATGACCAGGGCTTGGCTGTTTGTGCATGTGCCCGTCACCTACGGACTGATCGTGCTGGCGGTGCTGCACGTCCTCATCGTCTACGCCTATTCATCGGGGTTCTGGTGATGTGGCGATCGCTGCGGATCGGATCGGATCGGCCGCCAAAAGCCGATGCGCAGGAGACCCCAAGCTCCCGGCGCGATCGCCTGGCGATGCGGGTCGCGCTCGCCACCCTCATCTGCGTGACCGCGGCTTTCTTTCTCGCCAAGGACACGCAATTCCTGATGCCCGGGCCGCTGGCAAGCGCTCACGGCGCAATCGAGAATTGCAGCGCCTGCCACACCAAGAGCGGCAGCGGCAAGTTGAGCTGGCTGCACGGCCTCGTTGCCGGCGATCGACGCGCCGACAGCAGCGCCTGCCTGACCTGCCATAAAATGCCGGACACGGCTTTCAACGCGCACGGCGCTTCGGAAAGCGTGCTGAAGCAGAGCACCGAGCGGCTGACCAAAGTCGCCGCGGCGACACCTGCACCGCAGTCGGCCCATGCGCAGAGCATGGCCTTTCCGACGGACAACGTGGTCGCACGCGGTCTCTATTGCGCGACCTGTCACCAGGAGCATCAGGGCGTCAATTTCAAGCTCAACAAGATCTCCAACGAGCAATGCCGCTCATGCCATGTGGTGAAGTTCGACAGCTTCGACGGCCATCACCCGAAATTCGAGAACTATCCGTTCAAGCAGCGCACACAGATCATCTTCGATCACGAAGGCCATTTCGGTAAGCATTATCCGGAAATCGCGGGGAAGGACCCGGCGAGGCGCGTTCCTGACACCTGCTCGACCTGTCACAACAGCAGCAAAGACAAGCGCGTGATGGCCGTGGCGCCGTTCGAGCAGACCTGCACCGGCTGCCATCTCGACCAGATCACGGGCAAGGAGCGGGTCAGCGGCCCGAAAGGCATTGCCTTCCTGAGCCTGCCCGGCCTCGACTTGCAAACGTTGAAGAAGAAGAAGGCCGCGATCGGCGAATGGCCGGAAGCATCCGAGGCCGGACTCACTCCGTTCATGAAAGTGATGATCAGCCGGAATGCGCGGGGCCGCGCCCTGATCAAGACCGTGGACCGCTTGGACCTTCAGGACCTGAGCCGCGCAAACAACGCACAGATCAAGGCCGTGACGGCTCTGGTCTGGGAGATCAAGGGGCTATTCTATGCGCTGATCAGGGGAAAAGCGTCGGACGTCCTGGGCGATCTCAATATCGGCGGCGGGGCAAGGCTGAGTGCAAATCTCGTCGCCGATCTGACCGCGAGCATCCCGCAAGATGTCATCATCAGCTCGCAGCAGGAATGGCTCCCAAATCTCGGCACGGAGATGGCCAATCGCCCCGAGGCGACAGCGCCGGACAAAGGCAACTGGACCGCGACGATTACGGAATCGAGATTGAACGTCGAAGGCGAGACCGACAGCACCGCCAAACCGGGCCGACAGTCTCCGTCAAGTCAGCAGCTGGAGGCCTGGAGTGCGTCCACGGCAGTCGTAAGCAAGGATGCAGCGGTTCAGCCCGAAGGGACGGCCGGAATAACCGATATCGCGAACGCCAAAGCCGATGACGGCAAGAAAAAACTTTCCGCCAACGAACAGCCTCAAGGCAAGGCAACGGACCAAACCGACGATCTGCTCTTTCCCACGCCAGATGAGCTTCGCGCGATCAATGCAGCCCAGCCCAAAGGGGCGGCCGTAAGAGGCTACACCGCATATGCCGGACCCGACGGCGTCGTGGAAACGCTCTCGGCCAACGACCAGCCTCGTGCGGTCAACGCCGGGATTAAGGACGGCGAGAAAGTAGCCCAGGCTGCAAGCGTCAAGACCGATGGGCAGCCTCAGACCAGATCGGCGGACCAAACCGACGATCTCCTCTCTCCCACTGACGAGGAGCTTCGCGCCATGAAGGGAGGCGTCAAGGGGGCCGGCAAAGCGGCGGAGCCTGAACGGCCTACCGGAAAAGCCAACGCCGTAGACGCCAAGCCCGCATCTGCGGATACCGCTCCCAAGGCGGACGCAAATCCGCCCGCACCCCAAGCCAAGGCAGCGGCACCCGTGATTAGCATCAAGAGCGACGTGGATCCGGAAAGCTGGGCTGCCTATGGCGGCTGGTACCGGCAGGACTACGCGATTTTCTACCGCCCCATCGGTCATAAGGACAAATTCATCTACTCCTGGCTCTTCTTGACCGGTCCCCAAGCGCCGAAAGGCGATAGGATCCCAGCGGCGGCGGTCTTCGATGTTCTCACGAACAAGGATGCGCAGGGGTCATGCACAAAATGCCACAGCGTTGACGATATCCGAGGCAAAGGGCGGGTCGTCAATTTCGCGCCGCCTTCGGTCGAAAGTAAACAGGGGCGTTTCACCAATTTCATCCATGAGCCGCATTTCGGCGTCGTGGGAGATCGCGGTTGTTTGACCTGCCATCAGCTTGAGAAGGGCCGCCCTTATCTGAAAAGCTTCGAGCAGGGCAATCCGCAAAGTTTCGCGTCCAATTTCGGTGCCGTGGACAAGGACCTCTGCCAGACCTGCCACACCAGCTCCAAGACCCGTCAGGATTGCCTGACCTGTCACAAATATCATGTGAACGGCGTGATAACGCCCATCATGAGCACGAAACTCCCAGCGCAATAATGTTGATGCCGTGATGTCGCGTCCCGACAGAAGGTAGGGTCGCGGCTGACTCGCGATGCGCGGGCTGGGGCCGCAAAGCCTGCGCCAAAGCTCATACCGCGTTTCCCTCCAACATTCCGGCCGTATTCGACAAGGCTGGCATTCCGGCGATAATCGCGGTCGACAAGAAGACCAACGGGAGGGACGGGGCCATGGTTTACGACTTCATCATTGTCGGCGGCGGCTCGGCCGGATCGGTGCTGGCCAACCGGCTGTCAGCCAACAGCGCCACGCAGGTGCTCCTGCTCGAGGCCGGCCAGGACACGCCGCATGGAAAGGTGCCTCCCGAGGTTCTCGACAGCTACCCTGGCACCGCCTACTTCGATCCACGTTTCCATTGGACCGACCTCAAGGTCCGCACCGAGGTGGTCTCGCACAACAATCCGAACGATAGCCTGCCCCCCCTACGCAAATACGAGCAGGCGCGCATTCTGGGCGGAGGATCGTCCATCAATGGACAACTCGCCAACCGCGGGTCGCCAGATGACTTCGAGGAGTGGGTGTCGCGCGGCGCACGCGGCTGGGGCTGGAAGGACGTGCTCCCCTACTACAAGAAGGTCGAGCGCGACATGGACTTCGACGGATCTATGCACGGCAAGGAGGGACGCATTCCGGTGCGGCGGATTTTCCCTGACTTGTGGAACGAGCATTCCAAGGCCGCAGCAGAGGCTCTGAAAGGCGCCGGCTTCGACTACCTGCCCGATCAGAATGGCGCGTGGCAGGATGGCTATTTCCCGCTCACAATCTCGAATGCCTACGAGCGCCGCGTTTCGGCGGCCATCGGCTACCTCGATCCCGCAACGCGCCAGCGCGGCAATCTCACGATCATCACCCACGCGCAGGTGAGCGAGTTGCTGTTCGAAGGCAAAAGTTGCGTCGGCGTGGTCGCGCGCATCAACGGCGCACGCGCTGAATTCCGCACCCGCGAGGTCATCCTCTCTTGCGGCGCCATCCACTCGCCAGCTCATCTCCTTCGCGCCGGCATTGGACCGGTCGGGCACCTGAAGGACTTGGGGATCGAGGCGCGCTCGGCCCTTGCCGGTGTCGGCCAGGGCCTGATGGATCACCCCTCGATCTCCGTCTCGGCCTATGTGAAGCCACATGCACGCGTCAACGACCTGACACGCCGGCACATCCACGTCGGCTTGCGCTACTCCTCCAGGCTGCCGGACATGCACGAGGGCGACATGTTCGCTGTCGCCGTTACGAAATCGTCATGGCATGCCGTCGGCGAGCGCATCGCCTCATTCCTGGTTGCCGTCTATCACACGTGCTCGGAGCGCGGGCAGGTCAAGCTGACGTCGCCGGATTGGCGCGACGAGCCTGTAGCGGAATTCAATCTGCTCTCCGATCGGCGCGACCTTGAGCGGCTCATGCAGGGGTTTCGCATGATGGGCGGACTCTATGCGACGCCTGCCATGCAGGCCGTGAGCTCTGATCCCTTCCCGGCGAGCTACTCCGAGCGCGTGCGCAAGGTGGGTGTCGTCAATACCAGGAACAAGCTCCTGACGTCAGCGATCGGCGTGCTACTCGACGGCCCTGCTGCGCTGCGCAGCTACCTAATTCGCAAAGTCATCACGGAGGGCTTCCAATACGAAACCCTGATGCGCGACGATGATGCGCTGGAAGCGTTCGTGCGCAAGGCCGCGATCGGTACATGGCATGCCTCCTGCAGCTGCCGCATGGGTGCCGACGGCGATCCGATGGCGGTCACCGATAGCCAGGGTCGTGTGCGGGGGGTGGAGGGATTGCGCGTCGTCGATGCCTCGATCTTCCCGCTTGTGCCCTGCGCCAACACCAACTTCCCGACACTGATGACAGCAGAAAAGATCGCCGACGCCATTGCGCTTAACAGAGCCTAGCCGATCGGCCGAACATAGAACGAAGCGCTGCCCCGACACATGGCATGCACCAGATGGCACTCGTCACTGAAAGGTTGCAACACGCACTTTGTGTGCTCTGCCGATGAGCGGAATGCGTCGAGTGTAAGCGCCAAGCAGCTGAAGCAATTGGTCGGAGCGGGGAGATTTGAACTCCCGACCCCCAGTCCCCCAGACTGGTGCGCTAACCAGGCTGCGCTACGCTCCGAACCGTTCTTGGCAACGACTTTGGGGAGGCCCCATGCACCGGCAAGCGCGATGCCCGGCTCTTGGGCCAGGGGCAGCCGTTCGGCGTCGTCATCGCATGATCGGGCATGAAAGGGAAGGCCGATAATGGTCTATGGCGCGGTGGCCAACCCTGCCTCTGCTCGCGGGCAGGTCACACGGCCAGGCCCATCAGATCCGTCAGGCCGCTCAATGATGCGGGCAGCCGGTGCAGCACGACGTCGGCCGAGGCGGGCCCGGCCACGGCGGCCGCGCAGCCCAGCCGCAAGTCCGTAATGCGCAACGGGCATCCTTCCGCGATCAGGAGCTCGGCGACGTTCGGCTCCCGGCGGTCACCGAGAGCTGCGGCCGGCCCTCGAATGCCGAGACTGATGAGAAGCGCGCCGATCCCCGCGCCGGTTGCTTTTGCCAATGCCTCCAGCCGGGTCCAAGCTTGAACACATCTGGTTACATCGTCCCGTCCGGGTAGCGCTATGTCAGGCGCCAAGGCCATCGCGGCCTGCTCAATCGCCTGAAGCCGGTCGGCGTGCATGTTGACCTGGTTGCGAGTCTCGATGTCCACCCCAACCGGCCCGTCGCCCGAGAGCGCGATCAGAGCGAACCGGCCCGAATGCGACAAGCTGAAGCCCAAAGTGCTCTCGACAAGCCGCGGCTTGCCCGCGGCCGACAGCGCGAACGAACCTTGCGCTGCCTGCAGCCCCAGCCGTGACGCCAGGAGCACGCGTAACGCGACGCGCGTTCTCGTCCACTGCTGCGCTCTGAGGGATTCCAACCCGCTTGCTCTCGCACGCTCGTCAGCGGTCACGAGTGCGAAACGTCCGTCAAGCGCATCGAGGGCATCACCCGTAACGTCGATATCGACCAGCCAGACATCGACGCAGCCCGACGACACCGCACGCTCCTGCCTGGGCGCTTGCTTGCGCCCCGGCGGCTACATTATTCATTTTCGCCTTAGGCCGATGCCGCTCGCCGCCGCCGCTTGGCCACGGTCATGCCCGACTCAAGAAGATCCTTGCACGCTTTGAGCTCGGCGATAGCCGCGAGCACCTGCTTGCGCAAATCGCCATGCACGGGCCGGGCTGCCGCAACATTCGGCTCGACCGGCGGCTTACGGTTGCGGGCTGGCAAGCTACTCGCCTTCGCTCGCGCCGACGCGCCTGCCGACCGGTGTTTCCCACGCTGCTTCACGGCATCCACACCCTGCTCGCGCAAAATCCTCTGTACGCCTTTGATCGTGTATCCATCCCGGTGCAACAGGTCGCGCACGCCGAGCAGCAACTCCATATCCTCAGGCCGGTAGAAGCGGCGCCCGCCGCCGCGCTTCATCGGCCGGATGTGCGCAAACTTAACCTCCCAGAAGCGCAGGACATGTTTCGGCACGCCCAGTTCCTGGGCAACCTCACTGATCGTGCGGAATGCTCCCGCCGATTTGTTCATTGTCTACCCCACTTCTCCCGCGCCTCCGCCGCCCTGCGGATTACGACGAGGTCAATAAGCCTTCCTATTCGGCCGCAGTTGGCCGCGTCAAGCCGCTGTTGATGCGATCCTTCATGATGTTGCTCGGTCGAAAAATCAGGACGCGGCGCGGCGTGATCGGCACCTCCTCGCCCGTTTTCGGATTGCGGCCGATGCGCCGTCCCTTGTCCCTGACGCCGAACGACCCGAACGACGACAGTTTCACGTTTTCGCCGCGCGACAACGTTACCGAGATCTCGCTCAGCACGAGCTCCACCAGCTCCTGCGACTCGTTGCGAGGCAGGCCGATCTTGCGGACCACCGCATCGGCCAAATCTGCGCGCGTCAACGTCTTGCTCCCCATATTGCTGCCCCTCCCAATGCCTTACTTTTTCGGGATGCTATCTACAGGCCAGACAGGGGTCAATGGCGGAGTTGCGCAACCAGCTGAAAAACCAGCAGGAATTGTTGCGAAGCCGGTACGTCGCCGGCAGGCGGCCGCTTACCAGCGGGCGAGGACGGCGCCCCACGTGAAGCCGCCACCCATGGCTTCCATCAGCACGAGGTTGCCTTCCGCCACGCGGTGCTCCTCGAAGGCCTGATTGAGGGCCAGCGGGATGGAGGCGGCAGACGTGTTGCCGTGATGGGAGAGTGTCATGACAATCTTTTCGGGCGACACGCCGAGCTTCTTGGCGATGCCGTCGAGAATCCGCTTGTTGGCCTGATGGGGCACATAAAGATCGATCTCGTCGGCGGCAAAGCCGCTCATGAGAAGCGTCTCCTCGATGACGCCGGAGATCTTTTGCACCGCGTGGCGGAAAACCTCGCGGCCGTTCATGCGGAGATGGCCGGTGGTTTTGGTCGAGCCGGGACCGCCGTCAACGTAAAGCAGATCCTCGAAACGGCCATCCGAACGCAGACGCGTCGCCAGGATGCCACGATCCTCGCGGTCTCCGTGTTGCGACTGGGCTTCGAGAACAACGGCGCCGGCGCCATCGCCGAACAGCACACACGTTCCGCGATCCGACCAATCGAGGATGCGCGAAAACGTTTCCGCACCCACGACAAGCGCGCGCTTGAATTGCCCAGCCTTGAGAAAGTTGTCGGCGGTGGCGAGACCATAGACGAAGCCCGAGCACACAGCTTGCAGATCGAAAGCAGCGCCCTTGGTGATGCCAAGGCCCGATTGAATACGCACCGCGGTCGCGGGAAACGTCCGATCTGGCGTGGCCGTAGCGCAGATCACCAGATCGATATCGACAGGATCGACCCCGGCACGTACCAAAGCCTGCCGAGCCGCGGCAATCCCGAGATCCGACGTGAGCTCCCCATCCTCCGCGATATGCCGCCGCTTGATTCCGGTACGTTCGATGATCCACTCGTCGCTCGTGTCCACGATCCGCGCGATATCGGCATTGGTCATGATCCGGCGAGGCAGATAGGCCCCCACACCCCTGATCACGGAACGAATGACGGCCACGTCCTTACCTCACGCGACGATATTCAGGCATGCCGGCGCAACGGTATGCATACTGAATTGCGGACGTATCGACCTCACCTCGTTCTCCTCAACCGCTGCTCAATTGTGGGCCAGGGGCAGCAAGGCGTCCGTGAAACGTATCCAGATCCGCGGCAAGACGCGCCACCAAACCGCTTTCGGCCATCTCGTAGCCGACATCAATGGCACTCGCAAAGCCAATGGCGTCCGTTCCACCGTGACTCTTGATCGCAATACCATTGAGTCCCAGAAATGGGGCGCCGTTCGAGTGCCGCGGGTCCATTTTCTGCCGGAGAACGTTAAATCCGCCCCTCGCCAGCAGGGCGCCGGCGCGCGACAACCAGCTCTGCATCATGGCTGATTTCAGGTACGCGCCGACCTGGCGTGCCGTTCCCTCGGCGGTTTTCAAAGCAATATTGCCGGCAAAACCCTCGACAACCACAACATCGACATGCCCCTCGCCGATCTGATGGCCCTCCATGAAGCCGCGGTAATCGATCGGCAGCTCGGCCCCCATTTCCTTGAGCCACGCGTGGGCCTGTCTCACCTCCTCGACGCCCTTGATTTCCTCGACGCCGACGTTGAGCAGCGCCACGCTCGGCCTTTCGATGTGGAAAAGGGCGCGCGCCATCGCGGCACCCATGAGCGCAAAGTCGGCGAGCTGACGCGCAGATGCGCCGATGTTAGCCCCAACGTCGAGGACGATGCAGGAGCGCTTGACCGTGGGCCAGATCGCCGCGATCGCCGGCCGCTCGATATCGGTCATAGGCCGCAGCACCAGGCGCGCTATGGCCATGAGAGCGCCGGTGTTGCCGGCCGAAATGGCGGCCTGGGCCTGCCCCTTTTGCACCGCTTCAAGCGCCAGCCACATCGACGAGCCCTTGCCGCGTCGCAGTGCCTGGCTCGGCTTGTCGTCCATGCTGATGGCGGTACTCGTATGCACGACCGAAGACTGCGCCTTCAAGGCAGGATGCTTGTCGAGCTCCGCTTCGATACGCGCGGCATCGCCGAAGAACATGAATCTGGTCTGCGCGTGACGCTCGAGCGATAGCGCCGCGCCTGGAATGACCACAGCCGGGCCGTGATCACCGCCCATGGCGTCGAGCGCGAGTGTGCAGGTCCCTGGCATATGACGTGAGTTGCCTGCCGGTTGATCCTAGAGATAGCCCGCCGACCTTGGCGCCTAGCTCTTTCGATATCCCGCGCTTTACGCGCCAGAACATAGCCATTTGCCCAGTGCGCACAACCTTATTCTTGGTGCGTCCCCAATGACCGCAACCGAGTTAGGACTTGCCTCGAAGCGCCTTGAGCTTGGCGAAGGGATTGCCGCTGTCAGACGCCTCTGCCGCCGCGTCCACCCAGGAAAATGCAGCCTCAGCCTTGCGAGGGTAAGGATCGATCATGCAGGCCGCGTACTCGAGCACGATGCGTCCGATGTCGACGACGCTGTTGTCGATGGGCTCAAGCTCTTCGTCTTCAAGATCGCCCACGACGCCTTCGCCGATTGCGGGCATCTCTTCCCTGGGCCACAGCTCGACCGAGAACGCCTCGCTACTCCGCGCCTCCACGGGCTCGAGCGTCACGACGCAGGCTTGCGTCACCACCAGGTCGATCACGCCTGTCAGGCCATAGCGGCTCTTGGCCGCCGGGCGCAGCGTGTAGCGTACCTTCAGGCTGTCGCAAGACAGCACCGCCAACGCGGCCGCTACGGCAGTGAGTTCAGGCGGCGTAGCCTCGCGCACGATCTCGGTGCCCTGCGCGCTCGCCAGGCGCACGTCATGGGTCCAATCCAGCACCCTGGCTAGATCGTGGCCGCCGCTCTCTGATGTCTGCGTCATGGTCTGAATTCGATCGCGTGGGAGAAGACGAGGTCGCCGTCCAGCATCCGGCTCGAAGGCACGGCTTCAAGCTCGGCCGCCGTGCGCCGCACGTACGCCGCGACCTGGCCGGGCACGCGGCCATCGCTGCGGGTGCCCAAGTATATGTGCTCGGCCAGCACGTGCGCCAAGGCGTCCGCCTCGCCCTGCTGCGCTGCGGCATAAGCGGCTGACCGCTCGTAGACGGCGGCCGCCGCCCGCTTCACGCGACGGGGCACGCCCATGTCCCCGATCCCGAACTCGCGCATCGAATCATCCATGTCCGTGACAAATGCTTCGATCACGGCTCGCGACAAGCGAGTCCCGGCCGCCCCCTCGCTCCTAAGCCGTTCCAGTACAAGATAAACATGCAACACGATCAGCTCGAACCGGCCCTCCGGCGTGTCGGGCACGAGAAGGTCACGATAGAATGGCTCCGCACGGGCCCGCGCCACAATCGAGTCATAAAGTTTGCGCCCTATGCCGCTTGTAAGGGATCGTTGTCGCAGCCAGCCGAGCATCAGAGTCTCGCAACGCAGAAAGGTCCACCGGGGGTCGCGCGCTTGCCGCCATTGCCACACCCGTCTCGGGGCGCTAAGCGGGCCAACAAGCTAGGATCGTGGCGATTCTCTGTGGGCGGCCGAACATGTCCGGAAAATTCCATGAGGCGAGGTTGCGGCGAGGCCATGGGTCAGAGTTCACGTTAGAAGCACAATGAGCTGCGGCGGTAGACACGTGAGCAACAGCACACCAACCATGCGGCAGAAAGTACGCCGCCAAACATCGATCTTACTGCTCGCGCTTGGCGCGTCCATCGTTCTGGCCGGATGCTCGCCTATTACGACGAAGCACGGGCACCAGTTCCAGGAAAGCGACCTCCAGCAAATCCAGCCCGGCATGACGGCGGACGCCGTGCGGCTCGCGCTCGGCACGCCAGCAACAACATCGACTGTCGTCGGCGGCAATTCTTATTACTACATCTCGAGCACCGAAACCCAGAACGCCTTCTTCAAGCCGACAGAAGTCGATCGCAAGGTCCTTGCCATCTATTTCAATCAGACCGGCACCGTGGATCGCGTTGCGCACTATGGCATGAAGGACGGCAAGATCTTCGACTACGTCAAGCGCCAGACTCCGAGCTTCGTCAAGGATCAGACTCTGCTGCAGCAGATCTTCCGCGGCATCGGCCAGAAGCAGCTCTTCGACTAGTCACCCAAAAAATAAAAGCGCCCGGCATTTCCGCCGGGCGCTCATTCGTCTGTTCGTTCCGGCTCAGTGCGCGAGCACGGCGAGCAGCAGCAATGCCACAATGTTCGTGATCTTGATCATGGGATTCACCGCGGGGCCAGCGGTATCCTTGTAGGGATCGCCGACCGTGTCGCCGGTGACGGCGGCTTTGTGCGCCTCGGATCCCTTGACGTGCTTCACGCCATCCTTGTCGGTGAAGCCGTCCTCGAAGGCCTTCTTGGCATTATCCCACGCACCGCCGCCAGCCGTCATCGAGACGGCGACGAAAAGGCCGTTGACGATCACGCCGAGCAGCATGGCGCCCAGTGCCGCGAAGGCGTTGCCCGTGCCGGCAATCCACTTCACGACATAGAAACACACGATCGGCGAAAGCACGGGCAGCAGCGACGGTACGATCATTTCCTTAATCGCGGCGCGCGTCAGGAGGTCAACGGCACGCGCGTAGTCCGGCTTCTCCGTGCCCTTCATGATGCCGGGCTTCTCGCGGAACTGGCGGCGCACCTCCTCCACGATCGCGCTCGCCGCGCGGCCGACGGCCGTCATGGCGATGCCGCCGAAGAGATAAGGCAGCAGGCCGCCGAACAGCAGGCCGACGACGACGTAGGGGTTCGACAGCGAGAAGTCCACCTGGAGATTGTGGAACATTGAGCCAGGCTGCGCCTGGCTGATGAAGAACCGCAGATCCTCGTTGTAGGCGGCGAACAGCACCAGCGCACCAAGACCGGCCGAGCCGATGGCATAGCCTTTGGTCACAGCCTTCGTGGTATTGCCGACGGCATCCAGCGCATCCGTGGTCTTGCGGATTTCCTTCGGCAGTCCGGCCATCTCGGCGATGCCGCCAGCATTGTCCGTCACCGGACCGAAGGCGTCGAGCGCTACCACCATGCCGGCCAGCGCCAGCATCGTCGTGACCGCGATGGCAATGCCGAACAGCCCCGCCAGTTTAAACGAACAAATGATGCCCGCGATAATGATAAGCGCCGGCAGGGCGGTTGCTTCGAGAGATACGGCAAGGCCCTGGATCACGTTGGTGCCGTGGCCGGTTACCGAAGCCTGGCTGATGGAACGCACGGGCCGATAGCCCACGCCGGTGTAATACTCAGTCACGACGATGATGGCCGCCGTCACCACGAGACCGACGGCACCGCACCAGAACAGGTCCATGCCGGTGAACGTGATGCCACGTGCCGTAAACGTCGTATCCATGCCGAGCAGGCTGCTCGTAATCGGATAGAGCGCGATCAACGACAGCACGCCGGTCGCGATGAAGCCCTTGTACAGTGCGCCCATGATCGACTGGTTGGCGCCGAGCTTGACGAAGAACGTGCCGATGATGGACGTCACCACGCAGGCGGCGCAGATGGCCAGCGGATAAATCATCAGCGAGTTGACGATCGGCTGGCCGGTAAAATAGATGGCAGCGAGCACCATCGTGGCGACGATCGTCACCGCGTAGGTTTCGAACAGGTCGGCCGCCATGCCCGCGCAATCGCCGACATTGTCGCCGACGTTATCCGCGATGGTCGCAGGGTTCCTGGGATCGTCCTCGGGGATGCCCGCCTCGACCTTGCCGACGAGGTCGCCGCCGACGTCGGCACCCTTCGTGAAAATGCCGCCGCCGAGACGCGCGAAGATGGAGATCAGGGATGCGCCGAAACCGAGCGCCACCATCGCATCGATGACCGTACGATCGGTGGCCCGATAGCCCACGCCTGCCGTCAGAATGGCGAAGTAGACCGCAACGCCCAGCAGCGCGAGGCCCGCGACCAGCATCCCGGTCACCGCGCCGGCGCGGAAGGCCATGGAAAGACCCTCACCCAGCGACTGCGTGGACGCCTGTGCGGTGCGCACGTTAGCACGAACCGAGACGTGCATGCCGATGAAGCCCGCAAGACCGGAGAGCACGGCGCCGACCAGAAAGCCCAGCGCCACGAGCCAGCCGAGCAGAAAGCCTACGATGAGGAAGATAACCGCTCCGACGATGCCGATGGTCGTGTACTGCCGTGCGAGGTAGGCGGTCGCTCCTTCTTGGATAGCCGCCGCGATCTCCTGCATGCGCGCCGTGCCGGCATTCGCCGCCATAACCGCCTGGATCGTCCATGCGCCGTAGACGAGCGATAATAGCCCACCCAAAATGATCGCCCACATCACGGTAGTCATGGAGTTGCTTCCCCCAGTTGCTCGTGCCCGTACGGCACTCGATACACGGATTTGGCACCAACCGGACGGTTGCCGCCTCGAAGATCGCGATTCGCGCGGGACCATGCCAAAACTGCGGCGTCAAGGCAACACGGTGTTACCGGAGCCGATCTGCGTCAGAACTGCTCCTTGGCGCGTTGAAGCACGAAATGCGACTTGGCGGTGCGCACGGGCGCGGGATTCAGGCCGCAAGACAGTCCAGTTGCGAACTAGTCCAGGAAGTGATCCCAGCCGGTGCGCTCAAACGTCATGTCGGCCCCATCAGGCTGATGCATGCGGACTCCTGCCCCCTGCCGGATCTGCCCGATGCGCGCGACCGGGAAGTCGAGGATAGCGGCCTTCGCCGTGAAATCTGCGACGCCAGCGGCTGGTACCGCTGCCAGGATTTCATAGTCGTCTCCCGCGGAGGCAGCCGTTTTGAGCCAGCCAGCATCTGCGGCCACGGCCTTTCTTACGGCATCACTCAGCGGCAGGGCTGCCGCCTCGAGGCCGGCAGCAACGTCGCTTGCGGCGCACATGCGCCCGCAATCCTTCATCAGCCCATCGGAGAGATCCATGGCCGCCGAGGCATGAGCGAGCAGAAGCGGACGCAAGCCCAGTCGTGGTTGCGGACGCAGGAAACGCGCGGTCATCGAGGCGACCTGGCTTGCGCCGAGGCCAAGCCATTGCGCCAGCGCGGGCTCCTTGAGAAGGGCCAGGCCAAGAGCTGCATCGCCCAGCGTCCCCGTCACGAAGAGCTGGTCGCCCACCCGTGCGGATCCGCGCCGGACCATGCGGCCCGACGGTACCGAGCCGAATGCCGTGATGCACAGGCTCAGCGGGCCGGGCCGGCAATCCGTGTCTCCCCCCATAAGATGACAGCCGAAAGCGAGTTGCGCTTCCTGCAGTCCCGACGCGAACCGTTTCAGCCACGCGCGCGCCGGTGCCGCAGGCAGCGCCATGGCCATGAGGTAGCCGACCGGATTTGCGCCCTTGGCGGCCAAATCGGAGACATTGACGGCGAGCGCGCGCCAGCCAATGTCTTCCGGCGCCGTGCCGGGCAGGAAATGCACGCCTTCCACGATGGGGTCGGTCTTGACGACAAGCTCGCAACCCGGAGGCGAGACAATGGTGGCGCAATCATCTCGCAGACCGAACGCGCCCGGATAACCGGACGCGAGAGGCGCCAGGAACTCCTGGATGATGCTGTCCTCGCCGCGAAGCGTTTCGTCGGTCATGGCCTATTATAGCGCATGGGCCGGCCCATACCGCTCCGATGGGCAAGAATGGCGAATTTCTAAGCCTTCACCAGCTCGACGAGGGCGTCCCCAAGCTCCTTGCAGCTCGCCTTGCCGCCCATGTCGCGGGTGCGCACGTCGGTGTCGGCCAGCAGCTTCTCGATGGCCTTCTCGATGGTGCGGGCGGCTTCCGAGTGCCCCAGATGCTCCAGCATCATGGCGCCCGACCAGATCTGGCCGATCGGATTGGAGATGCCCTTGCCGGCGATATCGGGCGCGCTGCCGTGCACTGGCTCGAACATCGAGGGATACTCGCGCTCCGGGTTGATGTTGCCGCCTGGCGCGATGGCGATCGTGCCCGTCGTCGCTGGCCCGAGATCGGACAGGATGTCGCCGAACAGGTTGGAGCCGACGATCACGTCGAACCACTGCGGATTGCGCACGAGGTGCGCCGTCAGGATGTCGATGTGGTACTGGCTGGTCTTGCACTGCGGAAACTCTTTCGAGATCGCCGCGAAGCGCTCATCCCAGTACGGCATGGAGATCGAGATGCCGTTCGACTTCGTTGCCGACGCCACTTCCTTGCGCTGACGCGTCATGGCCAAGTTGAAGGCATAACGCATGACGCGATCGCAGCCCTTGCGCGTGAACACCGCCTGCTGGATCGCCGCTTCCTGGTCGGTGCCCTCGAACATGCGCCCGCCGATGGACGAATACTCGCCCTCGTTGTTCTCGCGCACGATCCAGTAGTCGATGTCGCCGGGCTTGCGATCGGCGAGCGGGCACTTCAAGCCCTCGAACAGGCGCACGGGACGCAGGTTGATGTACTGCTGGAAGCTGCGGCGAATAGGAATGAGCAGTCCCCACAGGGACACGTGATCGGGGACGCCGGGAAAACCGACGGCCCCGAGATAGATCGCATCCTGGCCGCGAAGCTGGTCGAGCCCGTCGTCCGGCATCATCTTGCCGGTTTTCTTGTAGAGCTCGCAGCTCCAGTCATAATTCTTCCACTCGAAAGCGAGATCGAATCGGCGTCCGACCGCCTCCAACACCTTGATGCCTTCAGGCACGACTTCGTTGCCGATGCCATCGCCGGGAATCACGGCGATCTTGAGCGTGTTCGATCCCTTAGGGTGCTTGGCCATTTCGTCCGTTCTAGGTCAGGAGGTCATCTCTCGACGGCTGCGTCGCTACGATCAACAGACCGCCCACGATCGCAAGGTTCTTGAGAAAGTGATTGAGCTCATTTCGGTACTCATCTGCGTTCGTGATCGTCCAAAAGTCGTGAAATAGCGACCCCGCCACAATGGTAAATACCGCAAGCGCCAGCGCGGCGGGGCGAGACCCAATGCCGGTAATAAGCATCAGGCCGCCGAGAATTTCGAGAACGATGGTGGCTATGAGCAGAAGCTCGACCAGCGGATAGCCAGCGATGTCCATGGCAGGAAACACACCTTTGGTCTGCATGTACCCGAGCATCGCCTGGTAGCTCATGATTTTGCGTGCACCTGAAAACAGGAAGATGAACGCCAGCAGAAAACGTCCGGTGGCCTGACCAAGGAATTGCATGCTGGGCTCCTCACTTCGTCGCTTCGTGGCGCGATCCGTCGAGCACGCCCCGCACCTGCCCCGTCATGGCCGCACATATGCCAGAGCTTCAGGGGTATCGGCAAGGCCACGAGAGGCACACCGGCGACCTGGTAAGCAGCTGCCCACTTTGAACACGCCCCGATTGGCGTTAGGGTCTATCAGACAAGACGCGGACGAAAGACAAAAGTAGGTTACCGGCCGCGCGACCTTTTGATCTCAGTACGTGGGCTCGCCACAAGGCGGGCCCACGCGCACGATCACCGGATTTGCAGCAAAGGATGTGTTTGATGAACGTGAGTGTTGCCGCCGATTCCGCAAAAATCACGGCCCTGCAGGCGCGCTACGGCACCGATGCCTTGCCGGCAGCCGGACCGTGGAACAACACGCTAGCGCTTCTCCTCAGCCATCGCTCCGTTCGGTCCTATCGCGCCGATCCACTTCCCACCGGCACGCTCGAGACGCTTATTGC
>CADEFX010000018.1 GCA_902826715.1 uncultured Hyphomicrobiales bacterium | reverse complement strand
CCCAGCCGATTGCAATCGGCATCGTGCCAAACAGGGCCGCCATCGTCGTCATCATGATGGGCCGAAAGCGCAGCAGGCAAGCTTCGCGGATAGCCTCGACCGGATTGGCACCAAGCGCGCGGCGCTCGATGGCGAAGTCCACCATCATGATGGCATTCTTTTTGACGATGCCGACCAGCATGATGATGCCGATGACGGCGATGATGGTGAGCTCGACATCAAACAGCCACAGGATGAGCAACGCGCCCAGGCTGGCGGATGGCAGACCCGACAAAATGGTAATCGGATGGATGAAGCTCTCGTACAGGATGCCGAGGACAATATAGATGACCAGTACGGCCGCCGCGATCAGCAGTGGTTGATCGCGAAAAGAACGTTCGAACACTTGCGCCGTGCCGGCAAACTGCCCAGTGATCGAGCCCGGGATATTGAGGGCCTGCTCGGCTGCGCGCATGGAGACGACGGCCTCGCCCAGCGTAAATCCTGGAGAAAGATTGAACGTGATGGTCACGGCCGGAAGCTGGCTTTGGCGGGCGACCGAGACAGGACCCGGCTCCAGCTTCACGGTTGCTATCGTATCGAAGCGAATTTGCTGACCCGTGTTGTTCTTGATGAAGACCTTCGAAAGCACTGTCGGATCGAGAATGTCGGCCTTGTCGGCCTCAAGGATCACGGCATAGTCGTTCGAGGGCGTGAAGACGGTCGCAATCTTGCGCGTGCCGAAAGCCGAATAAAGAGTGGTACGAACGGTGTCCATGGCGATACCGAAGCGAGCCATGGCATCGCGGTCGACCGTCAGCAGAAGCTGACGCGCACCAAGCGTGAGGTCACTCGTCACATCCGAGAAACCCGGGGTCTCCTTCACGCGCTCGATCAGGCGCTGCGCCTGCGTGTATAGCTCCGCCTGATCGACACTGGTCAGCGTGTACTGGTAGGAGGCGGCACCGCTGCGGCTGCCGATCCGCAGATTCTGTAATGGCACGGGGAAGGCGCGGATGCCGGTGATGCCGGCGAGCTTGCCGCGCAACCGAGCCTGAACCTGGGTGATCGTCGCTTGGCCCTGCCGCTCGCTTCGCGACTTGAGTTGCACGAACACCGAGCCACGATTGAGCGTCGGATTGAAGCCGCCCGAGGCGACGTTGGAATTCACGTAAAGGACATCGGGGTCGGCACGAACCGCCTCGGCGACCAGCCTCTGGCGCTGGAGCATCCCCTGGAAGGAAATATCCGGGGCTGCCTCGGTACGTACAATGATGATGCTGGTGTCCTCGGTGGGCAGGAAGCCCTTCTTGACGGCGCTGAATGCCCACACGGTTGCGACCACGGTGCCCAAAGTCAAAAGGAGCATCAGCCAGGGCACTCGAAGCGATGCATCGAGCGATACACGGTAGCCGCGCGCCATGTTCTCGTAGGCCTTCTCGAAGGTGCGAGAAAGGAGGCCATGGCGCACTTCATCCGCCTCGCGCCTGAGCAGGCGCGCGCAAAGCATGGGCGTCAGCGTCAGGGCGATAAAGCCCGACAGCAGAATGGCGATACTGATCGTCATCGCGAACTCGAAGAAGAAGCGGCCCACGACGCCACCCATGAAGAGGATGGGAATGAACACGGCGACCAGAGACAGCGTGATGGAAAGCACGGTGAAGCCGATCTCGCGAGACCCGCGAATAGCCGCTTCGAACGGCTTCATGCCCTGCTCGATGTAGCGCACGATGTTTTCGAGCACGACAATGGCATCGTCGACAACGAATCCGAGCGCCAGCGTCAAGGCCAGAAGGCTGACGTTATCGAGCGAGAAACCGAACAACGCCATGCCGGCAAAGGTGCCTATGATCGACAGCGGCAGGGCCAGCGCCGGGATGATGGTCGCGCGCCACGTCCGCAGGAAGGCGAGAATGACGAGGACGACAAGAACCGCAGTCAGCATAAGGGTGAGTTGCACGTCGTGCACGGAATCCCGGATCGACTGAGAGCGGTCGCTCAGAACCTGCAGCTTGATGGTCGGCGGCAACTCCTGCTGGAACTGCGGAATCAGCCCCTTGACCGCCTCAGTCACCTCGACGGTATTGGCGTCCGGCTGGCGCTCCACGGCGACGATGATGGACCGCACGCCGTTGAACTCGGCTCGTGCCTCCTCGTTCTCCACCGAATCCTCGACCCGAGCGACGTCCTCGAGGCGGACCGGCGCTCCGTTGCGCCAGGCGATCACCACCGGTTTGAAGTAGGCCGCAGTGGGCTCGGCGCCTTTGGTCTCCAGGATATACAGTTGGCGCTGCGTGCGAATACTGCCGAGTGGGCTGACCGCAGCCAGCGCAGTGACGGCACTGCGGACGTCATCGACCGAGATGCCGCGCGAAGCCAAAGCCTCCAAATCGTAGCGGATACGCACCGCACGCTTTTGTGCGCCATAGATGCCGACCTGTGCGACGCCCGACTGCATGGAGATGCGAGGGCTCATGACCTTGTCGGCAAACTCGTTGATTTCCTGCGAGCGCGCCGTCTCGGAGGTCAATGCCAGGAAGATGACCGGCGTGTCGGCGGGGTTCACCTTGCGATAGCTCGGCGGTGCGGGGAGATCCTCGGGCAGCCGCCGCGTGGCCACGGAAATGGCCGACTGCACGTCGAGCGCCGCGGCGTCGATGCTGCGATTGAGCTCGAACTCAAGCGTGATCGACGTGAAGCCCGACGTGCTGGAGGACGTGATCGACGTGACACCGGCAATGGTTGCGAACTCGCGCTCCAACGGAGCGGCGACCGACACAGCCATGGTATCCGGACTAGCGCCGGGCAGCTCCGCCCTGACGGAAATAGTGGGAACGTCGATGCGGGGAATGGCCGCGATCGGCAATTGCCGATAACCGAAGAAACCTGCCAGCAACAAAGAGGCCATGACGAGGATCGTCATGACCGGACGGCGGATACAAAGCTCTGAGATCTTCAAGGCCCGGCTCCGCTCCGTTCAGCCTCTTCCATTGGCCTAGGGGTCGCCTTCGCCGGAACCCAAGGCGCGGCATCGGGATTTTGCACGCTGACGCTGCCACCAGAGGAGAGCCTGATCTGCCCATCGGTCACCACGCGTTCCCCACTCGTCAGCCCATCGCGAAGGAATGCCGTCTGTCCAACAATACGATCGACGACAACGGTGCGCGGCATCACATTTCTGTCGGCCCCGATAACCCAGACCAGCATCCCCTGCTGCGCCGGCAGAACGGCACTTGCGGGCACCGATACCACCTTGGATTTGGTCTCCACGGTGAGGGCAAGGTCAACGGCCTGCCCCGGCCAGAGCGTCTCGTCGGCATTCTTGACGGTGACTTTGGCCTGTACCGTGCCGGTCATCTTGTCGACTTGGTTGTCCACCATGGCGATGCTGCCGGTGAGCGTGGCCGGGCGCGTACCCCTCACGGTCACCTCAGCGCTCGCCTTGGAGGCAAGCGCCTTCTTCAATGCGCCAAGTTCCGTCTGCGGCACCGAGAAACTGACAGTGATGGGCCGAGTCTGATTGATGGTCACGAGCGCCGCCGCATCCTGCGCCCGCACCGTGGCGCCGAGCTTGGCCCCGATGCTGCCGGTGCGGCCTGTGATAGGTGCGCGGATGACGAGATAGTCGAGCTGCGTCTTCTGCATCTCGAGCTGGGCGCGGCCGGCCGCAATGCCGGCGGTCAGGGCATCGACAGTGTGGCGCGCGGTTTCGGCGGAGGCTTCGGTCACGTATTTGCGGCCGACGAGAGCCTCGCGCCGCTGCAAGGTCGACTGAGCGTCGCGCAAGGTCGCCTCGTCCTTGGCGACGTTGGCCTCGGCCTGCCGGATCTGCGCTTTCATGAGGCGATCGTCGAGGCGAAAGAGGAGTTGGTCCTCGGTGACAAGCGCGCCTTCCTGGAAACCGACCTCTATGATCTGGCCATCGACCCGCGGCTTGATGGCGACGGTGGCGAGCGGCTCTACCGTCCCTGGTGCGGAGAGGATGATGGGCATATCGGCTTCGACAGCCAACGCCGCTGTGACCGGCGGCCCCGATGCGCCGGACCGCGCCTGCTTGCCGTCGCCCTTGCCGGCCACTTTCTGTTCCGCCGCAGGAAACGCCGATGCGACGGTGTCCCACAACGGCCGCAACTGGTCTCGGCCCGCATACGCGGCACCGATCAGAGCAATAGCGGCCAGGCCCAACGGCCATCGTTTCCACGGCATACGGAACTGTACCCTATTGACCGCCTGTGCATCGCCTTAACGATACGAGCCCGTGTTGACCGTCGGAGTCCGCACGCCCCGCTTCTCGTTCCGGGCATCAGGTCGTTAACCTAGGCGCAACCTGTTTCAAATCTAGCACACCTTTCCTAACGCAAGCACGCGCCGGAACCCGCCTGGGCATATTCTGCAAAGCATGCGCATCAGCCGAGCAAATCCCTCAGCATGGGGATGAGCGGCAAATCGGCGGGCGGCATGGGATAGTCGGCCAGCCGGGTGGCCCTGACCCATTTGATGACTTGCCCCTCCGCCGGGACGATTTCGCCCTCCCACTTGCGGCAGAGATACAAGGGCATCAGCAGGTGAAACGCCTCATAGCTGTGGCTGGCAAAGGTGAAAGGCCCGAGACAGGCGTCACAGACGTCGATGCCGAGTTCCTCCTTCAGCTCGCGGACGAGTGCGGCCTCCGGCGTCTCACCCTGGTTGACCTTACCGCCCGGGAACTCCCACAGACCAGCCATGCTCTTGCCGGCCGGACGCTGGGCGATGAGGACCCGGTTATCGCGGTCGACGAGGGCGGCCGCCGCCACGAGGAGAACGTCACGACTCATGGGCGGCCCTCGCCCGGTCAGCTGCGGTAGTCGGCGTTGACCGAGATGTAGCCGTGCGTCAGGTCGCAGGTCCAGATGCGGGCGCGGCCGTTGCCGATGCCGACATCGACGCGGATGTTGATCTCCGGGCTCTGCATGTACGCGGCCATGGTGGGCTCGTGATACTCGGGCGCGCGCTCGCCGTCTCGCGCGACGATGCGATCGCCAAACCAGATGGAGAGACGATCGCGGTCGGCGGCCTCGCCGGATTTGCCGACAGCCATGACGATGCGGCCCCAATTGGGATCCTCGCCGGCGATGGCGGTCTTCACCAGAGGAGAGTTGGCGACGGCGAGGCCGATCTTGCGCGCAGCCGCGTCGGACTCCGCGCCCGTGACATCGAGCGTGACGAATTTCGAAAGCCCCTCGCCGTCCTTCGCCACCATGATGGCGAGGTCGCGCATCAGCTCATCAAGTCGCGCTTTGAAATCGCCGAGCGCAGGGTCGTTCGCCTCGGTGACGGACGCCTGGCCGCGCTTCCCGGCAGCGCCGGTGGCGAACAGCAGGCAGGTGTCGCTGGTCGAGGTATCGCCATCGACCGTCATGCAGTTGAAGCTGGTTGCCGCGCCTTCTGCGACGAGACGCTGCAGCGGCGCCTGGGCGATGGCCGCGTCGGTGAAGATGAAGCACAGCATGGTTGCCATGTCGGGCGCGATCATGCCCGCGCCCTTGCAGAAGCCGGCAATAGTGACCTCGACACCGCCGATGCGGGCCGTGCGCGACGCGATCTTCGGGAACGTGTCGGTGGTCATGATGGCACTTGCGGCATCGGCGCCGCCTGCCGTGCTGGCCACCTCGTTCAGGTGTTTGAGGCGGTGTGCGAAACTCGCGGCGTCGAGCGGCTCGCCTATAACTCCGGTGGACGCGAGGTACACGTCCTGCGGCGTGCAGCCGACAGCCTTGGCCGCGAAGTCGGCCGTGATGCTCACAGCCTCATGGCCCTTGCGACCGGTGAAGGCATTGGCATTGCCGGAGTTTACGACGAGCGCGCGCGCCGTGCCGGTCTTCAGTTTCTGCCTGCACCACAACACAGGCGCCGAGCAGGTCTTGGATTGGGTGAGAACGCCAGCGGCCGCGGTGCCCTCGGCGAAAACGGCGAGCATTAGATCCTTGCGGCCCTTGTAGCGGATGCCCGCCTCGCAAGCCGCGAAGCGTACGCCCTCGACCGGCGGCATGTCCGGAATGGTTGCCGGTGCGAACGGGGATGCAGCTGCTGCGGCCTTGGCCATCGTGCGTGGTCTCCAAACTGGGCGGCTACTCGGCCGCCTCGCGCGTCAAGCCGACCGTCTCGGTCTCTATCTGCAGGATGTCGTTGAACCGGTTGAAAGCTCCGGTCAACGCCGTGCGAAATGTGAGATCGACGATCTGGGCTTCAGTGAAATGCTTGCCGAGCCGCGCAAATACATCATCGCGCGTGCGGTTCCAATTGTTGTTCACGGCGATGGCGTATTCGACGACGAGCTTGTCGGCTTCGTCGAGTTCGGGATGATCCTTGAAGTCGAGGAGACGGGCGGCGCCGTCCTCCGACAGGCCGTAGGCGGCGAGCTTGGGCTGATCGTGGGCAACGCAATAGGCGCAGTGGTTGATCTGCGAGGTCACGACCATCAGCAGGTAGAGATGGCGCTTGGAGATGACCGGGTTCTCACCGAGCGCGATCAGCAGCGACCAGATGTGCTCGAAGATCGGGCGGCGGTGGGCCATGGCCCCTGCCATGTTCGCGAAGTCGCCATAGGCCTGCATGCGGTCCCAAAGAGGCCGCAAATCCTCTGCGAGATCCTCGCGGCGCTTGATGCTCACTCGTGCCATCTCAATTCGCGCTCCACAAACCTTGATCTGTGACAGGGAACGACGCGCTGACGGAACTCGTCAAGTGCCGTTTGGGAGCCTATTCGCCCTTGAACAAGCCCTTTCGGCCTTCGACAACAAGGACGCACGCCAATGCCGCGATCCCGAGCAGAAGAAAGCCGATGGCCAGCGGCCGGACCGTACCGTCGAACAGGCGCCCGACGATCCAGCCAAGGGACGCGCCGATCAGGGTGGAGGTGAAGCCGATGAACGAGGCGGCCGTGCCGGCCACATGAGCCATGGGATGCATGGCAATGGCATTGAAATTCGCGAACATCAGGCCGAAGCAGAAGAAAGCCAGGGCCATGAGCGGGCCGAAGACGAAGAGCGGCGGCCGGCCGACGAGCGATACCAGCGACATGGCCGAGGCCACCACCAGCAACGCGAACAGCGCGCTGTGCGAGACGCGCCTCATGCCGAGCCGCTGTACCATCCGGGCATTGGCGAATGAGGCGACTGCCAGGCTGCCGGCAATGGCGCCAAACATGACCGGAAATAGCGAACCCAGAGCGTAGACATCGACGAAAACCTGCTGCGCGCTGCTGATGTAACTGACGAGGCACGCAAACATGAAGCCGCTGGCAATGGTGTAGCCCAGCGTGACGCGGTTGCTCAGGACGGCCCGGCATCCATCGATGAAGCCGAGCCTACCGGCGCCAGCGGGTCGTGCCATCTCGGACAGGCGGTAGCCAGCCCACACCATGCCGATAAGGCCGGCGGACAGCAGGACATAGAAGTTCCAGCGCCAGTTGCCGACGTGCGCGAGGGCCTGGCCCACGGATGGGGCAAAGATCGGCACGGCGATGAAAACCGTCATGACGGTCGACATGACGCGTGCCATCTGGCGCCCCGCGAACAGGTCGCGGACGATAGCAACCGAGATGACGCGAGCGGCAGCGCCACCGAACCCCTGGACTGCGCGTGCGCCTAGCATGGCACCCAACGTCGGCGCCAGCAAACAGGCGAGCGATCCGAGCACAAAGACAAGCAGCCCGAGCAGCAACAGAAACTTGCGCCCGAAGCGGTCCGAGAGCGGGCCCCAGACCAATTGGCCGATACCGAGGCCGAGCATGTAGCTGGTAAGAACCTGCTGCGTTTCGTTGGCGTGGGCGACGGAGAAGGCGGCGCCGATCTGCGGCAGCGACGGCAGCATGATGTCGATCGACATCGCCGTCAGCGAAATCAACAGCGCCGTGAGCACAACGAACTCAGCGAAGGAGGTTTTGAGCCTCGGGCCGACACCTGTGGGCTGGCCGTCGGCCCCGTGCTTATCCTGCATGGATGGTCTCCGACACGGCCGCATATGCGGCCACCGCCGGCGGCGGAAACCAGCAGGCGTCAGCAGATCGACAGTTCAGGCCTTCCTGGTGGAGCCGAGCGGGATCGAACCGCTGACCTCTTGAATGCCATTCAAGCGCTCTCCCAACTGAGCTACGGCCCCAAACCTGTCGGGAAGTGTCGGCGCGGGAAATCCCTGCCGGCGCCGCTTACCTAGTTCCCCATCACCATTTGCGCAAGCAAATCTTGTCCGCCCGCTTCCTGGGGATAAGTCCATCCAGTCTCAGGGTTCTTCGCCGCCCTCGCTCACGGGGCCGCCGATGATGCCGGAGACGTCACCGCCATCCTCCTCCTCTTCCTCGAGGAAGGTCTCATCATCATCGGCCGCGATGGCCTCGCCGGCCTCGGCATCCACCAGCGCGTCTTCGCCCTCGGCCTCAGGCAGTTCGGCTGCCGGCTTGGGAGCTACATATTCGGGCTTCTTGACTGGCCGTCGCGTTCTTTCCTCGGCAAGCGGCGCAAGTGCCAGAGCGTAGACAGTGCCGCATACCGGGCAGGTGATCGGATCACGCGCCAGATCGTAGAAACGGGATCCGCAGGACGCGTTCTGGCACGTCCGCTTGGTGCCGCGGTCAGCTTTCTTGGCCATCGCCATTCTTCCTATTCCGACAAAATTTGCGGTGCTCTTGCCACGGGCCGCATCGGCCTGTCAAAAGCATTTCCGCACCTGCGGCGCCGATTGACAGGGGTCTAGGCGCCACGCTCTATGCTGCCTCTCTAACTAATCGGTCTTCGACACAACGCAACCTAGGTTTGCCCGCTTTGTCCCATTCTCTCAACGCCACGCCGCTGCAGGCGCTGAAAGCCCGTGCGCTCAAAGGTATAGCGCGTGTTCCGGGCGACAAATCCATCTCGCACCGCGCCTTGATGCTGGGTGCCATGGCGACGGGGCGCACATCTATTTCCGGCCTGCTGGAGGCGGAGGACGTCCTCAATACCGGCAGGGCGGTGACGGCCCTCGGCTGCCCTGCCCGGAAGGTAAAAGGCAGTTGGGAAGTGATCGGCCGCGGCGTGGGCGGTTTCTCCCAGCCCAGCCAAGACCTCGATTTCGGCAACTCGGGTACGGGCGTGCGCCTGATGATGGGCCTTCTGGCCGGCCATGACGTCCGGGTACGGCTCGTCGGCGACGCATCGCTATCGCGCCGGCCTATGCGCCGTGTCCTCGCGCCGCTCAGACAGATGGGGGCGGAGGTCGAAGACGACAAGGAGACGCTGCCGCTGACTCTCAAGGGATCCAGCGACCTGATCCCCATCGAGTATGCGACGCCGGTACCGAGCGCGCAGGTCAAATCCGCCGTCCTTCTGGCCGGACTGTGCGCGAACGGCGAGACGACGGTGGTCGAGCGGGAGGCAACGCGAGACCATACCGAACGAATGCTGCGCCACTTCGGAGCCGACATCCGTACGGCAAAGCGCGATGGCGGCATGGCCATCACGGTATGTGGTGATGTTGAGCTCGAAGGGCGCAACGTGATCGTGCCGGGTGATCCGAGTTCGGCGGCGTTCCTGACGGCGGCGGCTCTGATCGTGCCGGAGTCGGAGGTGACGATCGAGGGCGTGCTCGTGAACGAGACGCGGACGGGCTTTTACATGACGTTGCGGGAGATGGGCGCGGACGTCGCGTTCCTCAACCAGCGCGACGAGGGCGGCGAGCCAATCGCGGATATTCGCGTGCGGCATTCGCGCCTGAAAGGCGTACGCGTTCCGCCAGAACGCGCGCCGAGCATGATCGACGAATATCCGGTGCTGGCTGCACTCGCGGCCTATGCCGAAGGCGAGACGCGCATGGACGGGCTGGCAGAGCTGAAGGTCAAGGAGAGCGACCGGTTGGCGGCCACCGCAACCGGCCTGCAGCTCAACGGCGTCAGTGCACGCGTCGACGCGGACTCGCTGATCGTCGCCGGTGGGGGCGTGCGTGGCGGCGGGATGGTGGCGACGCATATGGATCACCGCATCGCCATGGCCTTTCTCGTCATGGGTCTCGGCTCGGATCGGCCAGTGGCGGTCGACGACGTGACCTACGTTTCAACCAGTTTCCCGGAGTTCCGCGGCCTCATGGAAAAGCTCGGCGCGGCGTTCGAGACGCCCAAGTAGGACTGCCGCAATGATCATCGCCATCGATGGGCCGGCGGCCTCGGGCAAAGGGACACTTGCGCGGCGCGTCGCCGGCCATTTCGGGTTGGCCTGCCTGGACACAGGCCTGCTTTACAGGGCAGTGGCGCGCGACGTGCTGGCGCGCGGCGGATCGCTGGAGGACGAGGCGGAGGCAGCCGCAGTGGCCCGGACCATCGATCCGGCGACGCTGAGCGATCCCAGTTTGCGGCTGCCGGGCGTCGGCGAGGCGGCCTCCGTGGTGGCGCGCATCTCCGCGGTCCGCGCCGCGCTCCTTGATCTTCAGCGTGATTTCGCCCGCCAGGAGCCGGGCGCCGTGCTGGACGGGCGCGATATCGGCACGGTCGTGTGCCCCAATGCCGACGTTAAGATTTTCATAACGGCCGAGGCGCCGGTGCGGGCGCGGAGGCGATACGAGGAGTTGCGGCAGCGCGGCGAGCCCGTGACGTTCGAGGGTGTTCTCGATGTGATCCTGCGGCGCGATGAGCGGGATTCGAGCCGCGCCGATGCCCCGATGCGGCCAGCCGACGACGCAATCTTGCTTGACACCTCCAATTTGGATATAGAAGCCGCATTCGATGCTGCCGTTGGACTGATCAAGAGGAAGATTGGCCAATAGGAGCGCGCGATAGCGCGTTCAATTCACGATTGGCGGGCAAGGGCCCTCTCTCGGCGGCGTTGACCAGGCAAATCTCGACACCACGCGCGAGCACGCCAGCTTTATCGATCGGCCCTTGGGCCGTGACGATAAGCTGATGGCTCGGCGCATCACGCACCGCAGGCCCCGCCTGCGGTTCCCGGACATCAGCAATACATCTCTTCAAGGAGTACGAATGACCAGCACCACCGGCCAATCCAGGGACATGAACCCGACGCGCGACGACTTCGCAGCGCTTCTCAGTGAAACGCTCTCAGAGGACAATGCCTTCGAAGGCAGCGTCATCAAGGGCACGATCACGGCGATCGAGAAAGATCTCGCCGTCATCGATGTCGGCCTCAAGATGGAAGGCCGCGTGCCCCTGCGCGAATTCGCTCTGCCGGGCAAGCCGGCCGATCTCAAGGTCGGCGACGAGGTGGAGGTGTACCTCGAGCGCATGGAGAACGCGCTTGGCGAGGCCGTGCTGAGCCGCGACAAAGCCCGCCGCGAGGAGAGCTGGACGAAACTCGAGCAGAAGTTCAACGCCAACGAGAAGGTCGAGGGCGTGATCTTCAACAAGGTCAAGGGTGGCTTCACGGTCGACCTCGATGGCGCCGTGGCGTTCCTGCCGGGCTCACAGGTGGACATTCGTCCCGTGCGCGACATCGGCCCTCTCATGAACTCGCCGCAGATGTTCCAGGTCCTGAAGATGGACCGCCGCCGCGGCAACATCGTCGTGTCCCGCCGGTCCGTGCTCGAGGAAACCCGCGCGGAGCAGAGGTCCGAGATCGTGGCCCGTCTCGGCGAAGGCCAGGTCATCGACGGCGTGGTCAAGAACATCACCGACTACGGCGCGTTCATCGACCTGGGCGGCATCGACGGCTTGCTGCACGTGACCGACATGGCCTGGCGCCGCGTCAATCATCCGAGCGACGTCGTGAACGTCGGCGACACGGTGAAGGTGCAGATCATCCGCATCAACCCGGAGACGCAGCGCATCAGCCTCGGCATGAAGCAGCTGCAGGCCGATCCGTGGGCCGGCATCGAGGCCAAGTATCCAGTCAACGCCCGCTTCTCAGGAACCGTCACGAACATCGCCGACTATGGTGCATTCGTGGAACTCGAACCGGGCGTGGAAGGACTGATCCACGTTTCGGAGATGAGCTGGACGAAGAAGAACGTCCATCCCGGCAAGATCGTGTCAACGAGCCAGCAGGTCGAAGTGCAGATCCTCGAGGTGGATCCGCAGAAGCGGCGTATCTCACTGGGTCTCAAGCAGACGCAGGACAATCCCTGGGATGCGTTCCTCTCGGCCCATCCGAAGGGGACGATCGTCGAAGGCCCCGTGCGCAACATCACCGAGTTCGGCCTGTTCATCGGCCTGGACGGCGGTGTGGACGGCATGGTGCATCTGTCGGACCTGGACTGGAACAAGTCCGGCGACGAGGCCATCAAGGACTACAAGAAGGGCGACAACGTGAAGGCCGCCGTTCTCGACGTCGACAGCACCAAGGAGCGCATTTCGCTCGGCATCAAGCAGGTCGGCGGCGATCCGATGGAGACGATCGGCAAGTTCAAGAAGGGCGATGCCGTCACGTGCGAGGTTATCGCGGTGGAGCCTAACGGCATTCAGGTGCGCCTTGCCGACAGCGACATCACAACTTACGTCAAGCGCTCAGACCTGTCGCGTGACCGCTCCGAGCAGCGGCCAGAGCGCTACAATGTCGGCGACAAGGTCGATGCCGACATCATCGGCCTCGACAAGAACAGCCGCCGCATCACCGTGTCGATCAAGGCGCTCGAAATCGCCGAAGAGAAGCAGGCGGTGGCACAGTATGGCTCGACCGACTCGGGTGCCTCGCTCGGCGACATCTTCAAGGCGGCACTCAAGAAGCGCGACAACGCGGAAGACGGCAAGGAGTAAGGCCCCAGCCTTGGGCTAGGATACACCGACCGCACCGCCATCCGAAGTGAACGGATGGCGGTGCGGCGGGAGTCTTGACGATATCCTTGTCACCTCGTCTCTTCAGATGCACAAGATCCGGAACGCCACATGAGCCTTGAGACGGAAGCCATTCTCGATCGCCGGCGCCTGAGGCGTCACGTCACGTTCTGGCGCGTTGCGGCAGTCCTTGCCGGAGTGATCGCCATCGGCGCCCTCATTTTCAAGGGTACCGGCGGAGCCGGTTTCGGTGAACGGCAAATCGCCCGCGTGAACGTTGAGGGCATTATCACCGAGGACCGCGATCAGCTCGCCATGTTCAAGAACATCGCCAGGGACAAAAGCGTCGAGGCGATGATCCTGTTCGTCAACAGTCCGGGCGGCACGACCTCGGGCGGCGAGGCCATCTTCGAGGCGATCCGCGGCGTCGCCGCTCAGAAGCCGGTGGTGGCGCAGTTTGGCACTATAGCGACCTCGGCGGCCTACATCGCCGGCCTCGCCACCGATCAGATCGTGGCGCGCGGCAACACCATAACCGGTTCCGTCGGCGTGATCTTCCAGTGGGCGGAGGTGTCGGAGCTGCTCGGCAAGCTCGGCGTAAAAATGAACGAGATCAAGAGCGGACCGCTGAAGGCCAATCCGTCTCCGTTCCAGCCGGTGGACGAGGCGGGACGTCAGAACGCCCAGCAGATGGTGGCGGAGTCCATGGAGTGGTTCAAGAGCCTCGTATCCTCCCGCCGCAACATCGACACGGCCACTGTGCCGGGACTAGAGCAGGGTCGCGTGTTCTCCGGACGCGAGGCCCTGGAGCACAAGCTGATCGATCGGATCGGGGGCGAGACGGAAGCGCAAAAGTGGCTGGAAGAGCAGCGCGGCGTCACACCCGGGCTGAAGATCGTTGACTGGAAGCCCAAGGCCGACGACGGCTGGGGGTTGTTCAGCATGACGAGGCGGGCCTTAGACGGCCTGATCGGCGGCAGTGCCGCCCGCATCCTCGGACTGGCCGACAATCCAGGCCTCGGCCTGTTGCAGCTTGACGGACTTGTCTCGGTTTGGCAGCCTCCTAAAAATTGAATAATTACAATCGGCTTGGGGCGTCGGAGGGCCAGTCGTGATTAAGTCGGAGTTGATTCAGAAAATTGCCGCTGCAAATCCCCATCTTTATCACCGGGACATCGAGCGCATCGTCAACGTGATTTTCGACGAGATCGTGGATGCTTTGGCTCGCGGTGACCGGGTGGAACTCAGAGGTTTCGGTGCGTTCACGGTGAAGCACCGTCCGCCGCGCCAGGGCCGCAATCCGCGCACCGGCGCATCCGTTGCCGTGGATGAAAAATTCGTGCCGTTCTTCAAGACCGGCAAGGAGTTGCGCGAGAAGCTCAACAAGACAAAGCCGCAGGCCTAGAGCGCGTCTGCGGCACAAGACGTGAGGCGATAGCTGTGCTGAGACGCGTCATCTGGCTGCTTCTAGCCCTTCCGGCGGCGGCCATTCTCGTGACCTTGGCCATCGCCAATCGACATGCTGTGCGGCTGGTGCTCGATCCGTTCCGGCCAGAGACGCCGGTGTTGTCGCTGCAGCTTCCGTTCTATGCGTGGCTTTTCATCGCCCTGATCGGAGGCGTCGTTCTTGGTGGCGTTGCCACCTGGATGACGCAGAGCAAATGGCGCCGCACGGCACGGTCGCGTGCGCTGGAATCGATGCGATGGCAAGCCGAGGCCGATCGGCTGGCGCGCGAGCGCGACCGCAACGTGTCCGCCTCCAAGGCCGTTGCATTGGCTGGCCGCTGACCTTGATCTTGTCAGCGCAGCCTTCGTCCAAAAGCCCTTGACGGCGCGGGCCAACTGCCGTTGGTGACACTGCGGACCGCATGAAGCCCCGCAAATAACGCCTGAACAGCGATGACGACGAAGGTCAAAATCTGCGGTTTGAAGAACGAGCCGACGCTCGACGCGGCGCTGGACGGCGGTGCCGATTTCGTCGGCTTCAATTTCTTCCCGCCGAGCCCACGCAGCTTGGCACCTGAGGGTGCGCGCAGCCTGGCGGCGCGGGCGCGCGGGCGGGCGCGGACGGTGGCGGTGCTGGTCGATCCCGATGACGCGCTGCTGCAGCAAATTATTTCGACGGTGGAACCCGACCTGATCCAGCTGCATGGGAAAGAAAGCCCCGAGCGCGTAGCGGAGATTGCGCGACTGTTCGGCCGGCCGCTGATCAAAGCCCTCTCGGTGACAACCGCTGCGGATGCCGACAGGGCGCACGCCTATCGCGACGTGACGGAATTCGTGCTGTTTGATGCCAAGGCGCCGCCGGCGAGCGCCATTCCCGGCGGCAACGGGCTGACGTTCGACTGGCGCATGCTGGATAGTTTACGCGGCCGCATCGACTACATGCTGTCGGGTGGGCTAACGGTCGGCAACGTGGCCGAGGCCATTCGCATCACAGCGCCCTTCGCCGTCGACGTTTCATCCGGCGTCGAAACCGCGTCGGGCGTCAAGTCTGCCGACCTCATCAGGCGTTTTCTCACGGCCGCCAAGCCGGCGTATGTCGCCGCCCACCCCTAGATTCCAACCCATGACAACCGCATCGACACCTCCCAACAGCTATCGCACCGGCCCCAACGAGCAGGGCTTCTTCGGCATTTTCGGCGGGCGCTACGTGGCTGAGACGTTGATGCCGCTGATCCTAGAGCTGGAGCAGGCCTACAACGCGGCCAAGGCCGATCCCGTCTATAAGGCCGAGCTGGATCATCTAAATACGCACTACTCGGGACGGCCGAGCCCGCTCTATTTCGCCGAGCGTCTGACGGAGCATGTGCGCGGACTGTCGAAAACCGGCTGCGGCGCGAAGGTCTACTTCAAACGCGACGAGCTCAATCACACGGGCAGCCACAAGATCAACAACTGCCTGGGCCAGATCCTGCTGGCGCGGCGCATGGGCAAGACGCGCATCATCGCGGAAACGGGCGCGGGCCAGCACGGCGTCGCCGTGGCGACCGTGTGCGCGCGTTACGGCATGCCGTGCGAAGTCTATATGGGCGCCACGGACGTCGAGCGGCAGAAGCCGAACGTGTTCCGCATGGGCCTGCTCGGCGCCAAGGTGAACCCGGTAACGTCCGGGGCAGGCACGCTGAAAGACGCGATGAACGAGGCGTTGCGCGACTGGGTCACCAACGTGCACGACACCTACTACATCATTGGCACGGCGGCAGGGCCACATCCTTATCCTGCGATGGTACGCGACTTTCAGTCGATCATCGGCAAGGAGGTGCGCGAGCAGATGATGGCGGCGGAAGGCCGCATCCCCGACACGCTGGTGGCGTGCATCGGTGGCGGCTCCAATGCGATCGGGCTGTTCCATCCGTTCCTCGACGACAAGAACGTGAAGGTCTACGGCGTCGAAGCGGCGGGTCATGGGCTCGATGTGCCGAACGGGCACGCGGCGTCCATGAACGGGGGAAAGCCCGGCGTGCTGCATGGCAACCGCACCTACCTGCTGCAGAATGACGATGGGCAGATTCTCGAAGGCCATTCGATCTCGGCGGGCCTCGACTATCCAGGTGTCGGACCGGAGCACTCGTGGCTGAAGGATACGGGCCGCGTCACCTACGCCTCGGCGACGGACAAGGATGCGCTGGAGGCATTCCAACTGTGCACGCGCCTCGAGGGTATCATTCCGGCGCTGGAGCCGGCGCACGCGCTCTCCTGGGTGACGAAGCTCGCACCGACCCTGCCGAAGGACGACCTGCTGGTTATGAACATGTGCGGGCGCGGCGACAAGGATGTGTTCGCGGTGGCCGGCCATCTGGGACTGGATCTGTGACCGCGACCGTGCAAAGGCACCTGCCGTGACGAGTGAAACCCGCATCGACCGCCGCTTCGCCGCTCTGAAGACAGAGGGCCGCGCAGCGCTCGTCACTTTCTTAACCGCGGGTGATCCCGACTATGAGGTCTCCAAGGAGATCCTCCTGGGGCTGCCGGGCGCAGGAGCCGACGTTATCGAACTCGGCATGCCGTTCTCCGATCCCATGGCGGACGGACCTGTGATCCAGGCGTCCTCGCAGCGGGCGCTGGCGGCGGGGCATACCACCAAACGCACATTCGAACTCGTCCGTGAGTTCCGCAAACACGACCAGGATACGCCCGTCGTCCTGTTCGGCTACTACAATCCGATCTATGTCTACCCCTCCGAGCGCTTCCTCGATGACGCGGTGGCAGCCGGCGCGGACGGTCTGCTGGTGGTCGATGTGCCGCCCGAGGCCGACGACGAGCTATGCCTGCCGGCGATCAAAAAAGGATTGAATTTCATTCGCCTGGCGACCCCGACGACGGATACCAAGCGGCTCCCGGCGGTGTTGAGGAACACGGGGGGCTTCCTGTATTATGTCTCTATCACTGGCATCACGGGCACGGCGGCGCCGGATCAGAAGGATGTGCACGCCAAAGTTGCAGAATTTAAGAAACACACGAACCTCCCCATCGCCGTTGGATTTGGGGTCAGGACGCCGGATCAGGCCCGGGCGATCGCTAAGGGGGCCGACGGCGTGGTGGTTGGCTCGGCCTTGATTACCGCGATAAAAGAAACCCTGGATGCGCAGGGGAGAAGTTGTGGCAAGACAGCCCCTGCGGTCCTACATCTGGTGAAAAGCCTAAGTCAGTCGTTGCGCACAGGCTGAACCCACCCGACATGTGGGGCCTTCGAGCTGCCACAATCTCGACCCGGCTTGGAGATGCAGCAAGTGCGCGGAGCCACCAGTGTGATGATCGAGAAATTCGCCGGCATTTGCCGCACATCCTGGAGCGAATTTCCCGATCTCAATCACGCTGGCAAGTCTACGATGCTAGTGTCCCTTTGGATTCCGAAGTTCGCTCCGGGACCTAGCAACAAGATCAGGCGAACGTCGGAATCGGGACACTAGTGTGAATTGGATCAATAACGTCGTCCGGCCGAAGATTCGGAGCCTGCTCACGACCCGTCGCGAGCCGCCCGATAATTTCTGGCTGAAGTGCGGCGGCTGCGGGCAGATGTCAGACCGCAAGGCGCTGGAGGAGAACCGGTTCGTGTTCCCCTGCTGCGGCTTCCACGCACGCATGACGGCGGAGCATCGCCTGAAGATCGTGTTTGACGGCGGCGAGTATACGACCGTTGCCGTGCCACCGGTGGCCCAGGATCCGTTGAAGTTTCGCGACGGCCGCCGCTACACAGATCGCCTCAAGGATGCCAAGGCCAAGACCGAACTCGAGGACGCCGTGCTCATTGGCGAAGGTAAGCTGGAAGGCCAGCCCGTCGTGGTGGCGGCACAGGATTTCGAGTTCATGGCCGGCTCGCTCGGCATGGCGGCGGGTGAAGCCGTCATCACCGGCATGATGCGGGCGGTCGAGAAGAAGGTGCCGTTCATTCTGTTCGCCGCATCGGGCGGCGCACGCATGCAGGAAGGTATCCTGTCGTTGATGCAGATGCCGCGCACAACCATAGCCGTGCAGCGGCTGCGGAGCGCGGGGCTGCCCTACATCGTTGTGCTGACCGATCCGACGACAGGCGGCGTCACGGCGTCCTACGCGATGCTGGGCGACATTCACATCGCCGAACCTGGCGCGCTGATCTGTTTCGCCGGTCCGCGTGTAATCCAGCAGACGATTCGAGAGCAATTGCCGGAGGGTTTCCAGCGCGCGGAGTATCTGCTGGCGCACGGCATGATCGACATGGTTGTGCACCGGCACCAGTTGACGCAGACGCTGGCGACGCTGCTGCACATCCTCATGTCCGGAGCGACGGCTGCCAAGAACGCCAAGACGGATAAGTCGGTGACGGCGCGCCGGTATATGAACGGCAGCTCCGTCGACGGTAAGCTGCTGGAGAATCTCGCCCGTACAGGCGATGTCGTCGAGCCGGAGGCGGTGGAGGGCGCGGAACGCTTCGACCCGGCCCGGATCGAGGCGCGCAAGCCGGCGCGCGAAGCGGAAAGCGCCAGTCCGCGGACGCAGCCCAACAAAGACAGTCCGCGCAGCACCTGAGGCCGGCACGGCAATCAATCCGTCGTTTTGACGTCCCGCGCGCTCCCGCCCGCGGCTAGTATCGTTCTGCTTCAAGGAGCGCCCATCGCGGATGCGCACGAGCGACGACATTATGAGCGATTTGAAGCGGCTGCATCCGCTGTACATGGATCTGTCTCTGGGACGGATCGAGCGGCTGCTCGCCCAGCTTGGACATCCCGAGCGGAAGTTGCCGCCGGTCATCCATGTGGCCGGCACCAACGGCAAAGGCTCGACCATCGCGTTCCTGAAAGCGATGGTCGAGGCGGCCGGCTGCCGGGTGCACGCTTATACGTCGCCCCATCTCGTGCGCTTCAACGAGCGCATCGCCGTTCCCGGCGTGGACGGCCACACGCGGCCAATGCCGGAACCGGAGCTGGTGCGCCTGCTGGAGCGCGTGGAAGCAGTGAATGCCGGCGCGCCGATCACATTCTTCGAGATCACAACGGCGGCGGCCTTCCTGGCATTTTCGGAAACGCCGGCCGACGTGGTGCTGCTGGAGGTGGGACTTGGCGGCCGTTTCGACGCGACCAACGTGATCGACGCACCGGCGCTGACCGTGATCACGCCTATCTCCATGGACCACGCCGACAAGCTCGGCGATTCGGTGGAGAAAATCGCGTTCGAGAAGGCCGGCATCATGAAGCGCGGTGTGCCGTGCATCGTCGCGCGGCAAACGCCGGCGGTATCGCAGACGCTGGAGGCGGAAGCGGCGCAGCGCGGAGCGCCGCTCATTCGGTGGGGCCAGGATTTCGACGCGTTCGAGCAGCGCGGACGGCTGGTGTTCCAGCAGCAGGACCAGTTGCTAGACCTTGCGCTTCCGGCGCTGATCGGACCGCATCAGATTGTCAATGCAGGCACGGCCATCGCTGCGGCACTGGCGTTCGGCAATCCGCGCATCACCGAAACCGCGATCGAGCGCGGACTGACGAGCGCACACTGGCCCGCGCGGATGCAACGGCTGGGATCAGGAGCACTTTCAGGCCTGCTGCGGGAGGAGTGCGAGCTGTGGCTCGACGGCGGTCACAACCCGGCCGGCGGACAAGCCGTCGCGCAGACGCTGGCGGACCTGGAGGAGCGCGCGCCGCGGCCGCTGCACATGGTCGTGGGCATGATGGGCCAGAAGGACACGGCGGGCTTCCTGGAGCCGTTTCAAGGGCTCGCCCGGCGTATGATCGCGGTGCCGATTCCCAATGCGCACGAGGCAGCGGCCACGCCGGATGCATTGGTCGACATCGCGGAAGGGCTCGGACTGCCGTCGGAAACGGCGGGCTCGGTGCCGGCCGCGCTGCGGCGGATCATGGAAAGCACGGATGGCGCCGTACGCATATTGATATGCGGGTCGCTCTACCTCGCGGGCCATGTGCTGGCGCTGCAGCAGGGCGTTACACCGCAAACGAATTAGGGCACTTGCGCCAGCCCAGCCTGAAACGACATAGGGCCCCGGACACGCGTCCGGAGCCCCCAATGCGTTATTCAGCGTAAGGCGACTATTGGATCGAGGACTTGATCCAGTCTTCCAGCTTCTTCTTCTGGACAAGCGCGCCGACCTGCTGGGCGGCGACCTTGCCGTCCTTGAAGACCATTAGCGTCGGCATCGCCTGGATGCGGTATTTCTGGGTGATCTCGGGGTTCTGGTCGACGTCGATTTTAACGACCTTCACCCTGCCAGCCATCTCCTGGGAGACCTGCTCCAGCGCCGGTGCCATTGCCTTGCAGGGGCCACACCACTCGGCGAAGAAATCCACCACCACCGGCTCAGCGGACTTGATCACCTCAGCTTCGAAGCTTGCGTCAGTAACGAACGCTGTCATTTCAGATTGTCTCCTAGAAGTGTCCGATACGGACAGGCACAATATGTTGTGGCGGAAATTAGGTATCGCCACCCCTAGCGTCAAGGCTGGCTCGATCAACCGTGAACACACGTTTTTCTGCGTTATCGAGCACATCGGCCGGGATTTCCATGATGCGAGGGCCATCCGTCCATAGAAGGGCCGCGCGCACGGGCGCGCCGGCGAAGGCCTGCCGCACGGCGAGGCGGTAGGCCGCCAATTGCAGTGTATAGGCCTCCGAGACGTCCTGGACGCGGCGCGGCGGCGGCCGGTTCGTCTTGTAGTCGACGATCAGGATCTCCTTGCCGACGCGAACAAGACGATCGATCTGCCCTGTGAGCCGCAACTTGCGATCCTTTTCGCCGGGGCAGGCGATCTCGGCCACGATCGGCACCTCGGCACGGCTTTCGGAACCGAACAGCGCGGCGAACGCCGGATCGGTCAGGACGGCGAGCGTCTCTGTGACGATGCTTTCGCGGGTACGTTGCGGCAGGCCGGCGCCGCGTATGGCGACGAAGCGCTCAGCGGCACCCTTCCAACCGCGGCGGTCGAGTGCCGGCAGATACTGCAGCAGGCCGTGCGTCAGGAGCCCGCGCGCAAAGCGGTGGCCGTCGGCCATGGCGACCGGGCCCGGCGCACGCGGCTCGGAAGCCTGGCGCGGGTTGCCGGGCGTATCCACGGGATCGCCCTCGGCATCGGTTTCGAGCGGTGCGAGACGCGAGGGCGCGAATGGAATGGCGAGGTCGCGCTCGGGCCGCGCCGGCTTATGTGCCCACTTGGGCAGCGGCTGCGGATCGGGATCCCCGGAGACAGCGTCCTGCGTGGATTCGTGCGGTGCATCCTGCGGGGCGGCGAGCCGCCGGACGGGAAGGCCCTGGCGGTCGCGCGCCTCTACCGTCACAGGCGCCAAGGCGTCAGCTATGAGATCATACCAGCATCCCTCAGCGCGGCCGTTGGCTCCTTCGAACCCAGCGACATAAAGGCGATCGCGTGCGCGCGTCAGAGCGACGTAGAGCAAGCGGTTGCGCTCCTCCGTCTCGCGCTGCCCGGCCGCATGCCGGGCGTTGCGGACGCCGGAGACGCGTGCTGTGCCCTTCACCGGCCAGCAAAACGGCTCCGCCATCCGCGCCGGACGCTCGACATCAGGCAAGGCCACAAGCCCGCCGGGACGCTCACCGGATCGCGTGGTGCACGTGTCGGGGAGAAAAACGATGGGCGCTTCCAGTCCTTTGGCGCCGTGCACGGTCATGACGCGAACCTCGCCGCGTCCGTGCTCCATGTCGCGCTTGATAACGACCTCGCTCCGACGTAGCCAATCGAGAAAGCCTTGCAGCGAAGGCGGTGCGCCATCATCGAATTTGAGGGCCAGATCGAGAAATTCGTCGATGGGCTCGGCAGCCTCAGCGCCAAGGCGTTCCAGCAATCGCATGCGGCCGTGCTCCGAATTCAGAAGCTCGGCATAGAACTCGAAGGGCGGGGCGTAATCCGCCCGGGCGCGCCAACGCTTGAGAGTGTCCGCGGCATCGCGGAAGCGCGGCTGCGTTTCAGCAGCGGCCAGCATTGCCGACCACAGGGAGCCCTTTCGGTTGGGCGCGATGGCGATGAGATCATCGTCGTCGAGATCAAAGAAAGGACTCTTGAGCAGGGTCGCGAGAACGAGGTCGTCCTCGGGCAGCAAGACGAAATCGCCCACCGCCATGAGATCCTGCGTCGCGATCTGGTCGGCGAGCCGGATGCGGTCGGCGCCGGCGACGGGAATGCCGCGTGCCTTCAACTCGGCGACCATGGCCTCGGCGAACGGCCGGCGCTTGCGCACGAGGATCAGGATATCGCTGGGGCGGATCGGCCGGTTGGCGGAAACGAGAGCCTCGTCCGTATCAAGCCAATGCTCGATCGTGTCGGCAATGCGCCGGGCCAAGCGCACGACGGGAGAGCCCGACGGCTTGTCGTCGAGCGGCGTCCAGACGTCGGCGGGCTGCATGTCGTCGCTTTTTTCCGTCTCCCAGATCTCGACCAGACCGGCGTGACCGTGGCGCATGGCAACGTGCTTCACATTCACGTCGTCCGCCGTGATACCGCGCGTGCGATTGCGGTCGGCAAAGACGGCATCGACGGCGGCGAGAACGGGAGCAACCGAACGGAAGGACAACGTGAGCGGCACATGACGCCACGCGAGACCGGCATTTCCGGCGGCAGATGCAAAGGTGCGGCCCAGGCGGGCAAACAGCTCGGGCCGCGCGCCCTGGAAGCCGTAAATCGACTGTTTCTCGTCACCGACGGCGAACAGCGTGCGCACGGCGCCCTCGCGCGCGCCGGCCCCTGCGAAGAACTCGTTGGCGAGCGCCTCGATGACGTCCCACTGGACGGGACTGGTGTCCTGCGCCTCATCGACGAGGATATGGTCGAGGCCGCCGTCGAGCTTGAAAAGCACCCACTCGGCACTGGCGTGATCGCCGAGCAGATTGGCTGTCTTGCGGATGAGATCGTCGAAATCGAGCGCAGCGCGACGCGCCTTCAAGTTGGTGTAGCGCTGCATGACAGCGTCGCCGAGGCGCAGCAGCGCCATCGTCGCCTCGATGACCCGCAGATGCCCGCGCTCGGCGCTGAGTGGGATCACCGCATCCTGAGCACGCGAGAGGTAAGCGAGAACATCACCGCGCTCGGCGGTGATCCCCTTAGTCATGAGAGACTTGCGCGGACCGTTCTCCGACGTGATGAAAAAGTTGCAGACCGCGTCGGCGCGCTGTTGAGGTGTCCGCGCGTCGAGGACGGCCGCGGCACGGTCGGCGCCTTCCAAATCCCTTGTTGAACCCGCCGCAAGCACGCCGCGGGCCGTGCGCCAGTGCTCCTCGGACAAAAGCTGGACGATGCGCGTCTCGATATCCTCAAGCGACACGTCCGGGCTCACGCCGAAGGCGCGGCGGTAAAGCGTCTCGACGCCGGAGAATATCGGGCCGTCGCCGGCCTCAAAGCGGCTTGCGTCCTCCAGCCAGTCGCGCCGGATCAGGGCATCGCGCAGAAGCTCATCGAAACGGTCGTCGGCAGCGTAAGCGACGATCTTATTGAGTGCCCGGCCGATCTCGGACGTGCGGTTGCGAGTGGCTTGGGTGAGGAGATCGTCGATGGCTTCGCGCTGAAGCTCGCGGCAGGCTTGCTCATCGAGAATGGCGAAGTGCGGAGGAATGCCCGCCTCCAGCGGGAAGCGTTGCAGCAGGCGTTCGCAGAAGGCGTGGATGGTCTGGACCTTGAGGCCGCCGGGCGTCTCGATGGCCTGGGCGAAGAGCTGCCGCGCTCGCTGGCGTTCCGCATCGACAGGCGCGCGGCCGAGCAACTGCGACAGCGCGGCATCGAGCGCGGCGTCGGCAATCGTCACCCAGCCGGACAGGCGCTGGAACACGCGTTGAGACATCTCGGCGGCGGCCGCCTTGGTGTAGGTGAGGCACAAAATGCGATCGGGCGACGTGCCTTCGATGAGGAGACGCAGAACGCGCATGGTCAGCACGTGCGTCTTGCCGGTGCCGGCGTTGGCCGATACCCAGGCGGAGACGGCGGGATCGGCGGCGTCGCGCTGCATTTGCGACGTGCGCTTGCGTTCTGTCTCGAGGCTTTGCGGCGTCAGGGGGACGTCCATGGGTCGTCCTCCTCGGTGCTGTCGCTGGTCCATTCGGCCACGCGCGCGAGATGGGCGTAGTCGTCGTAGTCGTAATTGAAGCGCACGCGGCGCACGGCGCGATAGGGCGTCGCGGCGTCGTCGAAGCGGGCGATCAAGCGCTGCAGACCGGCCAGCGAGCCGGCGGCAAGCGCCGTCACGTCATCCGTTTTGACAATGCGTTCCGCCCCTGGCGGCTCGGCACCCGTGGCGCGGATGTAGCGCAAGGAAGCGACGGCGGTCTCAGGGACATGATCGAATCCGCCGGCTGCGACGATGGCCGCCTCAAGCGGCAATTGCGGGGCATATCCCGACAGAACGGCGGTGTCGCTCGGCAACGCGCCGGTCTTGTAGTCGGTGATGACGACACCGTCCCGCGTCACATCAAGGCGATCGGCGCGTGCGCGCAGCGTGAACGGCCCCCCCGGACCGTTCAGGACCTGGGCACCGGCGACCTCCGCCACGAGGCGCGTCACGCCATCGCGGCGATCGGCTTCCGTCTGCGCGAACCAATCCGCAAAACGGTCGAACCGCGGTATCCAGAACGCCGCGACTCGCGGATGGCCTGACAGATCGCACACCACTTCGGCCGCGATCTCGAGAAACGAACCGCGGACATCGGGCGGCAGCCGCTGCGGAAAGCGGCCAGCGAAGCGCGACAGCGCCTCGTGCAGGATCTGCCCCTTTTCCTGCGGCCCCGGCTCAGCGCCGAGCTCGGGCAATTGTTCGAGGGACAGAACACGCTTTGCAAAAATTTCGTAGGGATTGCGGACCCATGTCTCGACGTCGGAGACACTGGCGCCGCGCGGACGCAGCGCGACGGGCGGCCGCGGCTCGGGTGCGCGCAGGGCGGTGCGCCGCACGACATCGTTGCGGGCACGGGCCCACGCGAGCCACGGCGCGCGAACGGCGAGAGCATTGGCCATGCCGGCGCCTTCAAGCAGCGCCTTCAGCCGCATGAGCCAGCGTGAGGGAACGGTGGGGGCACCATCCATCTTGCGTGCGCGCGTCAGCACGACACGGTCGGCGCCGAAAAAGGTCGTGAAGTCGTGCGCGGCGCGGCCGATCTCGACCTCGGGAGCAGGCAGGCCCATGGCCTCGCGCATGGGACGGTTGAGCCAGGCGCCGGGATCGACGGGTGCGGGCCACGTGCCTTCGTTAAGCGAGCCGAGAACCATCACGTCGGTCTGCTGCAGGCGCGCCTCAAACGGCCCCCAGATGAAGAGACGCGGATGCACCGGCACGCGCGGCCGCACGCTCTCGCCGGCGATGAGGCTGCGGTAGAATTCAGCGTAGTCGGCCGGCGCGATATGCGGCGCGAGCGCCTCCTGATCGAGCAGCCCCGCGAACAGACGCGCTGCGGCTTCGCCCGCCTCACCCTGCCAGAGCGGTGAACCTTCTGTGTCGTCATCTGGCGGCTGCGCCAGCGCCTCGGCGGCGGCAATGTGAGCGGCAGCGAGCGTGCCTAGCGGCAACTGTCCTTGGGCCGAGAATACCTCGGTCAAAGGTGACATGGCCGCTGTCAGGCGCTGCACGAGATCGCGCGCGGCGTTCCAATCGGCGTCCCACAAACGGCGGACCGCGCGCTGGCGCCGCGTACCGGCGGCAACCCCACGTGCGGCGCGTTCGAGCGCCGCCTCGACGCCGGCGAGGCCGCGATCGAGATAGAGCGTGCGGAAGGCCGCGAGCTCCAGCATGCGCGCCGTGCGGCGGAGCTGTCCGGGCGGCAGGCCGAGCCGCGTCAGCGGGTGCTTGAGTAACGCCATCAGCTCGGCCGGCCGGAAATGGCTGGTGGCAGCGTCGGCGACGAGATCGAGGAAGGTACCGGGCACGGTCTTGGCGAACGGGCGACCGGCGGAATCGTCCACGCGGATGCCCCAGCTTTGCAGGCGGACGGCCACGCGGCGCGCGAGCAAGCGGTCGGGCGAGACCAGCGCGGCCGTTCGGCCGGGCGTCTCAAGTGCCTCCCGGAGAATGAGGGCGACGGCCTCGGATTCCTCCTGCGGACCGGACGCCTCGATCAGCTCGACATCCGCGAGCGCGGCGGACAGTGCGGCCTTGTCGGAGCTTTGGGCAAAGGTGCGCCAGTGCCCCATCGACGATGCCGGGCGCAATGCCTCGGCGACGATGGCGCTGCGCGTCGATGGCACGGGACCGACGACACTGCCGGGCAGCATGGCGACGTGACGGCGCTCGACCTGAAGCTGATCGAGCAAGGTGCGAAAGCCCGATTGCGGGTGGCCGGGATCGCCGGCGAGCGCGGCCCATGTCTCGTTATCGAGACCAGGATCGAGCGCGGGCAGGACGATGGCGCCGTTCGGCGCGGCCGCGACCGTGCGCATCAGCTCAGCCGTGGCGGGCACGGAGCCGGTGACACCGGCGACGATGACGGGATGCTTCGGCGGGTTGGCTGCAAGACGCGCGGCTTCCAAGCGCACAAGCTGATTGCGCCGGCGCATAGGCGAGGCAAGCCCACTACTTTCTAAATATGCTGGCCACGTCTCAGTGGCGACGGTCAAAAACTCGAGCGTCTTCTGCCAATGCTCGGAGAACGTGTCCGGCACCAGATCGCGCAGACCGGAGAAATCGACGTTTTCCGTTTCAACGGCGTCCATGAGGCGCGCGAGTTCTGTAGCGAGGCGCACGGCCTGCGCGGGAGTGGGTGCGGCGACAGTGTGCCCTTCGGCGGTCTGCCTGGCGGCCCAGGCCATGATGAGGCGCGTCAGCACGAGGCGGCGCTCGAGCTCAGCGACGGCGGGCAGAAGCGTGTCGGCCTCGTCGCCAAGATCCAGCGGACTGATCGCGCTTTCCAGGAGGCCGAGGTCTTCCTGGCCTTCGGAAATCGGCGTGATGCGCGGCAGCAGCATGGCCTTGCCGCCGCCGGCCTTGAGAAACGCGTCCTGCAGCGCGCGAGCGGCGCGGCGCGTGGGCAGCAGGATGGTGTATTGCGGCAGATCGAGCGGATCCGGCGCCTTGCCGCCGGGTTTCGGCAGATCGCCGCGCAGGATGGCCTGCGCCAAAGCCGTCAGGAACGGCTGCCCTGGAGGGACCGTGAAAATCCGGGAGCGCGCCTGAGGCTTTGCAGGCGCGCCGAAGAGATCAAGGATGAACTGCACGGGCCAGCCGTTTCTCCGCCTGATCGAGCGCGACGGGATCGCCGACATGCATCCACACGCCTTCGAGCGTGAGACCGTAGATGCGATGCGAGGTGATGGCCCTGTCCCACAAAAGATTGAGCGAGAACGCGCCGGACGGACTGTCGGCAAACAAACGCGGGTGCATCAGGGATACACCAGTAAATACGTAGTCGGCGTGGCTTGCGGTGCCACGACGGATGACCTCTCCGCAGGCGGCGAGCGAGAAGTCGCCCTTGCCGGCGTATCCGAGGCTGGTCTCGACGGGCGAGAGGAGCATGAGACAGTCCATGGTGCTGTCGTCCCAGCGCGCGAACAGGCGGGCGAGATTGGAAGCCGCGTGCTCGATCCAGACCGAGTCTGAGTTGTGCACGAGGAAGGCGGCATCGCCGAGATGCGAAAGGGCATTCCGGACCCCGCCACCCGTCTCGAGAATGAGGTCGGATTCGTCAGAGATGACGATGGCGGGACGCGTGCGGCGCGCCACATGCGACACGATCTGGTCGGCACAGTAGTGGACGTTGACGATGGCGCGCGGCACGCCGGCATCGGCGATGCGGTCAAGTACGTGGTCAATGAGGGCGCGTCCGCCGAGTGGAACCAGCGGCTTGGGCAGGCCATTGGCGGCGGGACGCATGCGCGTGCCGAAACCGGCGGCAAGGACCATGGCTGATTGCGGGCACCACGTCATGGACCCCAGTTCCCCTGTACATGCGCGATGATATCACGCCGCCAAGATACGTGTGCGATCCGCCTGTGGAAAATGGCGGTCGTACCAGACCTGGAGAGGCGCCAGGGAGGGGTGGGCGAGATCGCGCGCGAGGTAGCGCCAGATGCGCGGCATATGCTGGAGGTAGGCAGGTTTGCCGTCGCGCCGCGCGAGACGAGCGAAGATACCGAGGATCTTGGTGTTTCGCTGGGCCCCCAGCGCGGCATAGGCATGGGCGAAGCTGGTGCGGTCGAAATCCGGCTCTATTGCGGCCACGCGGTCGCAGTACCGTGCAAACAGGTCCGATTCGAGGGCTGCGGGAACGTCGAGCCGGGCATCTTGCAGCAGAGACACAAGATCGTAGGCCCATGGGCCTGCCATGGCGTCCTGAAAATCGAGGACGCCGATGCGTGCGATGCCGTCGCGCTTGGGCATCCACATCAGATTGGGAGAATGGTAGTCGCGCAGGACCCAGCCCTTGGGAAGGCGTGTCAGCCAATCGAACTGACCCGTCCAAAGCGCAATGAACGCGTCGCGCGCATCGGCGGGAACGGGCTGGCCCTTGGCGGCGGGCCAATACCAGTCGAGGAGCAGCTCAGCCTCGATGCTGAGTGCGTGGTGATCAAAGTCGGGCAGCGCATGAAACGCATCGTCTGCAATCGGAAGTGCGGCGGGGGGAGGACCCTTACGGCGGAGCGCGATCAAAGCATCGACGGCGTCGCGCCAGAGATCAGACTGGGAGACGCCGGCTGCGATGGCACGGCCGAGGATGAGATCGCCGCAATCGTCGAGCAGGACGAGACCTTGCGCGAGATCCTGTGCATGGACCTGAGGCGCGGCCAGACCGCGCTGGCCAAGAGCCTGTGTCACGGCAACGAAAGGACGCACAGCTTCGGCGATATGCGCGATGCGACTGTAAGGCTGCCCGTCCCGCACCGGAGGCCCGTCGGGCATGGCGGGGGCATTCATCAGCACGCGCGAGCTGCCGCCGAAGTCCAGACGCGCGTAGGCGCGCGGGGAGGCATCGCCCTGGAGATAGCGCAGACGCGAGGGGGCTGATCCTGTCCGGTGCGCGTGATCGATCAGAAACGCATACACCGCGCGGATGCGGTCGAGCCGTGGCGCCCAATCGCCGAGGCCCATCAGATGCAAAGCGCGTCGATTTGGATCGGCAGCCGTCTCAAGCTGGATCTCAAGGCGAGAGGCGGGAAGCGCATGCTCGGCGCGCTCGGGCCATTCGAGCAGCACCACGTTGGTCGCGACGGCCTCATGGAAGCCGATCTCCTCAAGCTCGGCAGCGCCCACGGTGCGGTAGAGATCGACATGCGCGATGGAAAAGCGGCTTGTCTCGTAGGTCTGGAGCAGCGTGAAGGTGGGGCTCGGCACCTCGGCTGAGGGATCGTCGAGCACGGCGCGGATGAAGGCGCGCGCGAACGTCGTCTTGCCGGCGCCGAGATCGCCCCGAAGCGCCAAAATGTCACCGGGCCGAACCGACAGCGCCAGCACCTCGGCGACGAGGGCGAGGCCCGCCTCGTCGAGGTCGGGGATGAGGTGTCTCGTTGCGGTCATCGCCCGGCAGCGAACAGTGCCGCCGACCTGCCGTCAAGCGCGCTTGGGTGCGACATCGGCGGTGTCGACGGGACGTACGCCACCCTTCGGGAAGCGCACCGTGACCGACGTGCCCTGGCCGGGCTCGCTGTGCAGGAGAATGTCGCCGCCGTGCAACTCGACGAGACTCTTCACGATGGAGAGCCCGAGGCCCGCGCCGCGATGCTTGGAACCCTGGCTGCGCGAGACGAAACGCTCCAACACGCTGCGCTGCTGGTCCTTCGGGATGCCGACGCCCTCGTCCACGACCGTGAAGGCGATATGGTCCCCGTCGTTCTTGCCCATGAGCTGAACGCGTCCGCCGGGCATGGAGAAGCCGATAGCGTTGGACATAAGGTTGTAGAGGATCTGGCGCACGCGGGCCTCGTCGGCGATGAACTCCACGGCATCGTCCGCGATGGAGATTTCAAGCGCGATCTTGGCGCGGGCGGCGCGGTCGCGGACGCCGAGAACGGCCGCGTCGACAATCGGCACGACCTTTACGGGCGACAGCTTCAACTCGAGCGCGCCTGCGTCCATGTTGGCGAGATCCAGGATGTCATCAATGATGGCCAGCAGCGTCTTGGACGAGGCTGAGACGTCGGTAAGATACTCCCGCTGCTTCTGGTTGAGCGGGCCGGTGCGCGGGCTCTCCAGAAGCTCACTGAAGCCGATGATATTGGTGAGCGGTGTTCGCAGCTCGTAGGACACGTGGCTGATGAACTGGCTCTTGAGTTTGTCGGCGGCCACGAGGGCTTCGTTGCGCTCGATCAGGGCACGCTCGTAGCGCTTGGAGTCGGTGACGTCCGCGAAGGTGGCGAGCGTGCCGCCATCGGGCAGCGGCAGGGCCGAGAAGTCGATGACGCTTTGATCGGCGCGCGTCATCTGCCCATCGACAGGCTGGCGCTGGTCCGAGATGGCGGTGGCTGAGCGCGCGATGCGGTCCCAGCCTTGGGGATCGTCGTGCAGCACCCGGCACTGGCGGACGATTTCCTCGATGTGCGGGTGCTCCTGCAGCGCGCGGCGCGACAGCTTCCAGATACGCTCGAAGGCCGAGTTGAAAAGCTTGAGACGGCCGTCCGTGCCGAACACCGCAACGCCCTCAGTGAGGTGATCCAACGTCTCGGCCTGCACGCTGATCAAGGCATTGTATCGGCTTTCGAGGGCAAGCTGCTCGGTGGCGTCCTCATAGAGATAGGTGATGCCGCCGTCGGGGCGTTCCTCCGCCATGACGTGCAGAGACCGACCATCCGGCAGATGCCACCATTCCTCAGGCTCGGAATCGGTCTTGTACCCGGCGAGCACTTTCGTTTTCCATTCGCGATAATTGACCACGGGCGGCAGGCGCGAAAATTCGCGCAGGCGATCCAGGACCTCGCCGTGTGAGGGGCGAGACGCCACCCAATCGGCATCGAGCTGCCAGAGCGTGCGGAAGGCGTCGTTGAAGAAGGTCAGCCGCTGATCGCGGTCGAAGATGGCGACGGCGGTGGCCACGCGATCGAGCGTGCGGTGAAAGGCAGCCACCTGGCGCTGCACCTCCCCCTTGGCGTCCTCGAGAGCGGCGGCGTCGAGGGCAGCGCCGGCGCTTGCTTCACCCACGGGCAGTGACACGACATCGTGGGACTTGCGTTCGCCGCCGACAATGAGGGGCAGGCGCTGCTTGAAGGTTTCGCCGAGGCCGATGGTGCGGCGCAGCTCCTGGCGCTGGCGCGATTCCAGGAGCTCGACCTGGCGCTCGCGCACCTCCTCCTCGTCGGCAGCCTCGACGGCCTGGACGTAGGACTTGTTGACCCACTCGATGCGGCCGTCGGCGCCGCGAAGCCAGACCGGCATCGGTAACGCATTGAACAGAGCACGCCCGAGGCTGATGTCGCGTGCGAGCTGGCGGTGCTGGTCGATGATGCGCGCGAGGTCGCGGCGATAGCCGGCCACATCACGCAAGCGCAGAATAGCGCGGCCGCCGGAGACCCGCCCCTCAGCCTCGACATGCCCGCTGGCGTTGGTCCTCAAAAGCATGCTGAAGGGGCGGCCCGAGGCAAACAACGCATCAAGCCCCTCTTTCAACTCGTGCGCTGCCGACGGCTCCAGCCATTGACCGAAGCGCAGAAGCTGCTGGGGATCCTCGGGCACGCCCGGAACGGTGGACAAAGTGTGCGAGACGATGCGGACGCTGTCGCCGTGCTGCCAATAGACGAGAACCTGAGGCTCCGCCCGGAGCATCGATTCGGCGGCGGCGAGGTTGCGGCGCAGCTCAGCCACTTCGTCCTGCCGTCGCAGGCCGATACCCCGCGCAAGGCTGGTCGAGCGCCACAGGCGCATGGTGGCGGCGGCTATGGCGCCGGCCGACACGGCGATGGCCAGAATATGGATAAGACGGAAGGAGCCGACCGAATCAGGGCGGCCTGCAGCGGCCACCGTCAGGACGATGGCACAGGCCAAACTCGCGGCGAGGAGCAGAACGAGCTCCGTGCGCGCGCCGGGGTCCTTGCCGAAATTGCCAGCAATCCACATCGAGGCCAGAGCACTCTTGAAGGGCCCCGATGTGCTCCGGTCTACGCGGTACGATTTGGCCTTAGCGCAACGAGGCTGTCATCGATGACTGATCGAATTAACGAATCAGCAAGCAGTATGATGGCCTTCCCGCGCGCTGACCATAGACAGCACGCCGTTCGCGCCCTTGAGCGCGATCGTTTCACCTGGAAGCGCTTTCGCTTCTACGTGAAACGTGAATCGCGCTCTAAACTAATGAAATCGAATAGAATTGACGTTTCGGCCGCGGCGCTTCGGGTGGGCAAGGTGGCTCAATCCGAAACGATCCTGATCAAGGCGTGGCTTAATAGCGATAGTGGTCCGACTTATAGGGACCCTGTGCGGACACGCCGATGTAGGAAGCCTGGGACGGTGTCAGCTGCGTAAGCTTGACGCCGATCTTCTTCAGATGCAGCAGCGCCACCTTCTCATCCAGGTGCTTGGGCAGCGTGTAGACCTTCTTCTCGTACTGGCCGGGGTTGGTCCAGAGCTCGATCTGGGCCAGCGTCTGATTGGTGAAAGAGGCCGACATAACGAACGAGGGGTGACCCATGGCGTTGCCGAGGTTCACAAGGCGGCCTTCCGACAGAAGAATGATGCGCTTCCCGTCGGAGAACTCGATCTCGTCCACTTGCGGCTTGACGTTGTGCCACTTGAAATTCTTGAGGCCGGCGACCTGGATCTCGTTGTCGAAGTGGCCGATGTTGCAGACGATCGCGCGGTCCTTCATGGCGCGCATATGATCGACCGTCAGCACGTCCTTGTTACCGGTGGCGGTGACGAAGATGTCGGCGCGCGGTGCGGCGTCCTCCATGGTGACCACTTCATAGCCCTCCATGGCAGCCTGCAGGGCGCAGATCGGGTCGACCTCGGACACCATGACACGGCAGCCGGCCTGGCGCAGGGACGCGGCGGAGCCCTTGCCGACATCGCCATAGCCCGCGACCATTGCCACCTTGCCGGCCATCATGACGTCGGTCCCGCGGCGAATGCCATCGACGAGGCTCTCGCGGCAGCCGTAGAGGTTGTCGAACTTCGATTTTGTCACGCTGTCGTTGACGTTGATGGCCGGGAACAGCAGCTTGCCCTGCTTCTGCATCTCATAGAGGCGATGCACGCCCGTCGTCGTCTCCTCGGAAACGCCCTTGATCGTCGTGGCGAGCTGGCCGAACCACCCCTTGGGCTTCTCCTTCAGCGCCCTCTTGAGCAAGGCGAACAGGATCTCCTCCTCCTCGGAGCCAGCCTTGTCGAGGAACGCGGTGTCACCGCCCTCGGCGCGTACGCCCAGATGCACGAACAGGGTTGCATCGCCGCCGTCGTCCAAGATCATGTTCGGCATGCCGCCGTCCGACCACTCGAAGAGCTTCAGCGTATAATCCCAGTAGTCTTTTAGACTTTCGCCCTTCCAGGCGAAAACGGGGATGCCGGCCTCCGCGATGGCAGCGGCGGCGTGATCCTGCGTCGAGTAGATGTTGCACGACACCCAGCGGATATCGGCGCCAAGCGCCTTCAGCGTCTCGATCAGTACGGCCGTCTGGATGGTCATGTGCAGCGAGCCGGCGATGCGGGCGCCCTTCAGAGGCTGGCTCGGGCCGTACTCCTGCCGGGTAGCCATAAGACCGGGCATCTCGATTTCGGCGATGGCAATTTCCTTGCGGCCCCATTCGGCGAGACCAATGTCCTTTACGACATAATCGCCCTTGCCCGCCATGTGTCCGGTTCCCTTAGCTTGAGGAGTCGTCGATCGGCCCGACGGCCGTGAGCGCCCTCTATAGCGGGTAGAGAAGCCGCCCGCAACAGCGACATAAAGAAATCTTTATATGTCTCGCCCGAGGAGAAGCGATACGCCCTACTCGCATACGCCACCGGATCAGGCAGCCCAAAACGCGGCGCATCGCGAGAACAAACGGCGCACCTAGGTTAATAGAGATATAATTTAATTATGCAAATTATATTCAAATACTATATATATTTTAGCTTTATCTCTCGAAAATAAATTGCGTCATGCTTCAACATTTTTACTACTTCTAAATAGATTTCGCCACATTGTTCAAACTACATAAAAATCTATCTGGAGGCGAGTCATGTTCAGCGTTCTCGACCGTCTGGCGCATCGCGCCGGCCGCTCCGGCGCTCGCGAATTCCGCAAGGACGAGTCGGGCGCGGTGGCGATCATCTTCGCGCTCACGACGGTCGTCGTGCTGTCGCTCGTCGGTGGCGCCATCGACTATGGCCGCGCGGTGCACGCGCGCTATCAGATTCAGGAAGCCGTCGACTCGGCCGTGCTCGCCGCGGCGCGCGTGTGGCAGACCGAGAAGGACATAGACCTCGCGCAGGAGAAGGGGTTGGTGCACTACAACAACAACAAGCCTCTGACCTTCTCCAGCCAGGTGTCGAAATTTACGCCGGACTTCACCGCCAACACGATCTCGATGCAGGCGGAGGGCGTGGTTCCGACTCCGTTTCTAAGCCTCGTGCGGCATGTGGGCTACACGGTCGGCGCACACGCGCAAGCGCGTCTCGATGTCGGCCAGAACGCCGGACAGAGCGTCGAGGTGTCCCTGATGCTCGACGTGACGGGCTCGATGGCCGGCAGCAAGATCGCCGACCTCAAGCTGGCTGCGAAAGACTTCATCGACATCGTGGTGTGGGCGGATCAGAGCGAATACACGTCGAAGGTCGCCATTGTGCCGTTCGCCAATACGGTCAACGTCGGCACGACGGCATTGGCAAACAGCGTGCGCGGCACTTTGCGCACCGGAAGCTGCCTCACGTCGGGCAACCCCTGCATCAGCTTGCTGAGCAATCTACTAGCCGGCCTGTTGCCATGGGTCTTCGGCACGCCTGCCACGTGGTATCAGTTCCCGAAGGCCAGCGGCTCGGGCACCAACACCTTCAAGGTGTCTGATCGGTGCGTGACAGAGCGCACCGGAGGCTCGGCCTACAGCGACGATGCACCAAACTCGGGTTCCAAAAAAGTCGGCCCGGGCTACTTCACCAATAGCAACTCGGCCGGCAATTGCGGTGACCTAGTCGTCAGCACCGGCGACGCCGAGGTCAACACCGTTCAGCCGCTCAGCAGCGACAAGACGATGCTGAAGCGCCGCATCGACAAGCTCAAGGATGGCGGCGGTACGGCCGGTCACCTGGGAACAGCGTGGGCGTGGTACATGCTGTCGCCGAACTGGGCCTACCTGTGGCCGTCGGCGAACCAGCCCAAAGCCTACGGCGCGGACAAGCTGCAGAAGTACGCGATCCTGATGACGGACGGCGAGTACAACACGATGTACTGCAACGGTGCGGAGGCCAAAAACTCAAACGGCGCGGACATCAACTGCAACGCCACCAACGGCCAGTCCTACAGCCAGGCCCGCACGCTG
>CADEFX010000017.1:23502-35587 GCA_902826715.1 uncultured Hyphomicrobiales bacterium | reverse complement strand
GCGATGACGGCGAAAAGGACACCGAGGCCGTAGATGGGCGCGGTGCCGATCGCCACCGCCGTTGCTGCGATGAGCTTCGCCGCAGGCCATCCGCTGCCGGCATTCTTCGTGCGCAAGCAAACCAAGGAACACGGCACGCAATCGCTGATCGAAGGTCTCGTGAAAGGCGAGACCATCCGCGGCAAGCGCGTCATCATCCTGGAGGACGTCACGACCACCGGCGGGTCGTCACTCAAGGCTATCGAAGCCATCAAAAGCGAGGGTGGCAGCGTCGTGCGAGTCATCACTCTGGTCGACCGGCTCGAGGGTGCCGCCGAATCGTTTGCCGCGGCGGGCGTTCGTTTCGACCCGCTGCTGACCGTCGCCGACTTCCGTTAGATCGCACAAGCGCCTCGCGAGGAGACGCCTGCCGGACATGAGAGCAATGCCAGCCGCTACTCCGCCGCTTCCTTCAGCGTCGGGGCCGCTGCGCGCACGTCCGCGTCCACATGCACCTCGAACTTGGCGAAGTTCCTGTTGAACATGTCGACCAGTGCGCGCGCCTGCGCGTCGTAGGCCGCCTTGTCGGCCCAGGTCTCGCGCGGGTTGAGGATCTTGGGATCGACACCGTCGAGCGCCGTCGGAACCTGGAAGCCGAACGTCGGATCGGTGCGCATGGGCTGATCCTTGAGCTTGCCGGACAGCGCCGCGTCGAGCAGCGCCCGCGTCGCCTTGATCGGCATGCGGTGGCCGGTGCCGAACTTGCCGCCCGTCCAGCCCGTGTTGACGAGCCAGCAGTCGACCTTGTGCTCCGCGATCAACTCGCGCAGCAGATTGCCGTAGGCGCTCGGGTGGCGCGGCATGAAGGGCGCGCCGAAGCAGGTGGAGAACGTCGCTTGCGGTTCGTTACCCATGCCTTTCTCGGTGCCGGCGACCTTGGCCGTGTAGCCCGACAGGAAGTGATACATGGCCTGGCTCGGCGACAGCTTGGCGATCGGCGGTAGTACGCCGAAGGCATCCGCACACAGCATGACGATGTTCTTGGGATGGCCGGCCGTGCCGGTCTTGCTGGCATTGGAGATGAAATCCAGCGGGTAGGCGGACCGCGTGTTTTCCGTCAGCCTGCCGTCGTCGAAGTCGGGATCGAGCGAACCCGGTTTCACGATCACGTTCTCAAGCACTGCGCCGAAGCGGTTGGAGGCAGCCCAGATCTCGGGCTCCGCCTCCTTGGAGAGGCGGATCGTCTTGGCGTAGCAGCCGCCCTCGAAATTGTAGATGCCGCTGGACGACCAGCCATGCTCGTCGTCGCCCAGCAGCGTCCGTTTAGGATCGGCCGATAGTGTCGTCTTGCCCGTCCCCGACAGTCCGAAGAACACCGCCGAGTCGCCGCTGTTGCCGACGTTGGCCGAGCAGTGCATCGGCATCACGCCCTTGTCGGGCATGAGGTAGTTGAGGAAGGTAAAGACCGATTTCTTCGTCTCGCCGGCATAGGACGTGCCGCCAATCAGCACGAGGCGCTTCGCGAAATTGCACGCAATGACCGTTTCGGAACGCACGCCGTGCCGTTTGGGATCTGCCCGGAAGCTGGGCAGATTGACGACGGTAAATTGGGGCTGAAAGCCGGCCAGGTCGCTCTTGTCGGGACGCCGCAGCAGCCAGCGGATGAACAGCCCGTGCCAGGCATACTCGGTGAAGACGCGCGCATTGAGCCGATGCGCCGGATCGGCGCCGGCGTACAAGTCCTGCACGAACAGTTCGCGTGTCTTGGCATATTCGAGGAAGTCGGCATGGATTAGGTCGAACTGTTCCGGGCTGATCGCCTTGTTGTTGTCCCACCAGACGGCCTTCTCGGTGGTTTCGTCCCGCACGATAAATTTGTCCTGAGCCGAGCGCCCGGTATGTGCGCCTGTCTGGAAAACCAGAGCTCCCGTGCTGGAGAATTGTCCTTCCCCGCGCCGGACAGCGAGTTCGATGAGCTCAAGATGCGAGTTGTTTTGGCTCACCTTGCGCGCTGCCGCCAAGGGAAACGTCTCGTTTGTCATTTGTTGCCGCTGCTCACCAAACTTGCCGTAAACCATACGGACGACCATTCAAAAAATACGCGGGCCCGCACGCGCGCCTCGATATCTGTCCCGCAGACATCGAAGGGGTACGAGCCCTGAACCCGCCATGCTAAGGACGAAGCGTTAACTCCTCAAGACCCAGCGTGGTCGCATTTACACGCGCAATCTTCGTGCCAACGGGGGCATGGTTGTGGGTGCTTTGTGTGCACCGCATCATTGCTGCGTTGCACGCAAACCGAGTTGATCGGCAAGCAGCGCTGGCACCTCTGCCGCCGCAACGGCCGGTCGAGCGAAATCCACGCGCCGTGCCCTCAGGCCGTTGGCGAGGTCGGCTCCTTCGGCGTCGAGGCCGCAGACGCGCCATGGGCCCTCGTCCAGCTTGGGCTCCGCCTGTCCAAAGCTCTGTAGCGCTGACATCGAGCTTCGGTTCAAATCCGCGATCAGTGCCGGCTCCGTCGCCGTCAGATCCGGCGGCGCGGGCGGGCCCTGCAGGATGTCCGCCGTGAGGGTGCGGATACGTCCGAAGCCGCCGATGTAGTGGGCGCGCTCCACGGCCAGGGTCCAAAACGAGAAGTCGGGGAAATCGGCCGTTCCGGCGGAGCCTGGATGCCGCGCGATGAACCGCGCCCGTGCGCCGCCATTTGTCGTGACATGGGCGCTGCCGATCAACGTCGCCCGGGCGCCGGCCAGAGGGTTGGCGTGGCCATCGGTCGCGTCGAACAGCAGGCTGGCCCGGCTATCGGCGGCCAGATTTCGCGTGTGGAGCGCGAGAGTCGAGATCAGAAACACAGGCCGCCCGTCAGGGTCCGTAGCCACAGTGATCAACGACGCATAGGGGTGCCCGGTCTGCGCATCGATGGTCGCAAGCGAGGCTTTCAGGCTCCCGCGGACCAGCGCGCGAATGGAGTGCGCAATGGCCGCATCTTCCTCGCTTGGGCCGGCTCTGGGCGGCATCGCAGGTCTGTTGTCAACGTTCATTCCTGGCATCCATCGGTTCAGGGTTTGCCTCACGCGGCCATTCAGCTACCATTCAACAGCGGGTTTGCACCATGACCGTGCCATATTTCCCACACGTTGGCGCCATAGAGCGGCGCATCAATGGGCCTTGTGCGCCCTCGGGGATATCGAGATATGAAAGAGAAGAGTACCATTGCACTCGTCGATGACGAGCGAAACATCCTCACGGCGCTGCGCATGGCGCTGGAGGCGGAAGGCTATAAGGTTCGCACCTACAACGATGGTGCCTCGGCCCTCGAGGCCTTGATGGAAGAACCTGCCGACCTGGGCGTGTTCGATATCAAAATGCCGCGCATGGACGGCATGGAGTTGCTGCGCCGCATCCGCCAGCAGTCCGACATGCCCGTCATCTTCCTCACCTCCAAGGATGAGGAGATCGACGAGCTGTTCGGTCTGAAAATGGGCGCCGACGACTATATCGCCAAGCCGTTCTCCCAGCGTCTGGTCGTCGAGCGCGTGAAGGCCGTGCTGCGTCGCTTCGCGCCCAAGGACGGCACGGCCGTCGTTACCGAAGCCGCCCGCATCCTGGAGCGCGGCAAGCTCAAGCTCGATCCCGAGCGGCATACCTGCCATTGGGACAACCGGCCGGTGACGCTCACGGTCACCGAGTTCCTGATCCTGCAGGCCCTTGCTGCGCGCCCCGGCGTCGTCAAGACGCGCGATGCTTTGATGGATGCCGCCTACGACGATCAGGTCTATGTCGACGACCGCACCATCGACAGCCACATCAAGCGCCTGCGCAAGAAGTTCAAGCAGGTTGACGACGACTTCGACGTGATCGAGACGCTGTACGGTGTCGGCTACCGCTTCAAGGAAGCCTGAGCGGACGCGCGGTTGGTGCAGCGCACTGGCGCTAGACTGGAGTGAAGCAATCCATAACGATCCTGCTCTAGGCACGCGGCATGGCGATTGAGACAGACCGGCCGGAGGTTGATGCCAGTCGCGTAGCGGCACAGGATGTCGTTCAGAGCTGGACGCTGGCGACCGGCCGGGCGAAGGGTGTGTTGCGGTCGATCGCATCCTTTGCATCCCGCCTATGGCGCGTGTTGGTCACCGACGCGCCGCTCGTCCGCTTCGTCTCCGGCACCCTTGCCCGGCGTATCTTCGTCTCCAACCTGCTCGGCCTTGTCGTCCTGCTGGGCGGCATGCTCTGGCTCAGCCAGCATCAGGCTTGGCTCATCGCCGCCAAGGTGGAAAGCCTCAAGATCCAAGGCGAAATCATCGCGGCTGCCATCGCCTCCAATGCGTCGATCGACACCGACCGCCTGGCATTCGACCAGGACCGGCTGCCGGAGGCCGACGGCCGGCGCATGCTGCATCGCGACGACGGCTTCGTGGCGATGGAGTTGTCCTTGCGCCCGGATCGTGTGGCGCCGGTCGTGCGCCGTCTCATTCTTCCTTCCTACAATACGCGGGCGCGCATCTATACCCGCGAGGGCACGCTCATCGTCGATTCCAACGACGTCGTGGGTAGAGCCGTCGTCGAGGATCCGGAGCCGCAGGGTCGCGTACGCGTGAAGACGGCGTGGACGCGTTTGCGCGACTGGCTCGACGCGTCCGATCTTCCCGTCTACCGCGAGATCGGCTTGGCCAACGGGAACTACTACGTCGAGGTGCGTCAGGCGTTGCGGGGCGTCACGCTGCCGCCGATGCTGCTCCTGACCGACGACGGCAAGCAGATCGTTTCACATGCCGTGCCGATCCAGCGGCGCAATGCCATTCTCGGTGTCCTGCTGCTGTCGTCCCGCCCCGGCGAAATCGACGAAATCCTGGATCGTGAGCGGTGGGTGACGATCGCTGTTTCCTTGATGGCGCTGTCGGCGACGCTCATGGCCTCCCTCCTGCTGGCGCGCACGATTGCCGGTCCCATGGGACGGTTGTCCGCCGTCGCCGAGCAGGTCAGCCAGCGTTTAAACTCGCGTGCGCGGCTGCCCGATTTTGCCGATCGCCGCGACGAGGTCGGTCAGATGGCCGGAGCCTTTGCGCGCATGACCTCGGCGCTCTACCGGCGCATCGAGGCCAGCGAGAAGTTTGCCGCCGACGTGGCGCACGAGCTCAAGAACCCGCTTGCCGCTGCGCGCGGCACTGCCGACGTTCTGACGTACGCCAAGACGGATGCAGAACGCCAGGAACTGGTCGCGCAGATCCAAGGCGAGCTCAAACGTCTCAATCGGCTGATTACCGATGTGTCGAACGCCTCGCGTCTTGATGCCGAGCTTGCCCGGCAGCAGATGGTGCCGGTGGATGTAAAGGTAGTCTTGGCCAACGTGGTGGATGTCTTCAAAGATATCCTGGGAGCTGACACGCGCACGCTCACGCTGGACGTGGCAGGTCTTGGCGATGCCCGTACATATGTTGTCAACGCTCACGAAGGCCGGATCGGGCAGGTCGTGACCAATCTGATCGACAATGCACTCTCGTTCTCTCCGCCCGGCGGTACGGTAGCTGTGTGGGTGAGGCGCGTGGACAAGGAGATCGAGTTCGCCGTTGAGGATGAAGGTCCTGGAATTCCATCTGACAAGCTCGACGTCGTCTTCGAGCGATTCTCCTCCGACCGTCCACAGAGCGATCAAACCAGCGGCAAGAACTCCGGCCTTGGGCTCAGCATCTCGCGCGAGATCGTGACCGCATCCGGCGGCCGCATCTGGGCCGAGAACCGTCGCGCTGCTGGCGGAACGCGGTTCATCGTGCGTCTGCCGGCGGTACATCGGAGTTGAAAGGCGGACTGGCTTTGGATGGCGCAAGCAGCCTCGTGCATGGCACGTGCATCGCGCTCGACGAGGGCGCGGCCATCCTCCAGGGGCCGTCCGGCATCGGCAAGTCGGACCTTGCGCTTCGCTGCATCATGCAACCCGCCCAGATCGACGGGCGGGCGCTCGCCGCGCGCCTCGTTGCCGACGATCAGGTGATGCTGGAGCGACGCGCCGCATCGCTATGGGCTCGCGCGCCCGCTGCCATCGCGGGCAAGCTCGAGGTTCGGGGTATCGGCATTGTTGAGGTGCCGCATGCGCCCGAGGCCCGGCTGAGGCTTGTCATCCGATTGGTCGGTTCCGATGCCGTGGAGCGCCTACCGGTTCCCGCAGAAACCGGCATATTGGGATTGGCGTTGCCCATTGTGCAGATCGCGCCGCTCGAGGTGTCTGCGCCGCTCAAGGTGCTGCTGGCGTTGCTTCGTGCGTCGCGCTGTTAACTGTCACGCGGATTTGTCGAGCTGTTCCGGCGGGCGCGCGGCGAAATGGCATTTGCCAAGAATTGTGACTTGCGGACAATAGGCGGCGCGGGCTGGTAAAATCTCCTTCCTTCGATTCGCGGGCTTGGGGGATCGAGTTCGATCGAAGGCGGCGCGAATGCCTGAATGGGGCGGGTCGAAGGTCCGCAGGGGAAGCTATCATAGGCACGAGGTGCCACGCCGATGATCGGCATCGTTATTATTGCTCATGCCGGGCTCGCAACTGAATTCCGTGCTGCTCTCGAGCACGTCGTTGGGCCGCAGAGCCAGTTCGAAGCGCTCTCCATCGGCCCGGAGGACGATGTGGAGCGGCGCCGGCAGCAGCTCATCGAAATCGTCCGCGGCGTCGACAGCGGCGATGGTGTCGTCGTCCTCACCGACATGTTCGGCGGTACGCCATCGAACTTGGCGATATCGGTCATGGAGGATACCGGCGCGGAGGTTCTGGCCGGCGTCAATCTGCCCATGCTCATCCGGCTGGCCAGCGTGCGCAAGGACAAGTCCCTGGCTCAGGCGGTCGGCCTCGCCAAGGATGCGGGCCGCAAATACATCAGCGTTGCAAGCCAGGTGCTGTCCGGCGAGACCTGACGGCCGCTTTCCTATAAAAGTGGTGGGCCTAAAAAAGTGGCGGGCTGATATTCTGGAGCCTGCACGTTTCGGGGGAACGCTTGGCCGCTTCGGATAAACCCAGGGCGATCGTCACGATCCGCAATCGCAAGGGATTGCACGCCCGCGCGTCCGCGAAGTTCGTGAAGTGCGCGGAAAGCTTCCAAGCCGCCGTGCGTGTGACGCGCGACGGCCAGACCGTCGGCGGTACCTCCATCATGGGGTTGATGATGCTCGCTGCCGGTCCCGGCAGCTCCATCGAGATCGAAGCCGACGGCGCCCAGGCCCCCGAAGCGATCGAGGCGCTCGTGGCCCTTGTCGAAAGCGGCTTCGGCGAAGATAACTGACGCGATCAGTTGCTCTTGGCGTCAGCCTGGTTCTGGACGGTTGCGTCAGGCTTGAAGTAGACGTCGACGCGCATGCCGGGTAGCAGGCCCGAGCCCGCATCGAGATCGATCACGACCTCGAGCACCTCGACATCGTTCGGCCGGCGCGGACCGCGTTGCGCGAGCTTCCCAGGCCCCATGGCCTGCGCGATCGTCACGACCTTGCCTTCGAACTTGCGACCCGGATGCGCATCCGATTGAACGGCGGCAGGCTGGCCAACGCGGACTTTGGCCGAGTCCCGTTCTTCGAGTTCCGCACGTACGCGCAGCGCTGTCAGATCGCCGAGCACCACAAGCGTCTGTTCCGCCGATGGGGTGGCCGTTTCTCCGGCGCGCGCATTGATCTGGAGCACGGTTGCATCGGAAGGGGCGCGCACGCGCGTACGTTCGAGTGCCGTTTCGGCCAGGGAGAGATCGGACCGTGCGGCCGTCAGAGCAGCCTCAAGGCGCGTCGGTAACGGAATTCCGGCCACAATCTGTGCGCGGCGAAGACCATCGCGCTCCTGCAGGAGCTTGTCTTGCGCTGCTTTGACTGCGGCGCGTTGTGCTGTCAAATCCGCCGCCGCGCCGCCATCCGACGATCGGCCGCGAACGGCGGCGTCCAGATCGGCGCGTGCTTGCGTCAGCGCACGGTCTGCCACCGCGACCGCATCCTCGGCGTTTCGCCGATCCTGCGCCTGCCGCCCGACCGTCTCCGCGTCTCTTTCGCGCTTGCGCACGGCCGCCTCGGCCTCGGCGGCAGAGATACGCGCAGAAGCCTCCTCATCATCGAGCCGGATCAGCAGGTCTCCCGCTTTAACCGTGTCGTTGATCTTGACCGCCACGTCTGCGATCCGCCCTGCAGTCTGTGCGCCGATCTTGATCTCGCCGCCGCGCGGCTCCACGCGTCCGGCGGCAGAGGCTGCCCACGTCGGCTTCGGGGCCGGGCGCACAACGGACGTGACGGGCGCCGATGCCGGCACCGAATTGATCTGCGTCACCGTCCACGCAATGGCGATCGCCATCGTTGCGGCGGCGATCAGGCTGACGACCGGCGTTTTCGAACTAGACATGGGCTCCAATTTTCCCGTTGGCGACATTGCTCATGCCGCTCGGCTTCACCTTCTGCCGTTTTTCGCCGACGATCACGCCGTCTTCGATGCGTATGATGCGGTCGGCATAAGGCAGCGTGCGCGGATCGTGCGTGACGGCCAGAACAGCGCGATTCTCGCGTTTGGCAATGTCGGCCAGCAGCACCATCACGGCCTGGCCGTTCTCGCTGTCGAGCGCTGCCGTGGGCTCGTCGGCGAGGATCAGTGACGGCGCTCCGGCGAGGGCACGGGCAATGGCGACGCGCTGCTGCTCGCCGCCGCTCATGTTACGCGGATAGGACCGCAGCTTGTGGCCGAGCCCGACGCTCGTCAGCGCCGTGCGCGCCATGTGAGTGGCCGAGCGCCGCCCGTTGCCGCGCACGTCGAGGGCCAAGCGGACATTCTCCTCGGCCGTCAGGGTCGGAAACAAGTTGTAGGTCTGAAACACGAACCCGATGTGCCGGCGCCGCAGTTCCGCCAGCTCTTCCGGGTCGAGCCCGTCCGCCTTCTCTCCGCCCAGCGTCAGGCTTCCCGACGTCGGCGTGAGGATGCATCCCAGGATCGATAGAAGCGTCGTCTTGCCTGAGCCGGAAGGGCCCATCAGCAGGGTAAGCTGGCCGGGACTCACCGTCAGGCTGACGCCTTTCAGCGCGCGCACCTTGCCGGCCCCCTGACCGAGGTCCTTAACGATGTCGGTCGCCTGAAGAACCGGTTGTGGCTTCATCGCGCAAACACCATGGCGGGGTCGATCTTGGTCACCTTCATGATGGCTGCCATGGCCGAGATGGAACACATCGCCACCGTCAGAATGAACAAACCGGCCGCGAGTTCCGGCGTCATCACAATGGGCAAGGCCGTCTGCTCGCTGAAGCTCACGACGACAAGCGCGATGCCCATGCCGAGCACGTATCCGATCACGGCCGACAACGCCGCCTGCAGCAGGATCACGCGGTGGATATAGCCTTTGGAGGATCCGAGCGCGCGCAAGGTCGCGAATTCGCTCAGGTGGTCCTTGGTGCTCGAATAAAGGGTCTGGGCCACGATCACGGTACCGACCAGAATTCCCAGCAGCGCGCCGCCGATGAGCGCGACGCCGGCACCTGTCGCAAACAGCCACTGGTCAAGGCTGCGGCCTTCGAACTCGGGGCTTGTCAGCACTTCGACGTTGCTGAGCTTGTCCTTGATCGCCTGGCGCGCCCCGTCCCGATCGGTGCCCGGCTGCAGTTTCACCAGGAGGTAGGTTGCCTGATCGTTCGACAGATTGAGCATGCCGCGGGCGCGCTTAAGCGTCGTGAAGACGTACGGCGCCATAGTGAAGGAGCGGATGCCGTTCGTGAGAGCGCCGACCCTGACGCGCGACGATTCGATCTGGGCGGTATCGCCGACGCCGGCAACGCCCAGGTCCGTCAGATAGCTCTTGTCCACCGCTACGCCGTCCGGCGCGATGACGTCCCGGAGGTCGCCGGCAACCACGTTCCAAGGGCCCAGTCCGCCCCCCTCGGGGTCAGGGCCTCCCAGCACGATCACTGTCGGGCCACCAGCCGGCTTGCGCCATTCGTTGAAGGCCACGACGATCGGCACGGCGCTCGTCACGCCCGGCACGCTCAAGACGGCGTGCCGCTCGCCGCCTCGAAGGGCGGCCGAATCCTCGAAACTCTTGGCGCCATAGGCCGTCACCCAGAGATCGGCATCGGCCTGTTGGACCATCGACACGATCATCTTGCGCGCACCCAGATACAGTCCGAGCTGCACCGCGACCAGCACGATGGAAAACAGGATGCCCACGAGCGTGACAGCCAGCCGGATGCGATCGTGAAAAAGGTTACGGAACGCAAGCGTGAGGACCATGTCTAACCGGTCATCCTCGTGTTGAGGGCTGGCATCGCCACTGCGGTAGCGTCGCAATTCATGTCTGCGCCGCCCGTACCCCGCACGGCCGTGGTTGGCCGAATGCGTCCCAAGGGCTTCTACGCCCTATATAGGAGCTTAAATCGAGTATAGCTACTCAGGGTCGCGGCAGGGTAAAGAGCCCAGACGATATTGCAAGTGCTGCCGCAACTTGCTTGATCCAGCGGTGGGCGGAAATGATGACGAATTCCGTCCTTGCGGCGCCTTGTCGCTCCCAGAGCAGGGTCGTTTTGAGTTGGACTATCCTGAACCGCAGGAAGTGCCTCGGCCGCAACGTGAATCCCGCTCTGCCTCATAAGTTAAATTGTGCGATTCACGCTCAAAGTGCCTGCACGCGAAGCGACGGCGCTCCAGTCGCATTTCCGACCAATTGGCGTACCAGGAGAGGGCGCACATATATGGGTTGCTGCCACCGCCTGGCCGCTCATTGAGGACAAATGCTATGCAAGTCAGACGCTTGGGCAGTTTGGCCATGGCCTGCGCCATCGTTTCCTCCGCGGTGTTGCTGACGCAACCGCTGACCGCCCAGCAGCCCGGCAAGGCCCCGCCTCAGAAGAAATCGGCACCGCCGGCCCAGGAAGCCGTCACGCCCGCGGCCGGCGTTTGGATCGACCATACGGGTCGCGGCGCTGTCGAGATCGCCCTCTGCCCGGAAGGCCTGTGCGGTCGCATCGTCTGGCTCCAGCAGCCCAACGACAAGTCGGGCCAGCTGCTGCGCGATGAAAGGAACGAGGATCGGACCAAGCGCGCGCAGCCGATCTGCGGCCTGCAGATCATCGGCGGCCTCAAGCTTCAGCCCGACGGGTCATGGGACAACGGCTGGATCTACGATCCCGACCAGGGCGAGAGGTTCGATGTCGAGGTGCGTCTGCGCAACCCCGACCAGCTTCAGGTCAAGGGATACAAGGGCGTCAAGTTCCTGAGCGAGACCTATCAGTGGAAGCGCGCCGTCACTCCGCCGGAGCCGCGCTGCGCCATCTGATGCGGGCGCGCCGTCAGCCGACCCCATCCCGGATGACCACGGCATCCACGACAGCGTAGCCTTCGCCGACGCTGCCGAGCATCAGCGGATTGATGTCGAGGCTCCGGATCGCCGGGTCGCGCATCAACTCGGCCACCTGCACCGCTGCCTGCGCCATGGCGTGCACATCCATCGGCGGATCGCCGCGCACGCCTTTCAGCACGGCCGCACACCTGAGCGACATCAGCGCGCGGACTGCATCTTCGACATCGAATGGCGGCAGCAGCAGCTTCAGGTCGGGCATGGCCTCGACGTACTTGCCACCGTCACCCACGACCACAACTGGTCCGAAGATCGGATCGCGATGCGCGCCGATCATCATTTCGCGCCGGCCCTTCACCATGCGCGCGACGATCACCCCATCGAACCGCGCCTGATGCGCGGCGAGCGTCTTCTCGATCTTGCGGTAGCCGTCTTTGATCGCATCCTCGTCGTCGAGGTTGAGCTGCACGAGGCCGTATTCGGTCTTGTGCGTGATGTCCCCGGTGCATCCTTTGATGGCGACCGGCCCGCCGAAATTGCGCCACGCCGTTGCCGCCTCTGCTGCCGACCGACTGAGGTGATGCGGCACGACGCTCAGGCCCGCGTGCGCCACGACCGCCAGGCTCTCGGCTTCGTTCAGTACCTTCTCGTTGCTAACCGCATCCGCCGCCTGTTGCCATTGCGGCCAGGGCCGTTGCTTGACGCGCGCGATCAGCTCGTTGTGTTTGATGAACTGCGCGAGTGCCTCGATTGCCTCTGCCTCCAGCGGCAATGACGGCGTGCCCGCTGCGCGGAACTGCATGGCAATGTCGGGCTGGGAAGCC
>CADEFX010000017.1:10547-23492 GCA_902826715.1 uncultured Hyphomicrobiales bacterium | reverse complement strand
TGCCGGTCTCTTTGGCGAATGCAGCGGTGTCGCGCGCAAATGCCGGCACATCGTAGCCATCGCCCGCAACCGGAAACCCGATCATGAAGGCATCGGCGGCATCATCGCGCGCGATCACCGGCAGGATGTCGCTCAGGAGGCGGTTGTTGGAGAGCAGCGCCGCCGTCAAGTCGATCGGGTTGGTTGTTGTCGCAAAGGACGGCAGCAGCTTGTTCAGCGATTCGCGCGTTTCGGCCTTGAGCGTTGCGATCTCCAGCCCGGCGAAAGTCGCGGCATCCGCTGCCATCACGCACGTCGCGCCCGAGCCCGAAATGGCCACCAGCCGGCGGCCTTTCGGCCTCCAGCCTTTGAGATAAAGATCCGCCGCCGACACCAGTCCGGCCACATCGCGGGCGCGCCAGATGCCGAGCCGCTCCAATGCCGCATCGACAACACGATCCTCGTTGGCAAGCGCCCCCGTGTGCGATCGTGCCGCGCGCTGACCCGCGTCGGTACGGCCAGATTTCAGCGCCACGACATGGGCGCCGCGCTCATGCGCAATGCGCGCCACCTCGACGAGTTGCCCGGGCTGCGGGATGCTCTCCAGGTAAAGCAGCAGCAGCTTGATATCCGGATCGCTGACGGCCGCCGCGGCCATCTCCGCCACGGTCACGTCGGCGTCGTTGCCGGTGGCCAGCGAATAACGCACGCCAAGCCCGGCCTGCCGCAGCAATCCCACGGGAACGGCGCTCATGGCGCCGCTCTGGCTCACCACGGCAATCGGCCCGTCAGCCTGCGGTACGGCGGTGAACAAGGTCGAGAAGCTGGCCACCGCGCCGTTGCCGAAGTTGGCGAGGCCCTGCGTGTTCGGGCCCACCATGCGCATGCCGGCAGCGCGGGCAGCTGCCACCATCTCGCGTTCCTTGGCCTTGCCGTCCGGCGCCGAAGTTTCCCCGAATCCCGAGGACATGACGATCGCCGCTTTCACCCCGCGCACCGCGCAATTCTTCACGGCGGCGATGGCGTTTTCACCGGGCACTGCGACCACTACGAGGTCCGGCACTTCCGGCAAATCCGCCAGGCTCGGGTAACAGACCTGCCCCTGCAACTCCTTGCGCGTGGGATTGATCGGATAGACTTTGCCCTTGAAGCCATACCGCTGCAGGTAGGCGATCGGCCGGCCGCCGATCTTGTTGGGGTTCTCCGACGCGCCGATCATGGCGATGGAGCGCGGCTCCAGGAACGGCTTCAGGCTGTCGAGGGACATGCGGGCGTGGCCTCCGGCGGATCACTGCCCTCGCCGGTCCCAGGTCTCGTTTGCGCGTGCAGGGATCAGGCGGAGCGCAGCTACCAGAAACTGCCGCGCCGCCGCCCGCAAGCGAAAACGTTCACCGCCGCCGAGGTGATCTACAGCCCAGCCGCCACGTCGGCATGGAACGTGTTGCCCGACGTGGTCGCCTTCACGTAGCCGGCGCGGATCACAAAATCGCCGAAACGCTCGGCACCGTCGCGCTCCTTGGCATAGCGCAGCAGCATCGGCTCCAGCGCCGAAACGATGCCGTGCTTGTCGATGTCGCGGGCGTAAAGCTTGTTCAGCCGCGAGCCGTCGAACGCGGCACCGAGATAGAGATTGTAGAGTCCGGGTGACCGGCCGACGAGGCCGATTTCCGCCACGTACGGCCGTGCGCATCCGTTGGGGCATCCGGTCATGCGGATGACGATGTCGTCCTCAGTAAGCCCGGCGCGGTCGACCACCTCCTCGATGCTGGTGATGAGCTCCGGCAGGAACCGCTCGCTTTCGGCCAGTGCCAGCCCGCAAGTCGGCAGCGCCACGCACGCCATGCTGTTGCGGCGCAGGCCGGAGGAGGTCTCTGTCGTCACGCCGTGCTCGGCGAGGATCGCCTCGATCTTGCGCCGTCCCTGGGCCGGGATCTCAGCGATGATGACGTTCTGATTGTTCGTGAGAATGAACGAGCCTTTGTGGATCTCGGCAATTTTGCGCAATGCCGTGCGCAATTCATGTCCGGGCTGGTCTTTTATGCGACCGTTCTCGATGAAGAGCGTCAGGTGCCATTTCTTGTCGGCGCCGCGCTGCCAGCCGATGGCATCGCCGGTCCGCTCGAACGTGAAGGGTCGTGGTGCACCAAGTTTATATCCGAGCCGCCGCTCCACCTCGTCGCGGAACGCATCGAGCCCGCGATCTTCCAGCGTGTACTTCAGGCGCGCACGCTTGCGGTCCTCGCGGTTGCCCCAGTCGCGCTGCACGGTGACGATCTTCTCACCGACATCGACGGCCTGCTCGGGCGTGCAGAAGCCCAGCATATCTGCCAGCCGCGGGAAGGTGTTGGGCTCGCCATGGGTCATGCCCATGCCGCCGCCGATCGTCACGTTGTAGCCCGCGATCTTGCCGTTCTCGACGATGGCAATGTAGGCCAGATCCTGCGCGTACACATCGACATCGTTGTGCGGCGGCACCGCCACCACGGTCTTGAACTTGCGCGGCAGGTAGTGCGCGCCGTAGATCGGCTCCTCGCTCTCGCCCGCAGGCCGCGAAGCGTCCTCGATCTTTTCGCCGTCGAGCCAGATCTCGTGATAGGCGCCTGTTCGCGGCAAAAGATGCAGGCTGAAATCGTTGGCCAAGTCGTAGGCCGCGCGGTGGGCGTCGGACAGGAACGGGTTGGCGGTCGAGAGCACGTTGCGGTTCACGTCTCCACAGGCCGCGATCGTATCCAGCAGCGCAGCGTTGATCGCCTGCATGGTTCGCTTCATGTTGGACTTGATGACGCCGTGGAACTGAAAGGTCTGCCGCGTGGTGAGCCGCAACGTGCCGTTGGCATAGTCACCGGCGATGCGGTCCAGCGATAGCCATTGCGCCGGCGTCACGAGGCCGCCGGGCAGGCGCACGCGGATCATGAAGCTGAAGGCCTTCTCCAGCTTCTTTTTGGTGCGCTCACCGCGGACGTCGCGATCGTCCTGCAGATAGGTGCCGTGAAACTTGGTGAGCTGCTGGTCGTCCTCCGCGATGGCGCCGGTCACGACCTCCTGCAGGCCTTCGGCGATTGTGCCGCGAAGCTGGTGGCTCGCTTCCTTGATGTGTTCGTTCTTTGAACGCTTATCGGTCATGGCTGAACCTTGGATAGAGGTCCCATCATTCCCTCTCCCCATTCTTCATGGGGAGAGGGAAAGGGTGAGGGGCAGGATCTTGCTCTGCGCCGTGTAGCTGCCCCTCATCCCGACCTTCTCCCCATGAAGAATGGGGAGAAGGGGAGTAGAGGCATCAATACACGTCGCGCTGATAGCGACCGGCCCGTAGGAGCTCAGCCAGTTGAGCCTTGCCGGCTTCGATCGGCTCGTTCTTGGGCTCCGCCAGGATGCGCGCGAGCGTCGCGTCCACATCGCGGCCGAGGCCCTTTTCGTCGCCGCACAGGTAGAGGTGCGCACCGTCGGCGATCCAGCCGCGGATTTCGTCGCGCCGCTCCCACAGGCGATCCTGGACGTAGATCTTTTCCGGTTGGTCGCGCGAGAACGCCACGTCGATGCGGCCGAGTGCACGGCTCTGCAAGTGCTCCTGCCACTCGAGCTGGTACAGGAAGTCGTTGGTGTAGTTGCGCGCACCGAAGAACAACCAGCTTGGCGACGTGACGCCCGTTTCGGCGCGCTCCTCGACGAAGGCGCGATAGGGCGCCACGCCCGTACCCGCACCGATCATGACAAGCGGGCGCGCTGTATCCTTTGGAAGGCGGAAGTGCCGGTTGCGCTTGACGTAGACGCCAACGCGGTCGCCGACTTTGCGGCGGTCTGCGAGCCATGTCGATGTGACGCCGTTGCGTGCGCGCCCGTGCGAATGCCACCGTACGGCGCTGATGAGAAGATGCGTCTCGCCGGCGTGTGCTTTCGCGCTCGATGCGACTGAATAGAGCCGCGGCGGCAGGGGGCGCAGAAGTCCAACAAGCTGGTCCGACGTCAAAGTCTCGGGAAACTCGGCGAACAAGTCGATGAGCTGGCGGTCGGCGCCAAAGCGCTTGAACGCGTCGGCGTCGGTCAAGGCCGCGACGTCGCTGCGGCCGGTGAGCTTCGCGTAGGCCTGCGCCACGGGGCGCGTCAGCGTCGTGATATCGCGATGCTTGGCGAGGTTGCCGATGAGGTCGGCGTCGCTGCCGAGCCCCACGACGTTTGCCAGTTCCGCCGCGAACTTGGCATCGTTCTCGGGGATGATGCCGATGGCATCGCCCGGTTCGTAGCCGTAGCCGGGCGCATCCGTGGCCAACTCGATGTGCCAGGTCTCGCTGCTGGATCCCGTGCCGTTGAGATTGACGGCAGCCGTGATCTCGGCTTCCAGGGGCGTCTCGGGCGTGAACGCCGGCTCATCGAGCGATGGGCCACGAAAATCCACGTGCACGACCGTCGCCGCATCGGGCTCGGCCGGCGCGAGTGTCGTCAGCGCGCGCTCCGTCCAGTCGGCGGCCTTCTTGGCGAAGTCGAGGTCGAGATCGATGCGGTCCGCCGCGCGTTGCGCGCCGAGGGCTTCAAGCCGGGCATCGATGGTCTGACCCACCGAGCAGAAGTTCGCGTAGGCCGTGTCGCCGAGCGACAGCACGGCGAATTTCACGCCCTCCAGACGCGGCGCGCCGTCGGCCATCAGCTTCGCGTAGAAGTCGGCCGCACGCTGCGGTGGATCCCCTTCGCCCCATGTGGCGACGAACACGACGAGGTTCTGTGCCTTGGCCAGCGTTGCCAGATCGGCGTCGGCCATGTCGAGGATGCGGGCGTCGAAGCCGTGCCGTTGTGCCAGCTTGCGCGCCTTCAGCGCCAGGCTTTCCGTGTTGCCGGATTCGCTGCCATAGAGCAGCGTCAGCGGAACACGTGGACGCGCGGCTGCGGCTGGCTGCGCCGCCTGTCCGCCGGCCGCCTCGACACCGGCGAGAAAGCCTGCGAGCCAGCTTCGCTGCAGGGGCGTCGAGTTTCCCACCACGGCGTTGATGGCGTCGATCTGTTCGGGCGCAAACGGCGCCGTCTTTGGCAGCAGGGCTGTCATGCGCGCCTTCCAATCCGCTCGGGGCTATGGCCCGTGGTGTCATTGCTAAGGGGGTAAGCAGACTGCGACGCGACGGCCGCGAAGAGTGTCGCGCGCGCCGGACGGGAGAGGCAGGCCTCGTCCCATCCCAGCCCGACGAAGATGACGGCGGGCGCCGTCACGGCCTCGGCAATCACGGCTGGGCCGAGATCGGCCAGCGTCGTCTCGATGACGCGTTCTTCCGGCCGCGTCCCGTTCTCGACGATGACGACGGGCGTCGTGGGGTCTGCGCCCGCCTTGATGAGGTTCTGCTGGATCGTGGCCGCGCCGCGGACCCCCATGTAGATGGCAAAGGCTTGCCCGGGCGCTGCCAACGCGCGCCAATCAAGCTCCGCCGCACCGTCATCCGTCGCACCCGTTACCACGGAGAGCTGGCGCACCTTGCGGGCCAATGTCGGCGGCAGCGTCACGCTCGCGGCGATGGCGTGTGCCGCCGTGATGCCGGGAATGACGGTCACGTCGATGCCGGCGGCGCGCACTGCGGCGATTTCTTCAGCCGCACGGCCGAACACCATGGCGTCGCCGCCCTTGAGCCGCGCCACGCGCTGACCTTTCAGGGCTTCGCGCACCAGGATGCGATTGATCTCGTTCTGCGGCGTCGCCTTGCCGCCCGGCGTCTTGCCGACGTCGATGCGCACGGCATCACGCCGGGCATAGTCGAGAATGGCCGGGTTCACGAGGCGGTCGTGCACAAGCACGTCGGCATCCTGCAGCGCTTGCAGCGCCTTGAGCGTCAGAAGATCGGGATCGCCCGGTCCGCAGCCGACCAGCACGACGCTGCCGTGGTTTCCCTTTCCCGCGTCGCGCAACGCGCGTGCCGCTTCCTGATCGGCACCGGCAAGGTCGGCGGCAAGCGCCCGGTCGCGGAATGGTCCGCGCAGAAACTCTTCCCAGAACCGGCGCCGCGCCGCCGGCTGGGCGATTGCGGCGCGTACACGCGGGCGCAATGCGGCGGCGGTGCTTGCGACGCGGCCGAAGTCGGCGGGTAGCCAGCTCTCGATGCGGGTGCGCAGGTCACGCGCGATGATCGGCGCCGCGCCTTCCGTGCCGATGGCCACGACGACCGGATCGCGATCGACAATGGCCGGGACGATCACCGTGCTCAGCTCTGGCGCATCAACGACATTGACCGCTACGCCAGCGGCATGTGCGGCCTCGGCCAATTCCGTGTTAAGCCGCGCGTCATCGTCGGCCCCTATCGCCAGTGCCTTGCCTTCGACATCCTCGGGCCGCAACCTGCGGAGTTGCAGCGACAGCGCGTGCCGCTGGGACAAGAACCCGATCTCCGGCGAAATCGTTTCCGCGACGACCGTCACGCGGGCCGTCGTCTTGGCAAGCAGGCGCAGCTTCTGAAGCGCCTTCTCGCCCCCGCCCGTGACCAAGACGTCCCGGCCTGCGAGATCCATGAAAACAGGGAAGTATTTCATTGCGCTGGATAATTTCCGGAAACTGGAGAGCGGACCGAGGCGATTGGCCAGCCACGACGATAGGGACATAGATAGAAAAAAATTCTCCTGAAATGCAATATCTCTGGGAGAATAAGGATGATGTTGCGCGTTTGGGCTTAAATCCAGCGCACAAGTTTTGTTGATGCGCAGATCACGCATCCGGTGTTACGCCGTTGTCTGGATGTCGAGCACGGATCGGCGGCTCATCTGGCCCCATACAGAATTCCCTCATCGAAAGCGTCGCCGCGACGGTTGAGAGGTCGACGCCACGTTAATGAGCCTGCAACGGAGGGCGACGTGTGCTCCGCCTGAGATAAGAGCGTACGATGACGCGCGATCAGGCGCGGCGCCGCGGGGTGGTTCCGGCGGACGGCTGCAACCATCCCGAAGGAGGGGTGTAGGTGAGGAAAGTATTCAAATGGACTGCGGCGCTGGCGCTGATCGCGTCAGCCCTCGGCGTCGTTGCCTACGCCAGCCTCATCGACGGGCCACAGCGCCAGGGTGGCCGACGATTTTCGATGGATCGCAATGCGCCTGTGCCGGTCTTGGCGGCGGAAGCCCGCCTCGCCGATGTTCCCATCTATTTCAGCGGCGTCGGCACAGCCAAGGCGCGCAACGTCGTGGTGGTGAAGCCGCAAGTCGACGGCCGCATCCTGAGCATCGATTTCAAGGAAGGCCAGGACGTCAAGCGCGGCGATGTGCTAGCCAAGATCGACTCTGCCACCTATCAGGCCCAACTTGACCAGGCTCTTGCCAAGAAGGCGCTCGACCAGGTTCAGCTCGAGAACGCCCGTCGCGATCTGGAGCGCTACACCAGACTCGGCGGCAACATCGTCGCCGAGAAGACCATCGACACGCAGCGCGCGCTCGTTGGCCAGCTCGAGGCGCAGATCAAGCAAGACGACGCGTCGATCGCCAGCGCGCGAACCATGCTCGGCTACACGACCATCGTCGCGCCGATCGATGGCCGCACCGGCATTCGCATGGTGGACGAGGGCAACCTCGTGCGCGCCTCCGACGTCGGTATCGTCATGATCACCGAGGTCAAGCCGATCTCCGTTCTCTTCACCTTGCCGCAGCAGCAGCTGGTGGCCGTCAACAAGGCGCTCGATCGCGGCACCGTCACCGTCGACGCGTTCGACACGGACAACAAGGTCGCGCTCGATCGTGGCGCCCTGCAGGTCGTCGATAACCAGGTGGACGCAACGACGGGCACCGTGCGCATGAAGGCTGACTTTCCCAATGCCAACATGCAGCTCTGGCCGGGCCAGTTTGTCAACGTGCGCGTGCTCATCGAGACGCTGAGCCAGGTCGTGGTGATCCCGACGCCTGCCGTGCAGCGCGGGCCGAACGGCACGTTCGCCTACGTCGTCGGGGCCGAAGATGTCGTTGCCTCGCGCACTGTCACGGTCAAGCAGCAAACCGATACCGAGGCCGTCATCGCCGCGGGGATCAAGCCATCGGAGCGCATCGTCACAACTGGCTTTGCACGCCTCAAGGAAGGCAGCCGCGTCGTGGTGACGCCTGGCGAAAAGGCATCGCCCGACACAGCCGCCACCGCTGCGTCGGCCGGGGTCGGCGACACGGTGTCTCCGTCCAACGAAGGCAAGCGCAAGCGAGGCGAAGGCCGCCGTCACCGCGAGCAGCAAAACGGTCAAGGCGGCTCCGAGCGCAGTGATGCCGGCCAGCAGACCAGAAAGCCGCCGGAAAGCGCCAAGCAATGAGCGTTTCCAGTCCGTTCATTCATCGCCCCATCGCCACGTCTCTATTGGGCCTTGCGGTGCTGCTGGGCGGAATTCTGGGTTATTGGTGGCTGCCCGTCTCGTCGCTGCCGCAGGTCGACTTTCCGACCATTCAAGTCACGACGCAGTTGCCCGGCGCCAACCCCGAAACGACTGCCAATCTCGTGACGGCGTCGCTCGAGCGGCAATTCGGGCAAATCCCGTCGCTGGAGTCGATGTCGTCATCGAGTTCCTACGGCATCAGCCAGATAACGCTCCAGTTCACGCTGAATCGCGACATCGACGCGGCAGCGCAGGACGTGCAGTCGGCCATAAACGCGGCCGGCTCGACGTTGCCGCGCAACCTGCCGTATCCACCGACCTACGCCAAGGTCAACCCGGCCGACACGCCGATCATGACGCTGGCGCTGACCTCGCCGAGCGTGCCGATGCGCGGATTGTCGGATCTTGCCGATACGCTGATCGGCCAGCGCCTGAGCTCTGTCGCGGGCGTCGGACACGTTTCGGTCGAAGGTGGCATCCGCCCGGCCGTCCGCATCCAGGCGGACCTTTCGCGGCTTGCCTCTTACGGGCTGAGCATGGCCGATCTGCGCACGGCCGTGACGGGCGCCAACGTCTCGGGTCCGAAGGGGTCACTGGACGGTGCCTATCAGTCCTACAGCATCGCCGCCAATGACCAGATCACCAGTGCGGAGGCTTACCTCTCGGTCATCGTCGCCTATCGCAATAACGCGCCGGTGCTGCTGAAGGATGTTGCGACCGTTATCGACGGCATCGAGAACACCAAGATCGGCGGCTGGTACCAGGGTACGCCGGCCGTCATCATCGACGTGCAGCGGCAGCCCGGCGCCAACGTCATCGAGACCGTCCGGCGGCTCAAGGCCGAGCTGCCGCGGCTGCAGCGCGCTATGCCGAGCGATGTCAAACTCACCATCGTGCACGACCGCACCGGCTTGATCCGTGCGTCCGTCCGCGATGTGCAGTTCACGCTGGTGCTAAGCGTAGGCCTCGTCATCCTCGTCGTGCTGCTGTTCTTGCGCACGATCCGCGCCACCATCATCGCCGGCGTGGCCCTGCCGATGTCGCTGATAGCGACCTTCGGCATCATGTGGTTCTGCGGCTTCAGCCTCGACAACCTGTCGCTGATGGCGCTTACCATCGGTACCGGCTTCGTCGTCGACGACGCCATCGTCATGATCGAAAACATCGTGCGCCATATCGAGGACGGGGAGGACCCGATGCAGGCCGCGCTCGACGGTGCGCGGGAGATCGGCTTCACCGTCATCTCGCTGACCATGTCGCTGATTGCCGTCTTCATTCCGTTGCTGTTCATGACCGGCCTCGTCGGCCGCATGTTCCGCGAGTTTGCGCTCACGCTGACGATCGCGGTCGTGGTCTCGGCCGTCGTATCGCTGACGCTCACGCCGATGATGTGCTCGCGCATGCTGCGGCATAAGGCCGAGGGCCGTGGCAATTGGCTGACGCGGCTCGCCAACGGTGCCGTCGATGGCACGGTCGCAGGCTACGGCCGCAGCCTGAACTGGGTTCTGCGCCATCAGCGGGCGGCGCTCTGGCTCACCGCTCTTACTGTCGTGGCTACGATCTGGCTCTACGCAGTCGCGCCCAAAGGCTTCCTGCCGCAGCAGGACACGGGCCTGATCATGGCGACGCTGGAAGGCAGCCCCGATACGTCGTTCGCCGAGATGGATCGACTCCAGGCTGCCGCCACAGATGCGATCCGCAAGAACCCTGCCGTTGAAGGCGTGGTATCGATCATCGGCGTCAGCGCCATCAATACGACGCCCAATGCGGGCCATCTGAAGATCACGCTGAAACCACGCGAGCAGCGGCCGACGAACATCAACGAGGTCATCGCGCAACTGCAGCAGGCGACCTCGCAGACGCCCGGCCTCACTGTGTTCTTCCAGTCCGTGCAGGACATTCAGATCAGCACCAAGGTGAGCCGGGCGCAGTACCAGTACACGCTGGTCGGCAGCGACGCGGCGGAGGTTTCCTCATGGGCCAAGCGGCTTGTCGACGAGTTGCGCAAATCGCATGTGCTGCGCGAGGTCGTGTCGGAGGCCCAGGATGGCGGATTGCGTGCGCTTGTCAGTGTCGACCGCGAGACGGCCGGGCGGCTCGGCGTCTCCATGCAGGCGATCAACGATGCGTTGAACGATGCCTTCGGTCAACGGCAGATCTCGACCATCTACGGCCAGGCGAATCAGTATCGCGTCGTTCTGGAGGCGATGGCCCAGTACCAGAACGATCCGTCGGCGCTGTCGCGCGTCTATGTCCCCGGCCCCAACGGCGTACAGGTTCCGCTGAACTCGGTGGCGCGCATCGAACGCCGCATCGCACCCCTCGCTGTTTATCGGCAGGATCAGTTTCCGTCCGTAACGCTGAGCTTCAATGTGGCGCACGGCGCAGCGCTCAGCGACGCGGTTAGCGCCATCAGCGAGGCCCAGCGGGCCATCGGGATGCCGACCTCCATCACGGGCAACTATTCGGGCGATGCCGACGAGTTCGCCAAGTCTCTCGCCGGCCAACCGTGGCTCATCCTCGCCGCCATCATCACCATCTACATCGTGCTCGGTGTGCTGTACGAGAGCTTCATCCACCCGTTTACGATCCTGACCACGCTGCCGTCGGCCGGCATCGGCGCCGTGCTGGCCCTGATGTGGTTCGGTTACGACCTATCGCTGATTGCGCTGATCGGCATCGTCCTTCTCATGGGCATCGTGAAGAAGAACGCCATCATGATGATCGACTTTGCCTTGGAGGCCGAACGCACCCGCGGCATGTCCCCGCGCGACTCCATCGTCGAGGCCGCGCTCCTGCGCTTCCGGCCGATCATGATGACGACGCTCGCCGCCCTGTTTGGCGCATTGCCGCTGGCAATCGAGGGCGGCGCGGGCTCCGAGCTGCGCAATCCGCTCGGCATCACCATCATCGGTGGCCTCGTGCTGAGCCAGATGCTGACGCTCTACACGACGCCGGTCATCTATCTTGCCATGGAACGCCTCAAGCTGCGTCTGACCGGCACGCCGTCGTCGGCCCGCATCTCGCTCGATGATGCGCCGCGAACTCCCGCCGAGTAGCCATGAACTTCTCGCGCCCCTTCATCGAACGGCCTATTGGCACCACGCTGCTCGCGATCGGGCTGTTTCTCGTCGGACTGGTTGCCTACCGTTTCCTGGCTGTGGCAAGCCTTCCGACCGTCGAGTTTCCAACCATCAGCATCACGGCAAGCCGTCCCGGCGCCGACCCGGCCACCATGGCAGCAACCATAGCCGCGCCGCTCGAGCGCCGGCTCGGTGAGATCGCCGGTGTAAACGAGATGACATCCGTCAGTTCGATCGGCGCGACACGCATCTCGATCCAGTTCGATCTGGGCCGCAATATCGATGGTGCCGCCCGCGACGTTCAGGCGGCCTTGAACGCCGCCGCCGCAGACTTGCCGGGTGACCTGCCCACGCTTCCCCGATTCCGCAAATCCAATCCGTCGGCGGCGCCGGTTCTCATTCTGGCCTTGACCTCCAAGACCATCTCGGCAAGCGGCTTGTACGACGTGGCCGATACGGTGATCGCGCAGCGCATCTCGCAGGTGGACGGCGTCGCCGAGGTTCAGGTCAGCGGTGCCGAACAGCCCGCCATTCGTGTGCGCGCCAATCCGATGCTGCTGTCCTCGATCGGCGTCAGCATGGACGACGTGCGGACGGCCATCGTCAATGCCAATGCGGTGGCGCCGCTCGGCATCATCGACGGCGACAAGCAGGCCTTGGCCATCGAGACCAACTCCCAGCTGCGCACACCCGAGGACTACAAGACGCTGGTCGTGAAGACGTCCAACGGCAATGTCGTGCGCCTGTCGGCCGTGGCCACAATCGAGCAGGCGACGCGCAACGCGCGCTCCGCCGCGATGTTCAACAAGGACCCGGCGATCCTCCTGACCATCACCAAGCAGGGCGACGCCAACGTCGTGGACACCGTCGATCGGATCAAAGCTCTGATTCCCGAGATCAAGCGCTGGATTCCCCCTTCGGTCGAAATCTCCATCTTGTCGGATCGCACCGGGACATTGCGCGCCAGCATCGCCGACATGCAACTGACCCTGGCGCTTGCCATCGCACTGGTGATGCTGGTTGTGTTCGTGTTCCTGCGCCGCGCCACGCCGACCATTGCGGCCGGCGTGACCGTGCCGCTGTCCCTGGCGGGCACCTGCGCCGCCATGTGGCTTGCAGGCTTCTCGATCAACAACCTAACGCTGATGGCGTTGGCGGTTTCGGTCGGCTTCGTCGTCGACGACGCCATCGTCATGATCGAGAACATGTATCGCAATCTGGATCGGGGCGTTTCACCGATGCGTGCGGCCCTGGACGGCGCGCGTCAGATCGGTTTCACCGTCGTCTCGATCAGCATCTCGCTGGTGGCGGCCTTCATTCCCTTGCTGTTCATGACGGGCGTCGTCGGCCGCCTGTTGCGCGAGTTCTCGGTGACGCTGGTGTTCGCCATCATGGTGTCGATGGTCGTGTCCCTGTCCGTCACGCCGATGATCTGTGCGCATTTCGTGCGTGGGCCGGCCGGAACGCCCAACCGGCTCGATCGGATCGTCGAGGGATTTCTGAGCGCCTTGAGCCGCGGCTACGCCCGGTCGCTCGAGGTGGCGCTGCGCTTCCGCGTGCTGATGCTCATCCTGATG
>CADEFX010000017.1:0-10537 GCA_902826715.1 uncultured Hyphomicrobiales bacterium | reverse complement strand
CTATATATCAAGACGCCGAAGGGCTATTTCCCACAGGACGACACCGGCCTGGTGTTCGGCGCCACGCAGGCGGCGCAGGACATCTCCTTCGAGGCAATGGCCAAGCTGCAGGACCGCGCCCTCGACATCGTTCTGTCGGATCCTCATGTCGCGGGCGTGGGCTCGTCCGTTGGCGCATCGGGTTGGAACGCGTCGGTCAACCGCGGCCGCATGTTCATCAGTCTCAAGCCGCTTGAAGAGCGCGGCGGCCTCACCACGGCCCGCGTCGTCGATCGCTTGCGCCGCGAGGTCTCCAAGATCGAGGGCCTGAACGTGTTCATGACGCCGGCGCAGGATATCCGCATGGGCGCCAGGCAGAGCAGCTCGACCTATCAGATCACGTTGTGGAGCGCGGAGATCGACGAGCTCTACGCCTGGGTCCCCAAGGTGCTTGAGAAGCTGCAGGGCGTGCCCGAGATCACCGACGTCAACAACGACCGCGAGCAAGGTGCGTTGCAGGCGAGCATTACGATCGATCGCATGACGGCCGCCCGCCTCGGCGTCGATATGAGCGATATCGACAGCGCGCTCAGCAACGCGTTCTCCCAGCGGCAGGTGTCGACCATCTACACGTCGCGCAACCAATACCAGGTTATCCTGGAGATCGACCCGCGCTTCCAGCGCGAGATCTCCGACATCGGGCGCATTTACGTACCGGGCCGGGATGGCGCGCAGGTGCCCCTCACGACGGTGATAAAGGTCAATCGCACGGTCGCGCCGCTGGTCGTCAACCACCAGGGTACGTTCCCGGCAGTGACGTTCTCCTACAACCTGCCGCCGGACGTGACACTGGACGAGGCTACGCAAGCGATCAATCAGGCGGTCGCCGAGTTGCACATGCCCGACGCGATCCGTGTGGAGGCCGCCGGCGATGCCAAGTCGTTTGCACAGCAGGCCAACACGCAGCCACTTCTGATCCTCGCGGCGCTGCTGGCGGTTTATATCGTCCTCGGCGTGCTCTACGAGAGCCTGGCCCATCCGTTGACCATCATCTCGACGCTGCCGTCGGCCGGCCTCGGGGCACTCATCGCGCTGCGCCTCGCCGGCATGGAGCTGTCGATCATCGCTTTCATCGGCATCATCCTGCTGATCGGCATCGTCAAGAAGAACGGCATCATGCTGGTCGACTTTGCGCTGGAGGCCGAGCGCCAGCGCGGCCTCACGCCCGAGCGCGCCATCTATGAGGCCTGCCTCGCGCGCTTCCGGCCCATTCTCATGACGACCATGGCCGCACTTCTGGGTGCTGTTCCTCTTGCGCTTGCGGCGGGCCCGGGCTCGGAGCTGCGGCGGCCGCTCGGCGTCGCCATCATCGGCGGGCTGATCGTCTCGCAGGCGCTGACGCTCTACACGACACCCGTCATATACCTGCTGCTCGACAAGCTGCATCGGCGGCTCGGCGGCGGACGCGCCGTCGCGCCGCGCACTTCGGTGGCCCAGTCTGCTGTCCAGTCTGTGGCCCATTGAAGACCACCGTGCGCATGCACTGCATTCACCGTGTCAAACCGTCCTGACGGAGCGCGGCCGATTTGCTATCGTAGTGGTGCCAAAGCGGATATATGCTGACGCTGCTTGTCCGGACAAAATGAACGAGCCGCGGCAGGCGGAGGGAACGCGTTAGATGACAGCGGCCTATCCGCATTTGTTCGAGCCCATCCAATTGGGCCGCCTCGAAGCCAAGAATCGCGTCATGCGGGTCGCGACGACATCCAACCTCGCCGATCGCAACCGCGTCGGCGAGCGCCTCTACGAATTCTATAGAACTTTGGCCAAGGGCGGCGTCGGCACCATCGTGACCGAGGCGCTGCGCGTCTCTGCGCAGGAAGCCTATGGCGCCGGTGCACTCGTGGTGCACGATCGCGCCTCCCTTGAAGGACTGCGCCGCCTCTCCGATACGTGTCATGCGGAGGGTGCGTTGCTGATTGGCCAGCTCAACCACGGCGGCCGCCAGCATCTATCGTCGCGCGTCATCCCGCACATGGTTGCGCCTTCCGCAGTCGCCTGCCCGCGCAGCGGCGGCGTTCCGCACGCGCTCTCCACACGCGAGGTGCGCGAGATGGTGGAGCAATTCATCATGTGCGCGGTCCACTGCATCGAGGCCGGCATGGACGGCGTTGAGATTCACGGCGCACAGGGCCACCTCATCCAGCAGTTCGTCTCGCCATTCTCCAACCGGCGGGACGACGAGTACGGCGGCAGTTTGGAAAAGCGGCTGGAATTCCCGCGACAGATTATCGAAGGCGTCCGGCGCCGTCTCGGCCGCGGTCCCATCGTCGGCTATCGCCTGGGCGTCGAGGAGTTCACGGAAGGCGGCCTGACTATCGAGCAGACGCTCGAAACCGCCCAGCGACTTACGGCCGAGGGACATCTGAACTACCTGTCCCTGAGCCAGGGCAACTTCAACACCATCGAGACGCACCTTCCGGACCGGCATTGGCCCATTCTGGCCTTCCGCGACCTGCATGCGCGCTTCAAGTCCGTGGCGAACGGCGTGCCGATCGTGGCCAGCACGCGCATCCAGGGTCCCGAGCAGGCTGAGAGCGTGCTGGCAGCCGGCGAAGCCGACATGATCGGCATGTGCCGGGCGCTGCTCGTCGATCCGGACTGGCCCAACAAGGCGCGCCGGGGCAAGGCCGACGATATCCGCCGATGCATCGCCTGCAACCAGTGCTGGGGTTGGATCTCCGGCGGTGAGCCCATTGCCTGCGCCACCAACCCGACAGCGGGGCGCGAATACCAATGGAAGAAGCTGGTGCCCGCCGAAATCCCGCGCCATGTCGTCGTCGTGGGTGGAGGACCAGCGGGGCTGGAGGCGGCGCGCGTCGCGGCGCTGCGCGGCCATCGTGTGACACTGCTCGAGGCAGGCAATGAGCTCGGCGGCCGCCTGAGCCACGTGCACGAGGTGCCCAATCACGCCGAGATGCGCAACTTGTTCGACTTTCTCATTCCGCAGGTGGAAAAGGCCGGCGTCACCGTCAAGATGGGCACACGCGGCACGGTCGAGAGCATTCTCGCCGAGAAGCCCGATGACATCATCGTCGCCACGGGTGCGACGGCACAGGTGCCCGAGATCGGCGGTGACGGCTCCGTGCCTGTGCTCACCGGCGACGAGACCGTCGCCTTGGCAGGCCGTGATGGCCGCAACGTCGTGATGATGGACGAGGACGGCTATTACTGGAGCGCGGCCATGGCGGAAAGCCTGGCGGCGTCCGGCAAGCGCCTGACCATTGCGGCCCGCGTCTTCGAAGTCTTCCGCGAAATCCCGATGGTGTCGCGCATCGCCACGCTGCGGGAGATGGACCGGCAAGGTGCCGAGCTCAAGCCCAACATGTTCGTCGCGCGCGCCTCCAATGGCGGCGTGGTCTTGAGCCACTACCTCACAGGCCGCGAGGAGGTGGTCGAGGACGTGGCTGCCATCGTTTGGGTGGGCTCCGCCCAGGCGAACGGTTCGCTTGCCGACGAGCTGCGCGAAGCCGGCGTCGAGAAGATGCGCATCCGCGTGGTCGGCGACGCCTTCTCGCCGCGGCGCTTGCCGCAGGCGCTGGTCGAGGCGCACGCCGCCGGACGCGCGATTGGATCTCCGGTGCTGATGTGAGCGGCATGCGGGTCGAAAAGGCGCTCAACCTGCTGTGGATCGTGCTCGGCATTGCCATCGCGAGCCTGTCCCCGCGCTATACCCTTCTCGACACTGCGGGTCCCGGGGGCGGTTTCCTGCCGTTTGTCACCGGGCTGATTATCGCCGGGTGCGGTCTGACGCTATTGCTGTCTCCAACAGACGGCGCTCCCCATTGGCCTGCGGCCGGCGTTTGGGCGCGCATGGCAGCCATCGCCGCCGGACTTGCGACCATCGCAATCGTCATGCCGTATCTCGGTTTCATCCTTACGGTGGTGCCCGTGATGGTCGTGCTGATGCAGGCCGTCGAGCGTCAGAGCTGGATCACCGTTTTGATTACCTCGGTGATCTCGACAGTCGCCGTCTATTTCCTGTTCACGCGCCTGCTCGGGACCTCGCTCCCGCGCGGTCTGCTCGGCTTTTGAGGGCTGGGCATGGACATCCTCTCAGGCCTGCTGCACGGCTTCAGCGTCATCCTCGAGCCGCAGAATCTGCTCTACTGCTTCCTTGGATGCCTCATCGGCACGCTGATCGGTATCCTGCCGGGTGTGGGACCTCTGGCCGCCTTGTCCGTGCTGCTGCCGGTGACGTTCGTGCTGCCGCCGGTGGGCGCCATCGCCATGCTGTCCGGCATTTTTTACGGTGCCATGTACGGCGGCTCGACGACGTCGATCCTGGTCAATATTCCGGGCGAAGCGGCATCCGTGGTGACGTGTCTCGACGGGCACATGATGGCCCGGCAAGGCCGGGCCGGTGCGGCGTTGGGTATGGCGGCCATCGGATCGTTCGTCGCCGGCACGCTCAGCGTCATCGGCCTGACGCTGTTCTCGCCCATGCTGACATCAGTCGCCTTGAAGTTCGGGCCGCCCGAAAACTTTGCCGTCATCGCGCTCGGCTTTGTGGCTACCATTTTCATGGTGCAGGGGTCGGCGGCCAAGGGCTTCATCGTCATGGCGCTCGGCGTTTTCTGCGCCTGCATCGGCATCGACCAGGTCAACGGCAAGGAGCGCTTCACCTTCGGCGTCGTCAACCTGACGAACGGGTTCGATCTCGTCCCTGTCGTCATTGGCCTGTTCGGCATTTCCGAAATTCTGATGAACATGGAGCGGTCGGAGCAGCGTAAGGCCATCACCGACAAGATCAGGGGCCTGCTGCCGACGTTGGCCGACTGGAAAGCCTCGTGGAAGCCCGTCCTGCGCGGCAGCGGTCTGGGCTTCGGGCTCGGCATTCTGCCCGGCGGCAATCCGGTGACGGCCTCGTTCGTGTCCTATGCGCTCGAACGGCGTCTGGCCAAAGACCCGACGCGCTTCGGCAAGGGCGCCATCGAGGGCGTGGCCGGACCGGAGTCGGCCAACAACTCCGCGGTCGCGGGCGGCATGATTCCGCTCTTGTCCCTCGGGCTGCCGAGCAACGCCGTCACGGCGCTGCTGCTCGGCGCGCTCGTCATCCAGAACGTCACGCCCGGTCCGCTGCTGGCGGCGCAACATCCTGACGTGTTCTGGGGCGTCATCGCCAGCATGTACCTCGGCAACGTCATGCTGCTCATTCTCAACCTGCCGCTGATCGGCCTTTGGGTGCAGCTGCTTCGGGTGCCTTACCGCATCCTGTTTCCGCTGATTCTGCTCCTGTCGGTGGTCGGGGCGTATTCGGCCAACAAAAACGTCTTCGACTTGTGGATCATGCTGGCGTTCGGAGTCGGCGGCTATCTGCTGCGCAAGATGGACTACGAATTGGCGCCCTTTGCCTTCGCGATGGTTCTGACACCGCAGATCGAGCAGGCGCTGCGGCAGTCGCTGATCATGTCCCGCAACAGTCCGATGATTTTCATCGAGCGGCCCATTGCCGCCAGCCTGCTGTTCGTCGTGGCGGTGCTCATCGTGGCGTTATTTTTTGGTCTGCGACCTCGGACCGCCGGTTCCGAAACAAGTTCCTAGGCACTATCGACAGGGAGAAACGCAACAATGCAACTGATGAAACGATTTCTGATGACGCTGATGGCACTCTTCGCCATCGGAACGCTGCCCGCGCTGGCGCAGAGCGAGGCCGACATCAAGGCCAAGATCAAGAGCCTGCAGCCCAAGGATTTCCCGAAGGATCCACTCGAGTTCGTTGTCGTTTATCCGGCCGGCGGCGGCATGGACGTGGCGACGCGCATCCTGGCCAAGTACGTCGAGAAGTGGTCGGGCCAGAAGACCATTGTCACCAACAAGGTCGGCGGCGGCGGCATGGTGGGCCACACCTATCTCGCCACCCAGGCGCCGAACGACGGGCACACCATTGGCGTGGTTGCCAGCTTCTTCTGGGACGACGGCTGGCTGCGGTCGGATGGTAAGTTCGATTACACGTATCTCGAGCCGCTGGCCTTCATCAATTACGACCCGACGACCTGGATCGTGCGCACCGACGGCCCGCTCAAGGACAAGAACCTCAAGGACATCGTCGGCCTCATCAAGGAGAAGTCAGGCGAGCTGAAGGTTGGCGTCGTGCCCTCGACGTCCAACGAGTTCATCGCCGAGCAGATGGAAGCGCTGTCGGGGACCGGCAAGATCACCAAGGTGCCGTTCCAGGGCGGCGCCCCGTCGATTACGGCGCTGCTGGGCGGTCACGTCGACATCAGCTTCGGCTACTTCGCCGAGTACCGCGGACATCTCGATGCCGGCAAGGTCAAGATCATCGGCCAAGCCAACACCGAGCGCGTACCGAGCCTCAAGGACGTGCCGACCTTCAACGAGGAGCTGGGTGTCAACGACATGGTCTGGCTGGCCTGGCGCTACGCCGCGGTGCCGCGCGGCACGCCTGCCGACCGCAAGGCCTATCTGGAGGCTGCGCTTAACGCCGCGCTCAACGATCCCGAGATCGTGCCGGAATACGCCAAGACCGGCTCGACCATGGACACCAAGCGCATGAACAGTGCCAAAGCGGTCACCGACGAGGTCAACAAGCTCGCCAAGCTCGAGTACGACTTCTTCATCAAGACCGGCCGCATCAAGAAGTAGGCATCGCTGGATGGGCGGCTCGCGAAAGGGCCGCCCATTGTCGCAAACGGAAATGGGACACGTCTGACAATGGGTAGTTTTGAAAAGCGCTGCATCACTGTCGATACCGCTCAGATCGCGATCTCGGCCGGCGTCGCCAAGGCCAAGCAACTGGGCTTCAACATGAGCATCGCCATTTGCGACGAGGCCGGCGGCCTGAAATCGTTCGTGCGCATGGACGGTGCGTCCGACTCCTCGCTGCGCATCTCGCAGGACAAGGCCTACACGGCGGCGAGTCTCGGACTGGCGACGCATGCCTTCTGGGACTTCGTGAAGAACGATCCGCCGCTTCTGCACGGCATCGTCAATTATCCGCGCCTGATCGTGTTCGGCGGCGGCTACCCGATCAAGGAGAACGGGAAAGTCATCGGCTCGATCGGCGTTTCAGGCGGACACTACAGCGACGACATGGAGGTTGCCCGCGCGGCGCTTCAAGCCATCGGGGCGCCGATCGGCTAGACCAACCACCACGCAGGCTGACGCAGGGCGCAGATCCCGGATCACGGGACAAGCCCTTAACAAAGAGAGGAAACACTATGATCCCGGCAAAGTGCTGGCTCGTGCTTGTATCGCTGTTGCTTGCGGCCGCTCCAGCGCCCGTGCTGGCGCAGAGCGAGGCCGACATCAAGGCCAAGATCAAAAGCTTGCAGCCGAAGGACTTTCCGACCGATCCGCTGGAGCTGGTCGTGGTCTACCCTCCGGGCGGCGGCATGGACCTGACGGCGCGCATTCTCGCCAAATACCTGGAGAAATGGGCCGGCCATAAGGTCATTGTTACCAACAAGGCTGGCGGCGGCGGCATGGTCGGCCACACGTTTCTCTCCATGCAGGCGCCCAACGACGGACACACGATCGGTGTCATCGCCAGCCTGTTCTGGGGTGATGGCTTCCGGCGTTCGGAGGGCAAGTTCGACTACAAGAGCCTCGATCCCATTGCCTTCATCAACTACGATCCCGTGACGTGGCTGGTCCGCAGCGACGGCCCGTTCAAGGACAAGACGCTCAAGGATATCGCCGCCTACGCCAAGGAGAAGCCGGGCGAGCTCAAGGCCGCTGTCACGTCGGGCAGCTCGTCGGAGTTCATCCCCGAGCAAGTGGAAGAGGTCAGCGGCGGCCAGATCATCAAGGTGCCGTTCCAGGGCGGCGCGCCGTCCATTACGGCCTTGCTGGGTGGCCACATCGACGTCAGCTTCGGCTATCTCCCCGAGTACAAGGGTCATCTCGACGCCGGCAAGGTGCAGGTCATCGGCGTTACGAATACGGAGCGCTCTCCCGCGTTGCCCAACGTGCCGACCTTCAACGAGGTTTTCGGCGTCAAGGACATCGTCTGGGTGGCGTGGCGCTACGTGGCTCTGCCGCGCGGCGTTGCGCCGGAGCGCAAGGCCTGGCTGGAGGCAGCGTTCAATGCAGCCATGAACGATCCAGGCATCGAGCCCGAGTACGCCAAAACCGGCGGCATCATGCAGACAAAAGAACTCGCCAACGCCAAAGCGGTCACGGCCGAGGTCGAGAGACTCGCCAATCTGGAGCGCGATTTTCTGATCAAGACCGGGCGCCTGAAGCCCTGAACCACAGGGCTGCTGCCGACCAGCGCTACAGCAGGCTTGCCCCTGAGGTCTCGATCGGGTGGGCTTCGGTGCCTTTGCGACAGACCTTGCGGAACATGACAACGCGCTGATAGCCCAGGTCCTCAAGCACGCGGCCGGAGATATAGCGCTGGCCGCTCGCCATGCGGCTGATGAAGGCGCAGGAGACGCCCAGATACTTGGCGTACAGGCTCGTGCCGCCATGGCGGCAGATTTTTTCGCGCAGCGCGTGGGTCAGCGCTTCGTTCGAGATCAAATCCATCGGTCTCACCCTCTACCATCAACGCAGGTATATGCCTGTGTCGCGGTGAGACCGGTTCTGGTTCACGGCATGACTGAGGGACAGATGCGGGGAGCCAGAAATCTCGTGTTGTGCCGGGACTTAGAGTTCCGGCGGCACCGGCAGGGGGATCGATCGGACGCCATCGGCGTTGCTGCGGTGGAAGCTCTCGATGAGTGCCGGGGAGTTGGCAGGGCCTTTGGGGCTGTATTGAGCCTGGGGAGCGGCGGCGGCGGCGCTCCGCTCGAACATGCGTGCCGCCATCTCGCGCATGTCTTCCGCACCGAGCAGGTAGGCGGCTTGCAGGGCGGTGTGGAATTCCTGTGTTGTCATACGCATTACTCCCAGGAAGCATTGATACTGCGCTGAAATTCATCCTGCCGTGGCTATGTGGCAACAAATTGAACGCTTCCGCGGAGCCGGCATTGATCGGGGTTCGAGGCCGGCCTCCCTTGCTGCCTCACGTGTTGTTCGTGAGCGGTGATTTCTGTCGCGAACGGACGCTTGGCGCTTCCATGCGGGACGATCGCGCACTAAACGATACGGCCATAGCGACGTGACATCGCGCCGACATATCTGTTTCTGCCATGCGAGGAGCCGAATGAACTGGAAGCCCATCTCAGCCTACGTGGAGCCCGATTGGGAAAGCGGCCGCGACACGACACCGATGCTGTTCTGGCGCGAGAAGAAGGGCGGCGCGGTGTTCGGTTTCATCCGCGATGGCGAGGTCTTCGATCACAACTGGGTCTACGTCTGCGACGCCAACAAGGTTACGCACCTGGCCGAGATAACCCCGCCCGTCGCTGTGCCGGCCTAGCAGCCCCGGCGCGTTCCTTGGGCTTGACGCGTGAGGCGAAACTTCCTGCGCGCAGGCGGGTTTATATCCGCCGCCTCTGGAACCTGGCGGAGCTTGAGGCGCGCCACGTTCCGGCCGCATCGACACCCTCAGGTGTGGACGCAACGGCCGATTCGACGGAGAAGCTCGATGCTGACGATTTGGGGTGTCGTCCTCGCAGCTCTGGGCATTCTGGTCGGCGTGTTCCTGCCGCGGCTGCTGCCCCGGCTGTTCTCCGGACAAGGCGTGCTTCCCAACGCCGTGGGTATCGCCCTGGTCGCGCTCGGCGCCGGCATGCAGATCTACGACACGTGGTCCCGGCTCCCGTCGCACTGCCAGTCCGTGCTCAGCCTTTCGTGCCCCGCGCAGGCACCGCCGGCCGCCAAGGCAAAGCGGCGGTGACGATCGCCGGCGACGCGCAGGAGAGAGACTAGCGCGGCCGCTGCTCCTGCCGCACGTCCACCTTGATCGGAACCAGTGCCGGCTTTCTCAGCCTCATGTAGGCGCCGGCCATCAGCCCGAGGCAGATGGGCACAAGCCATAAGCCGAAAAAGAACTTGAGAAACCAGGCATCGTCCGGGTTCAGGACGCCATAGGGACGTCCGGCGCCGACGTTGGCCATCGCCAGGCTCACGTACCACGACGCGTTCGACAACATTCCCGCCCAGCCGACGAGAAACAGAAACTTCCCCGCAACCCGCACCTTTTGTCCTCCTCTTAGGTCTCCCGCGACCAAAAGGCATAGTCAGCATGGCATCGTGATGCGCATGAGGCACAAGCGGATCAGTTTTGTGGGGGAAAGCGCACCAAATTTTGGCAAGCGCGAAGACCCGTGCGCGGGCGGCTGGTTCAAATCGAACCAGTCTTTGGCGCGGCGGTCAGATAGCATAGACCGGCTTGTCAACTTCCCGGATGTAGACTGCAAGAAAACAGGGAAGCAACGTCATGATCTATTCTGTCTGGCGCGTCGCCGCCGTCGCCTATTTCCTTCTGGGAACGGCCGGCGTGCTGATGAAGGTGGCCCATCCGGGATACGCCGGGGGCACGAGAGGCCTGGCTGTGGCCATTGTGCTGATGGCCGCGTCGAGCTGGTGGTTGTACCGGAACGAGATGCGGCCGAAGCTGGTGTCGGCCGGTCGTGCGCAGTCCTAA
>CADEFX010000016.1 GCA_902826715.1 uncultured Hyphomicrobiales bacterium | reverse complement strand
TGCGCTAGTGTCCCGATTCCGAAGTTCGCCTGATCTGGATGCTAGGTCCGGGAGCCAACTTCGGAATCCAAAGGGACGCTAGCATCATAGACTTGCTAGTGTGATTCAGGTCGAGAAATTCGCTCAAGAATGCGCGGCAAATGCCGGCGAATTTCTCGAACATCACACTAGTCTCCTTTGGCCGACGCGGGCCGCGACGCTTTCTCGTCGAGCCCCGACACGCCGCTTCTTCCCTCAAGCACCGTCAGGACCTCGTCGATGCCGATGCCTCGGCTCTCGAGCAGCACCAGCAGATGATAGATCAGGTCGGCCGCCTCCGCCTTCAATGCCGCGTCATCCTGGGAAATGGCAGCTATGACGCTCTCGATGGCCTCCTCGCCAAGCTTCCTGGCGCAGCGCTCCGGACCACCGTCCAAAAGCTGCCGGGTGTAGGACTTCGCCGCGCTGTCCGTCCGGCGCGCCTTGATCGTCGCCGCAAGCTGGCCGAGCACCGCCTCGCCCATGTTGTATGTCTCTCCAATGTGCTGCCGACGCCCACGTCATCCGCCCGAGAGACGAGCACGTCAAGACATGACACGAGAGTTGCTTGAGATTTCGCAAGAAAAAGCCCCGCCGCAAGTGCCGCGGCGGGGCTCCAAACAGCCCAGGGTGGAACTGTTTCAGCCCCCCGGAGGGCCTGTCAGCCGCATGCGGATGTAGTCGAGCTGATCGTAGTTGCCGTACTTGATCATCAGTACGCCGCTCTCGCCCGAGCCTTTCTTGATCTCGACCTTGAGCCCCAGCACGTCCGCCAACTCCTTCTCGAAGGCACGGGTGTCGGGATCCTTCTCGCGTGGCGGGCGGGATTCGGAGCGCACGGGAGCGCCTTGCACAAGCGCTTCGACCTCGCGCACGTTGAGATCGTCGCGCACGACCCGATGCGCGAGCAGCTCGGCATCCTCACGGCCGATCAGCGCCCGTCCGTGCCCCGCGGAAATCTGGCCCTGCTGCACCATGGCGCGCACGCTTTCGGGCAGTTTCAGCAACCGCAGTGTATTGGCAAGATGGCTTCGGCTCTTGCCAATCACTTCCGCCAGCGCCTCTTGCGTGTAGCCGTAACGCTCGATCAGCTCGTTGTAGCCGGCCGCTTCCTCGATCGGATTGAGATCCGAGCGCTGCACGTTCTCGATGATTGCGAGCTCGAGAACTTCCTGGTCCTCCAGCTCGCGCACGATGGCTGGGATGGCATGCAGGCCAGCCTTCTGCGATGCGCGCCAACGGCGTTCGCCGGCTACGATCTCGTATCCCCGACCCGGTGCGCGCTCGGGCCGCACGAGAATCGGCTGCACCAAGCCCTTCTGTTGGATGGAATCGGCCAGCTCCGCCAGTTCCTCGGGCGGGAAATCCTTGCGCGGATTGAGCTTGCCGGCACGGATCTGATCGATGCTGATCATGCGCTGTTCGCCTTCGGGCGGCAGGCGCGTCTGCGTGGGGCCGGGCTCCCCGATCAGCGAGGCGAGCCCTCTCCCCAGCCGGCCCTTCTGCATAGGCGATACCATGGCCAGACGTTCTCCTTCAGTTGTCTCTCACGATGACCGGCATTCTGCCTGCGCGGTGTCGGCCGGGGATTAGATCCCGGCCGATGGTCTGCTCGTGTCTCATGCCGCTTTGTAGTGACGCTCGCGATCGATGATCTCGCGCGCGAGCCCGATGTACGCCTGGCTGCCCGGACACTCGTAATCATAGAGCAGGATCGGCTTGCCGTGCGACGGCGCCTCGGCCACCTTCACATTGCGCGGGATCATGGTCTGATAGACCTTGCTGCCGAAGAACTGCCGGACCTCGCTCGCGACCTCGCGCGACAGCGCCGTTCGGGCATCATGCATGGTCAGCACCACGCCTTGGATCTCCAGCGCCGGATTGAGCGTCGCCTTGATCTGATCAATGGTTTCCTTGAGCTGCGAGATACCTTCCAGCGCGAAGAACTCGCACTGCACCGGCACCAGCACGGCGTCTGCCGCCACCATCGAGTTCAACGTCAGCAGGTTGAGCGACGGCGGACAGTCGATCAGCACATAAGAGACGGCCGCATCAGTGCGAACACGCTGCTCGGAGGCAAACGCTGCCACCGCATCGCGCAGGCGGAACGGCCGGTTCTGCTCCGACATCAGGTCCGTCTCGAGCCCGACAAGGTCCGAGTTTGCCGGCACGATTGACAAGCCCGGCACCGCCGTCGCCATCATGGCCTTGGTTATGCTGACCTTGCCAGTCAGCACGTCGAACGTCGTCGCGTGCCGCGCTTCGGGCGGAACGCCGACGCCTGTCGACGCGTTGCCTTGCGGATCGAGGTCGATAATGAGCACCTGCTCGCCCACCGCGGCGAGCGCGGTGCCGAGATTGATGGCAGTCGTTGTTTTCCCGACTCCGCCCTTCTGATTGGCGATCGCCAGTGTGCGCACTGCGCGTGAATGCATGCCGGCCACGGTTCAGTCCTCCGTCCTGGCTCTCAGCGCACGCACTTGAAGGATCTGTCCGCTGGCATCGGTCAGGCTCGGCACAACGGTACTGTCGAACGCCCAGCGGCGCTGCGCTTCGTCCAGCTCGGAGCGCAATTCGCGCCCTTTGAGGAACAAACCCAGCGTGTTACGCGAGAACAGGGCGGACGAAAGCTCCAAGAGCCTGTCCAGCGGCGCAAGTGCACGCGCCGAAATTACGTTGATAGCAGTCTCGCTGATTCGACCTTTGGTCGAGAAGCTTTCAATGCGTTCGGTGGCGACGTCCACAACTATCCCGGCTTGGCGCGCCACCTCGCGCATGAATGCCCCCTTGCGCACGTCGCTTTCCACCAGCGTGACGTGGCCTTCGCCGCGCTCGGCCATCAGAATCGCCACCACCAGGCCGGGAAAACCCGCGCCGCTGCCGAGATCGACCCAGCGTTTGGCGTCCGGCGCCATCCGGTAGAGCTGGGCGCTGTCGGCGAAATGCCGTTGCCAGACCTGCGGCAGCGTTTTTCCCGAGACGAGATTGACGGCCTTCTGCCACTGCTCGAGGAGCCGCGCGTAAAGTTCCAGTCGGCCCAACGTTTCACGTGAAACATCAAACGCTTCAGCGAACTGGCTCGGCCCGGCAATCGGCGCCGGCACCTGTCCGCGGGCGCCCGTCACGCGCTGGCCCGCCGTGGCGCCTTCTTAAGATGCGCCAGCAGCAGCATGAGGGCTGCCGGTGTCATGCCGTCGATCCGGGCCGCCTGGGCGATGGTGGCCGGGCGGTGCGTCGTGAGCTTCTGGCGCACCTCGTTCGACAGGCTCGCGATCGCAGCGAAATCGAACGTCGCGGGGATGCGCACGCCCTCATCCTTGCGCAGCGCCGCGATATCGACCTCCTGCCGGTCCACATAGGCCGCATAGCGCGCGTCGATTTCGAGCTGCCTTCGACTTGTAGAATCAACCCTTGTCAGTTCCGGCCAGATCGCGGCCAGCCGCGCGAAATTCACGCCCGGATAGGACAGCATCTCGAAGGCCGTTCGCCGCCGCCCGTCGCGGTTGATCTCAACCCCGGCACGCCCGGCCTCCGTCGGCGTGAAGGAAAGGCCTTCCAACAGTGCCCGGCCTTGTGTCAGCGCGTCGGCCTTCGCTCGATACGCCATCCGCCGCTCTGCGCCAATGCATGCCACCGTCTCGCCCAACGGCGTCAGCCGCTGATCCGCGTTGTCCGCGCGCAGTCGCAACCGATACTCGGCGCGCGACGTGAACATGCGATAGGGCTCCGTCACCCCGCGCGTGACCAGGTCGTCGATCATGACGCCCAGATACGCGTCCGCCCGCGACATCACTACGCCATCCGCGCAGCCCGAAGCCTTCAGCGCCGCGTTGAGACCAGCCATAAGGCCCTGGGCGCCCGCCTCCTCGTAGCCCGTGGTGCCGTTGATCTGCCCGGCCAGGAACAGCCCGCGTACGCGCTTCACCTCCAGCGTTGGGCTCAACTCACGCGGATCGACGTAGTCGTACTCGATGGCATATCCCGGCCGCCGGATGACGACCTTTTCCAATCCCGGCAGCGTGCGCTGGAATACCTCCTGCACCTCCGCCGGCAGCGAGGTCGACAGCCCGTTGGGATACACCGTGTCGTCGTCGAGCCCTTCCGGCTCGAGAAAGATCTGGTGCGACGTGCGATCCTTGAACCGCACCACCTTGTCCTCGATGGACGGGCAATAGCGGGGGCCCACGCTCGTAATGTCGCCGGAATACATGGCCGAGCGGCCGAGGTTGGCGCGGATGATGGCGTGCGTGGCCTCGTTCGTATGCGTGATACCGCACGAAATCTGCGGATTCGTGATGGCCGTGGTCAGGAAAGAGAAGGGCACTGGCTCATCGTCAGCGGGCTGCATCTCGAGCGCGTTCCAGGCAATAGATCTGCCATCGAGCCGCGCCGGCGTGCCCGTCTTGAGCCGCCCCATGGCGAGGCCGAGCCCATACAGCCTCTCCGCCAGCGCCACAGCCGGCTTTTCGCCCATGCGGCCCGCCGGAATCTTTACGTCGCCCATATGAATGAGCCCGCGCAGGAATGTGCCGGTGGTGATGACCACGGCCCCGGCCTTGATCTCCCGGCCTGCCGCGATCACGCCCATCACGCGGCCGTCGGTCAGAAGTAGGTTCTCGGCCTGGCCTTCGATGACCTCCAGATTGGCCGTTTCTCGGATCGCCGCCTGCATGGCCTGCCGGTAGAGCTTGCGATCCGCCTGCGCCCGCGGCCCCTGCACCGCCGGCCCCTTGGAGCGGTTCAGCAGCCGGAACTGAATGCCCGCCGCATCCGCCACCCGGCCCATGAGCCCGTCCAGGGCATCGATCTCGCGCACCAGATGCCCCTTGCCGAGCCCGCCGATGGCTGGATTGCAGGACATTTCGCCGATGGTGGCGAAGGAATGGGTGACCAGCGCCGTGCGCGCGCCCACGCGCGCCGCCACCGCCGCCGCCTCGCAACCCGCGTGCCCGCCGCCAATCACCACGACATCGAAAGTCACATCACTCATGGCGCGGGTTATAGCGGGGGCGGGGGGCGGGGGAAATGGGCTCTTGATGACTCAAGCGGCGAGCGCGAAGCGCCCCCTCCCCTTCTCCCCGTTCTTACGCCCATGCGGAGGATGGCTACGCCATGACGAGAAGGTCGGGATGAAGGGCAGCGGCATACTCCGAGCAAGCTCCTGCCCCTCACCCTAACCCTCTCCCCATGAAGAAGGGAGAGAGGGGATAAAGGGCCAGCGCTGTTGCTTCACGTGAAACATTCCGCCTACGACTCGCGGAGGCCATGTTCCCGTTCGCACACTTTCGACCTGATCTACCCCTTTTATAGCCAAATGTTCCCGCTCGCGCACATTACCTGTCTCAACCGCCATTTATCCCCATAAAGTTCCCGCTCGCGCACATTAGGGCTTTATTCGTCCGCGGCGCGTACACATATTCCCGTTCGGGAACATCAACGGGATATCCGCCATGGCCGTCCGCCGCGAACCGGAAAGCGACGCACCCTCCGCCGCCCACGAGCATGCCCGCCGCTTCGGCGCGCTGATCCGCCAGCGCCGCGAGGCCCTGAAGATGCGCCAAGACGACCTGGCGCTCGCCACTGGCGTCGGCCGCCGCTTCATCCTGGAGCTGGAGGGCGGCAAGCCGAGCTGCCAGCTCGGCAAGGCCTTGGTTGTGGCCATCGCCGTCGGCCTTCATCCCTTCGAGCTCGCTGCGGGCACCGACACTGGCGATGGCGGCGACACCCTCCTGCCCGATCTGGATGAGCCCGCACCGTGAGCCGCCTCCCCATCTACTACGAGACCCGCACGGTCGGCGAGATCGATGTCAGCGCCGAGGGCCCGGCCTTCGCCTATGACCCGGCTTGGCTCAAGACACGCGGCGCCTTCCCCATTTCTGTGCTCATGCCGCTCACCACGCCGCGGGTTCCACCCGAGATCTTCCTCCCGTGGGCCGCCAACCTGCTGCCCGAGGCCTCGCAGCTCCGTACCGTTGGCTTGCGGCTCGGCGCGGCGCCCGAGGACGTCATCGGCATCCTGGCCGAGATCGGCCGCGACACCGCCGGCGCCCTCTCCATCGCCAAGCCCGGTCACACCGGCCCCGGTGACTGGCGCCCAATCCCCGGCGACAAAGCCCTGCAGCGCATTCTCGATGAGCTACCCAACAAGCCGTTCCTGGTCGGCGACGACGGCGTCTCCATGTCGCTCGCCGGTGTGCAGACCAAGCTCGGCGTCGCCATCGATGCCGAGGGGCGCCTGTGCGTGCCCACCGAAGGCGCCCCGTCCACCCACATCCTGAAGCCCGATTCCGACAAGCTGTTCGGCGGCGTCCAGAATGAAGCCCTGTGCCTGCGCCTCGCCAAGGTTGCCGGCCTTAACGCTCCCGAGGTCACGACCGGCAAGGCCGGGAATCGCACGTACCTGCTCGTCACCCGCTACGACCGCGTCCGCCAGGGCGAGCGCTGGCGCCGCCTGCACCAGGAGGATTTCTGCCAGGCGCTGGGCAAGCCGCCCGCGGCCAAGTACGAATCCAACCAGAGCGGTATTCCAGGTCCGACCCTGGCGCAGCTGTTCGCCCTCACCCGGCGCCGGATGCAGGCGCCCGACATCCTGGCGCTGCTGGACTACGTCATTTTCAACGTGCTCGCCTGCAACACCGACGCCCACGCCAAGAACTACTCGCTGCTGATCTCCGGACGCGGCATCAGCCTCGCGCCCATCTATGACGTGATGTGCGCGTCCGCGTGGGAGAACGTCACCCGTAACATGGCCCAGAAGATCGCCGGTAAGAACCGGGGCGAACACCTCAAACGGCGGCACTGGCAGCGCTTCGCCGCGGACACCGGCCTTAATGCCAGCCGCACCATCGCGCGCGTGGAGACCTTGGCCAAAGCCGTGCTGGCCAGGGCCGGCGCGACGGCCAAGGAGGTCGTGGCCCTGCCGGCCGGCGATCACCCGCTTATGCCGAAGTTCGTCGAGGCCCTCGAAACCCGCGCCCGTGCCATCCTGTCCGGTTTGAATGACGACAGCACCTCGGACGAAGCCGCGGCCGTTCCGGCCACACCGCCGCCCAAGCGCTCCCCTCGCCGCACGCCTGAAAAGCGGCCCAAACGGCCCGCCGCCTCGTCCAAACCCCGCAAGGCCCCATCCTCCCCTTGAGATGGTCCTGCAACCCACAGCGTTTCACGTGAAACAATTCTTACCCGGCGTGCTGGGACGGGCGCCGTTCTTCGATGGAACCCGAGGCCACGCCGCCAACGCCAGCGTTGTCCCTTCTCTCCGCCTGCGGGGAGAAGGTTAGGATGAGGGGCAGCGGCAAGCACTGAGCAAGCGGCTGCCCCTCACCCTAGCCCTCTCCCCATGAAGAATGGGAAGAGGGGATTTCACTTCCCAATGCAGAACCGGCCGAAGATCTGGTCGAGTACGTCCTCCACGTCAACACGTCCGGTGATGCGGCCCAGCGCAGTGGCCGCGCGGCGCAGGTCCTCCGCCCGCAGCTCCGTCTCGGCGAGCGGGCCGCGCAGATAGTCGCCGAGCGCGCCCGCACAGGCCTCGAGCTGCTGGCGATGGCGAGCCTGCGTGATGACGGGCGCCTCCGTCGCGCCGATGCGGTCGCGCGCTTCCGCCCCGATGGCCTTCGTCACATCGCCCAGGCCTTCGCCCGTGCGCAGCGAAAGGCGGAGCCATGATCCGCCTCGCGCCGATGTCTGCTGCACCAGATCGATCTTGTTGAGCACACGCAGGACATGGCGTGCCTGTGCCAGACCAGGCGGCAAGTCCGGCTGCGGATCGGTCGCGTCCATCAGCCAGAGCACCAGGTCTGCGTCCCGCGCCTGCGCAATCGTCCGCCGAATGCCCTCGCGCTCGATCTTGCCCTCGGTCTCGCGAATGCCGGCCGTATCGCTCAGCACCACTGGCAATCCGCCCAGATCCATTCGCACCTCGATGACGTCGCGCGTCGTCCCTGCCTCCTCCGAGACGATCGCCGCGTCCCGCCGCACCAAGGCGTTCAGGAAGCTCGACTTGCCGACATTGGGTGGCCCGGCGATCACGACATGAAAGCCATCGCGCAGGATCTCGCCGCGATGTCCATCGTCGAGATGACGGCGAAGCTTCTCCGCCAGCGCCTCGACACGCGTGTGCGCCTCCTTTGCCGTCCTGTCGCCGACATCGCCCTCGTCGGAGAAATCGATGGCCGCTTCCGTCAAAGCCTGCCCCTCGATCAGCTCAGCGCGCCATCCCTCATAGAGCCGGACCAACACACCGCCTGCCTGCCGCAATGCCTGCCGCGCTTGCGCTTGCGTTTCCGCATCGACGAGATCGGCGATCGCCTCCGCCTGCGTGAGATCGATCTTGCCGTTCTCGAAAGCGCGCCGCGCAAACTCGCCGGGATCGGCCAAGCGCGTGCCCTGCACTTTGGCGATGGCCTGCAGCATGGCGCGTGCGACGGCGTGGCCGCCGTGGACGTGCAGCTCGGCCAGGTCCTCGCCCGTCTCGCTTCGGGGCGCCGGAAACCACAGCACCAGCCCCTGGTCCAAGGCTTCGCGCGTCTCCGGATCTCGGATGATGCGCAGGCCGGCCGTGCGAGGCCTCGGCTTTGGACCAGCCATGCCATCGATGACATCGCCGGCGGCAGGTCCAGAGATCCGGAATACCGCCAGCGCGCCACGGCCGGGCGCGGTCGAAAGGGCGAAGATTGTCGTGTCGTTTGCCATCCGGTCCGGATTGTCAAAGTCGATCAAATAGGCGACCCGGTGCCCACGCTAGGCGCGATAAGGCGCCTCTCAGCGTTCCTAAAGCGGCATCTGGATCCCGGCCTTCGTCGGGATGACGTCAATGCGAGAGCGAGCGCTTCAGGAACCCCTCATATCTGCATCGTGTTCGACTTATAGTGTTGTGGACGGCTCGATGGCCAGACGGAGCAGGATGTGACAGGCGAAAACCGGCTGGGCCGCGAGACGAGCCCCTACCTTCTCCAGCACCACGACAATCCTGTCCACTGGTGGGCGTGGAGCCCCGAGGCCCTGGCCGAGGCCAAGCGCACCGGCAAGCCCATCCTCCTGTCGGTTGGCTACGCCGCCTGTCACTGGTGCCACGTCATGGCGCATGAGAGCTTCGAGGACGATGCGACGGCCGACGTCATGAACGAGCTGTTCGTGAACATCAAGGTCGACCGAGAAGAGCGCCCCGACATCGATGCCATCTACATGAGCGCGCTGCATCACCTGGGTGAGCAGGGCGGCTGGCCGCTGACCATGTTCCTCGACAGCGATGCCAAGCCGTTCTGGGGCGGCACCTACTTTCCCAAGGAGCAGCGCTTCGGCAAACCGGCGTTCACGACCGTGCTGCGCGAGGTTGCCCGCATCCACCGCGACGAGCCCGACAAGGTCCGCAACAACACCGAGCTGCTGATCGATGCCTTGACCTCTCATGGCGACGGTCCGCAAGGCCGGCCTGTCCTCAGCGACACCGTGTTGAAGGATCTGACGACGCGGATGGTCAGCGCCGTCGATACGAGCAAAGGCGGCCTGCGCGGCGCGCCCAAGTTTCCGCAATGGAGCTTCTTCTGGCTGCTCTGGCGCGGTGGCATCCGTTACGATGTCGGCATGTGCCGCCAGGCCGTCGAGGTGACGCTCACCAACATCTGCCAGGGCGGCATCTACGATCACCTTGGCGGCGGCTTTGCGCGCTACTCCGTAGACGACCGCTGGCTGGCGCCGCATTTCGAGAAGATGCTCTACGACAACGCCCTGCTGGTGGACTTGCTGACGGAAGTTTGGCGCGAGACGCGCAACCCGCTCTACAAGGCACGCGTGGAAGAAACCGTTGCCTGGCTCATGCGCGAGATGATCGCCGACGGCGGTGGGTTCGCCGCCTCGCTCGATGCCGACTCGGAAGGCGAGGAGGGCAAGTTCTACGTCTGGACCGCAGCCGAGATCGCCGACGTGCTCGGCGCCGAAGATGCGCGCCTGTTCGCGCACGTCTACGACGTCACGCCCGACGGAAACTGGGAAGGTCACACGATCCTCAATCGCCTGTCCAACCTGGCTCTTGGCTCGGAGGGGGAGGAAGCCAAACTCGCCGAGCTCCGCGACAAGCTGCTCGCACACCGCGCGTCGCGCATCCGTCCCGGCTGGGATGACAAGGTGCTCGCCGACTGGAACGGCCTGATGATCGCCACGCTCGCACGCGCCGCTCGCGTGTTCGACAAGCCCAACTGGCTCGCCGCCGCCGGGCGCGCTTTCGCCTTCGTTGAAAAGCAAATGACCGTCGATGGGCGCTTGATGCATGCGGCACGCGCCGGCCAACTCAGGGCACCGGCGACGGCGAGCGACTACGCCAACATGATCTGGGCCGCACTCCGCCTTTACGAGGCAACCAACGGCGCCGGCTATCTGAAAACTGCAGAGGCATGGAACGCCATACTCGGCCGCCACTACTGGTCGGCCGATCGCGGCGGCTATCACATCTCCGCCGACGACACACCCGACGTGATCGTGCGCCTGCGCAACGCCCACGACGATGCCACGCCGAATGCCAACGGCATCATGATCTCGAACCTGATGGCGCTGCATCTGCTGACCGGCAAAGCCGATTACCTGACGCGCGCCGAGGCCATCACCACGGCGTTCTCCGCCGATCTCGCCCGCAACATGATCAGCCATTGCGGCCTGGTCGCCAGCATCTTCGATCTCAACACGCCGCAGCAGGTCGCCATCGTCGGCGGCGATGCCAAGCCGCTGCTGGCCGCGTTGCACGGCGTCTCCATGCCCGGCGTCTTGGAAATGGCGGTGCCTGATACAACTTATCTCGATGCCTCACCGCTCCTTCAAGGCAAGACTCCAGTCGACGGAAAGGCCGCCGCCTACGTCTGCATCGGCCCGAAATGCTCGCTGCCCGTGACGGATGCGGAAACGCTCACGCGCCTCCTGCGCGAGCAACGCACCGCCTTAGCATAAGGTTGGAGTATGCTTCGCGCCCAACCGCCGCCGCGCCGCATCTCAGTGCAGAAGCGCTCGGCTGACCAAGCAGATCAACAAGCAGGCACTATCGTTGCCCGCGAGACACGCAGCTTGTAAAAGCTAGCTTTTCAACAGTCTGCCCGCCAATCGTCCGTAAGCCTCCATTTTCATCGCAATCCCTTTCCTGCTAGGTCTGAATCATTATGAAAAACTTTGGAGCGGGGCAGACCATGCGACTTTTCATTGCAGCAATTGTTGCCGTCATCGTCAGCGGATGTGCCGGCGGCGGCCCTAATACGTCAGCGCTGGAAACGGGGTCAACCGGCAAGAATTGGACGAATGGCGCGTTCGAATCTAAGGGCAGCGAATAGTATCGACTGTCGCCCAGTAGATCGAATATCGATGCGACGCCAGAGCCCCCGGGCTCTGGCGCTTCGTCGCGTGAACGTTACGCAGCGCGCTCGCGCTTGATCGACGCTGACAGCGACTGTTTTTGCGCACCACTCGAATCGAAGTTCGCGGTATCGAGCCACGCCTCGTACGCGCGCTTCAGCGCCGGCCACTCCTCGTCGATCATCGAGAACCAGCACGTGTCGCGGTTGCGACCCTTGTAGATCGTGGCCTGCCGGAACATACCCTCATAGATGAACCCCAGCCGCTCCGCCGCCGCGCGCGATGGCGCGTTGAGCGAGTCACACTTCCATTCGTATCGACGATAGCCGAGCTCATCGAACACGCGCCGCATCAGCAGGAACATCGCCTCGGTGGCGGCGGGCTTCTTCTGCAACAGCGGCGAGTAGTTGAGATGCCCCGTCTCGATCACGCCGTTGGCCGCATCGACGCGCATCAGCGTCGCCACACCAACGGCCTTGCCCGTTGCCCGATCGATGATGGCATGAAAGAGCGGATCGTCAGCCTTCTGCACGGTCTCAACCCACGCGCGATAGGCTTCGAGCGTATCGAACGGCCCGTAGGCGAGATAGGTCCAGTTGCGACCCTCCGCATCGATCCGGTTCGCCGCAAACAGGTCCGCCGCATGCTTGCCGGAATCCAGCATCTCCAGCCGGCAGAAGCGTCCCTCGATCGGCGTCCGCGGCGGCTTCGGGCGCGCTGTCCAGTTTGGAAGAGCGCGTCCTATCGGCAATCCAGTTGCATCCGTACTCGACTGACTCAACGCATCCCCCAAAGTTGCAAAGCTAGTTCTTGCCGGTGCTCATCGAGTTGAAGAACTCGCCGTTGGTCTTGGTCGACCGCAGCTTATCGACCAGGAACTCGATCGCATCCATGGTGCCCATCGGATTGAGGATACGGCGCAGCACGTACATCTTCTTGAGCTGATCGGCCGGCACCAGCAGCTCTTCCTTGCGCGTGCCGGAGCGGGCGATGTCGATGGCCGGGAACACGCGCTTGTCGGAGACCTTGCGGTCGAGCACGACTTCCGAGTTACCGGTGCCCTTGAATTCCTCGAAGATCACCTCGTCCATGCGCGAGCCGGTATCGATCAGCGCGGTGGCAATGATGGTCAGCGAGCCGCCCTCCTCGATGTTGCGCGCGGCACCGAAGAAACGCTTCGGCCGCTGCAATGCGTTGGAGTCGACGCCTCCGGTCAGCACCTTGCCGGAACTCGGCACCACAGTGTTGTAGGCGCGCCCGAGACGCGTGATGGAATCGAGGAGGATCACCACGTCGCGCTTGTGCTCGACGAGGCGCTTGGCCTTCTCGATCACCATCTCCGAGACCTGCACGTGCCGTGATGGCGGCTCGTCGAAGGTCGAGGAAATAACCTCGCCCTTCACCGAGCGCTGCATGTCGGTCACTTCCTCCGGCCGCTCGTCGATGAGCAGCACGATCAGATAGCACTCGGGATGATTGGTGGTGATGGCGTGCGCGATGTTCTGCAGCAGCACGGTCTTGCCGGTGCGAGGCTGCGCGACGATGAGGCCGCGCTGCCCCTTGCCGAGCGGCGCCACGATGTCGATGACGCGCGCCGAGAGGTCCTTGAGGGTCGGGTCCTCCAGCTCCATCTTCAGCCACTTGGTGGGATAAAGGGGCGTCAGGTTGTCGAAGTGGATCTTGTGTTTGACGTTCTCAGGGTCCTCGAAATTGATGAGGTTGACCTTGAGCAGCGCGAAGTAGCGCTCGCCGTCCTTGGGGCTGCGGATCTGGCCTTCGACGGTGTCGCCGGTCCGGAGCGCGAAGCGCCGGATCTGTGACGGCGACACGTAGATGTCGTCGGGTCCCGGCAGGTAGTTGGCATCGGGAGAGCGCAGGAAGCCGAAGCCGTCCTGCAGCACTTCCACGACGCCGGTGCCGGTGATGTCGATATCTTTCGACGCCAGCTGCTTCAGCGTCGCGAACATCAATTCCTGCTTGCGCATGGTGCTGGCGTTCTCGACGCCGGCCTCCTCGGCAAAGCTCAATAGCTCCGTGGGGGACTTCTCTTTGAGGTCCTGGAGCTTCATTTCCTTGATCATATCTTGCATGGGAAACTCTCGGGGCCGACCCTTGCCTGGAGACTTGAACGATCTCGTGGCGGGTCTGGCGTGTGTAGGGGTGGGAAACATGCCCGTGTTCGGGCGGGGCCACGCAGCGCCGCACAAACATGCGACTCCGCGATCGCCTGATCACCGGCGGGCGCCGGGCAGGCAAATCAAAGTGTTGAGAACCTTACAGCATTTGCGCGCGCTTGCAAAGCGGGAGATTTGGTCGTGGCGCCTCAGTATCCTGCCAGGCGGACGGTGCCGCTCTTTGCGCTATCGAGCGGTTGACGTGCTCATCGCATTGAGAGCCGAGGGCTAAGAGATCGTGAAGTAGCGCGCCTATCCGCGGGTCCGAAGCTCTTTCAACGCATCGGCGACCCGGGTTGCACCGGATCGCCGATCCTGATCACACAAAAACTTGTGTCTACGCCTTCAGGTCTGCGGTACCGGCGTCTCGCCGCCGGCATCGGAACCCGTCGGTCGCTCGCGCCGCTGGCGCATGTAATCGTCGAATTCCTGCCGGTCCTTTGCCGCCCGCAGACGCTCCAGAAACGACCGGAACTCCTGCGCTTCCTCCTCGAGGCGATTGAGCGCCTGCTCGCGGTACTCGTCGAAAGCGCTATTGCCTGTCGGGCGCAGCCTGGCTCCCCGTCCGCCATGCACGCCCCAGCGTTCGCGCTTGCGATCCCACGCTTCGGTCGCGTGCTCGCGCCAGCGCTCAACGCCATTACGGTTCCATCCACAACCCATGCGTCCGCTCCATAGCATATAGGCCAGAATTGCCAGTCCCACCGGCCAGAACAGAATGAAGCCTGCCACCATTACGGCGATCCACGCCGGCTTCCCGAAGTCGTCAATTCGCGCAACTACGTCTGCCATCGCATTCATCCTCTCAGGCCACCATCCCATGTGAATGTTTATGACATTTACATAGGTGGCGCACGAGCTGGGCACCGTCAAGATCAAGACCAAAATTTTTTTGGCACTCTCGGTGTTCGTGCGGCAGATCGGCCGTACACCGGCATCAGTGCTCGAGATGTATGTCGTGGCCAATTGTCCCCACGCAACACCCTGAACGGACATTGCAAGCGCGAACCTTTTGCGCATGTTCCGGGATCAAGCGGACGACGGGCGCCTCACTCCCAGGCCTTCGAGATACACCAGGACGCCCGCTTCGAGCAGCTCCTCCGGCGACATTGGCAGGGGCCGCCGCGCCGCATCGCCGCGCGCGAACAAGCTGGCGATGCCGTGCGACAGCGACCAGATGTGCAGCGCCATCATCATTGCCGGCGGGCGCTTGTCGGCCGGTAGCATGGCCGCTACCGCCTCGCACGCCTGCCGCAGCACGCCGAGCGCGCGATCGCCCATCTCGCGCACTTCGGGATGGGCCTCGAACGGCAGCCCCGATTCGAACATGGCCGAGAAATATGCCGGCTCGTCGCGCGCGAAGGCGAGATACGCGCGCCCCATCGCTTCCAGCGCCGTGAGGGCATTGGGCAGCCCGCCGTTCCACGACACCGTCAATCGCTGCTCGAACAGCTCGAAGCCGCGTCGTGCCACGTCGGCCATCAGCGCATCGCGATCGCGGAAATGCCGATAGGGGGCCGCCGCGCTCACGCCCGCTGCGCGCGCGGCTTCCGCAAACGTGAACCCCGCCGGCCCCTTGCGCGCAATGAGATCGAGCGCGGCCGTAACCAGCGCCTCGCGCAGATTGCCGTGATGGTATCCGCGACGCCCGCGGCCGCCGTGACCGGACCAGCTCATAACGGGTATTGTAGCGTAAATGCGCCCCACGCGGCAGGCCGATGCGGAACGCGCGTGCGTGGACGCAGGCCCGTTCTCGCCATCACAGCTTCAATGCGGAGCGCAGCCTCGGCTCACACCCACGGCCGGCTGGTCGCGGCGGTCGTCTCGTAGGCCTTGATTGCCGCTTCTTTCTGCAGCGTCAGGCCGATGTCATCAAGGCCGTTGATGAGGCAGTGCTTACGAAATGCATCTATCTCGAATGCGTCGGCCTTCCCATCCGGCCCCGTCACCGTCTGCGCCGGCAGATCCACGGTGATCTCGGCGCCCGGCAGCTCGAGCAGGAAGCGCAGCAGCTCGTTGACGCGCGGCTCCGGCAGGATCATCGGCAGGATGCCATTCTTGAAGCAGTTGCCGAAGAAGATGTCAGCGTAGGACGGCGCGATCACGCAACGGATGCCGAAGTCGAGCAGCGCCCACGGCGCGTGCTCGCGGCTCGAGCCACAACCAAAGTTCTCGCCGGAGACAAGTATGGTGGCGTTGCGGAACGGCCCCTTGTTGAGCACGAAGTCGGGATTCTCGCGGCCACCCTCGTCGTAGCGCATCTCCGCAAACAGCGCCGTGCCGAGCCCCGTGCGCTTGATGGTTTTGAGGTAGTTCTTGGGAATGATCTTGTCGGTATCGACATTGATCATGTTCAGAGGGGCGGCCACGCCCGTCAGCGTCGTGAATTTATCCATGACTACAGTCTTTCCGGCTTGGCGCGGCGTTCGCGCTGCACTTTGTTGCTGCCTTTTAACGCCGAGGCATGGTGCCGCGTCAAGCCTGTCCCGATCGCGCGGCCGTCGAGAATGCATCATGGGCACGACTTAGCGCGCTAGATATCGCGGCTATCGCATTCACCATGTCCATAGCGGCGGATTGCGCAGCCCGCTACTCTGATTATCCGTAGACCACTTAATAAATGCAGTTGGCCAAGGAGAAATCAATGCGCTTTGCAGGCAAGCTTTTCACGGGCATCGCTCTTGCGGCGTTGCTGACACTAGCGCCGACATCGATGTCGGGAGGCGAAGCATGGGCCCAAGCGAAGGCGAAGAAAGGCTGCGAGTGTCTAAAGTTCTGCGGTAGCGGGCAATCCAACAGGTGCGTAGCCTGCCGCGACAGATGCAAGTAGAGCGTCAAGCGCCTCCTTGCCCGACCGAGGCCTCTTCACGATGAGGCCGTCGACCAGCTGATAATGACGGGCCCACTACGCTTTCGCCCTTGCCGTCGCCGGCAGCGATCCGTGATGGGCCCGCAATTCCTCCCGCGCCCGGGATGTACAGGCTGCCACAAAAGGCGCTTATGAGGCGTACAGCCGGCTCCAAGCGGACCTGGAGCAGGACGTTTCGGATTGAATTGCTCGCCTCGCATGTTTTGGGGCGTCGCTCTGCCGAGCTTTCGCCCGACCCGCCCCAAGAATCACAACGACTGAAAATCCGGTCCATCCCGCCAATGCCCGTGCTATAAGGCGCCCGACCCCACCACCCTCAGCATCGGCGGAGCAGGCGGCATTTCACGCGACGTGACAATTCTGGCAGCGCGGCTGCGCCCCACGCGGTGGCCCTTCCATGGCTGACGCCGACACCGCCTCGCCGACGCGCGCCTACCGCATCGGCATCGACGTCGGCGGCACCTTCACCAAGGCCGTGCTGGTGGACAACGCCACCCATGCCGTGGTCGGCCGCTACTCCGTTATGACGACGCACGATCACGCGCGCGGCGTCGCCGCCGGCGTGGTCGAGGTGTTCCGCAACGTGCTGGCGCAGTCCGGCGTCGCACCGGAGGAAGTCGTTTTCCTCGCCCACAGCACCACGCAGGCGACCAACGCGCTGCTGGAAGGTGACGTCGCCACCGTCGGCGTCGTCGGCATGTCGGGCGCCAACGCGGCGAAGCTCGCCGAGCCGCAGGTGCGCATCGAGGCCATCGAGCTGGCACCGGGGCGCATGCTGCCGACGTCCAATCGCTTCCTCGTGCTCGACTCCATGACCGAGGCCCAGGTGCGCGAGGCCATCGCCGCGCTCAAGGCCGAAGGCGCACGCGTGCTCGTCGCCTCCAGCGCCTTCGGCGTCGACACCACGGGCAGCGAGGAGCTGGTGCGCCGCCTCGGCAGCGAGGCCGACCTGCTCACGAGCTGCGGGCACGAAATCACCCGCCTCTACGGCCTCACCGTCCGCACGCGCACGGCCGTCATCAACGCCTCAATCCTGCCGCGCATGATCGCCACCGCCACCATGACGGCGGCCAGCGTACGCGAGGCCGGCATCGCTGCACCGCTGATGATCATGCGTGGCGACGGCGGCGTCATGGACATCCGCGAGATGCAGCGCCGCCCCGCGATGACGATGCTATCTGGCCCCGCCGCCAGCGTCGCCGGCGCGCTCATGCATCTGCGTGTATCGGACGGCCTCTACTTCGAGGTCGGCGGCACCTCCACCAACATCGGCGTCATCAGCAACGGCCGCCCCACCGTCACCTACGCCCGCGTCGGCGGCCACGAAACCTACGTCAGCTCGCTCGACGTGCGCGTCATCGGCATCGCCGGCGGCAGCCTCGTACGCGCGGTGCCCGGCCGCCTTGTCGACGTCGGCCCGCGCAGCGCCCACATCGCCGGCCTGCCCTATTCGGCCTTCGCCGCCGAGAACGATATCATCGATCCCGTCATCGAGCCGTTCGAGCCCAAGCCCGGCGACGGCGGCGACTATGTCGCCGTGCGCGTCGCGAGCGGCGCACGCTTTGCGCTCACCACTACCTGCGCCGCCAACGTCCTGGGCTACGCCAAGCCCGGCGATCATGCCTACGGCCATCCGGCCTCGGCCCGGCGCGCGTTTGCCGCGCTCGCCGACTATCTCGGCCTCACCGTGGAGGAAGCCGCCACTGCCGTGCTGGACTGCGCCGCCGGCAAGATCGTCCCCGTCATCGCCAGTCTCATCAAAGACTACCGGCTCGATCCCGACCAGTGCCTGCTCATCGGCGAAGGCGGCGGCGCGGCCTCGCTCGTGCCGTTCACGGCCGAGCGCACCGGGCTCAAGCATGAGATTTCCAAGGACGCAGAGGTCATCTCCTCCATCGGCGTCGCTCTTGCGCTGGTGCGCGACGTGATCGAGCGCATCATCCCGCATCCGCAGCCCGCGGATTTGCAGGCCATCCGCCAGGAAGCCATCGACGCCGTCGTGCGTCTCGGTGCGGCCGCCAAGTCCGTCGACGTCACCGTTGAGATCGACCAGCAGACGCATCGCGTGCGCGCCATCGCCATGGGCGCCGCGGAGATGCACGTGAAAGACCCCGGCGGCGCCATCCCCGAGCGCGAGGCCCGCAGCATCGCCGCACGCTCCATGGGCGTTCCCGTCGATGCCCTGCGCCTTGCCGCGGAAACCTCAGGCCTGCGCATCTATCAAACGGGCAGCGACGACTTCGACGCCGTGCGCGCGGTGGACTGGGAAGGCGCGCTGCGCGTACAGAGGAGCCGCGCGCTCGTACGCACCACCAAACCATCTACGGCCAAGGACATGCTGGCGCTTGTGTGGAAACAATCCGCCCGCACCGCCGCGCCCGGCCTGTTTCTGATCTTCGACCGCCACGTCGTCGATCTGTCCGGCGTTGAAAACCTCGATCAGGCCCTAGCCCTGGCCGCGAGCGAGCTCGCCTCCGTGCCGGCCGAAACCTCCATCGCACTCATCGCCGTGCCGCGTGGGTGATACCGGCGCTATTTCCACTTAAACGTCATGGTCACCTTCGTGGCCATGACGTAACGTGGGGCACTCGGCGAAGCCTCGCGGCAACATCCGGGGGCTGGGCCCCCGACCTACCACGGCTTCACCACCACCAGCACCACGATGCCGATCATCAGCACAGTCGGCACCTCGTTGACGAGGCGGAAAAACTTCGCGTCGTGCGTCATCGTGCCGGCGATGAATTGCTTGCGCCAAAGTCCCAGCGCGTGGTGGTAGACCGTCAGCCCGCACACGAGAAGAAACTTCGCGTGCAGCCAGCCGTCCTTCAGCATGCCCATTCGCCACGCGAGCAACGGCCCCGAGATCCACACGACGATCATCGCCGGGTTCATGATCGCGCGCAAAAGGCGCCGCTCCATCACCGCGAACGTCTCGCCCTGCTTGGAACCCGCCTCCGCCTCGGCGTGATAGACGAACAGCCGCGGCAGATACAGCAGCCCCGCCATCCACGAGATGACGGCGATGATGTGCAGCGCCTTCAGCCACAGATCCATCAGGGTAACAAACTTTGAGAACGCGATCTATCGTCCCCTCCCCCCTGGTGGGGGAGGGACAGGGTGGGGGGGAATCCAAAGCGGTGGAGGCCGAGTTTTCCTTTTGCAGCAAACCAAGGAATGCTGGGATTCCCCCCGCCCCTAGCCCCTCCCCACGAGGGGGAGGGGGATAAATCCGTGTACACCGGTGACGCCATCACCCGCGCACCAGCTTCACCAGCTCTGCCACATGCTCCGGTGGTGTTTGCGGCACGATACCGTGGCCGAGGTTGAAAATATGCGGCTGCCCGGCCAGGGCCTGCTTGATCTCGCCTACGCGCTCCGCCATCGCCGCGCCGCCCGCCACTAGCAACAGCGGGTCGAGATTGCCCTGCACCACGGCATGCGGCGCCAGATCCTGCATCAACGCCAACGGCATCGCGGTGTCGCAACCAATGGCATCGACGCCCGTCTCTGCGATGTAGCGCTCAGCCTTCTGCCCCGCGCCGCGTGGAAATCCGATCACCGGAACCCCCGGATGTTTCTGTTTGAGTGCGGCGACCATAGTCCGAGTCGGCATCGTCACCCAGCGGTCGAATTCGTCTTCCGGAAGACTCCCGGCCCAGCTGTCGAAAAGCTGTACACAATCCGCGCCCGCGCAAATTTGCAGATCGAGATAAGCGACGGAAACTTCGACCAGAAGCTCGATCAAACGCGCGAAGCCATCCGCATCGCGGTAGGCCCACAGCCGCGCGTCGGCCTGGTCCGGCGAGCCGCGCCCCCCGGCCATGTACGTCGCCACGGTCCAAGGACTGCCGCAGAAACCAATCAGCGCCGTTTCCGACGGCAGATCCTGCCGCACGCGAGCCACCGTCTCGGCCACGATCGCAAATTTCTCCGACGTCTTGCCTGGATCGAGCCGCCCGAGATCGCTCGCGCTGCGCACCGGATCGAGGCGCGGCCCCTCGCCCTCGACGAAGCGCACGCCCTGCCCCAGCGCGTCAGGCACAAGCAGGATGTCGGCGAACAGGATCGCTGCATCGAAGCCGAACCGCCGGATCGGCTGTAGCGTCACCTCGGCTGCGAGCTTTGGGGCATAGCACAGATCGAGAAATCCGCCGGCGGTCTCGCGTACGGCCCGGTACTCCGGCAGATAGCGCCCCGCCTGCCGCATCAGCCAGACCGGCGGCGGTTTCAGCGCCCGCCCGGCGAGTACCTCGAGTATCGTTCGCTTCGTCGGATGGTCCACGCGGTCAGGCCTTTCAGTCGTGGCTCTTCAATTCAAATGAAGATTTCTACTAGTTATTGTTAAGACTCTTAGCGCCGTGGATTACGGGAATTATCGGCTGCCCGTCCTTCATACACACGTCGCTCCGCGTTCGTCCGGACCGGCTCTAGTCCGTGTATGCCGCCGGTGCGCGGACCACAAGGCCGAGATTCCTCTAATGAAGCAGACGGTTAGGCGTGATCCGAGTACCATCATTTCCAGGAATGTCCTGTTGACAAGCGCAGGACGAAACAACGACAACCAGCCGCGGGCGTACCGCGCACGCGATGCCCTGCAAAACGCTCTCCCGGCGGGCCATCCTGTGGAGATCTTTGTGGAGAGGCGGACACTCGTGCGGGCTTGCCGGCCTGTCGCCGCCGGTGGTCTGGATAACTCGGGATTTTATCAACAGATGGCCCACGGTTCGCCGAGCTATTTTCACCTGCATCTCGTCTCCGACGCGACTGGCGAAACGCTCACCATCATGGCCAAGGCTGCGGCTGTGCAATACGGCCAGATCCGCGCTATCGAGCACGTGCATCCGCTGGTGCGCACGCAACGTCAACTCGCCCGCGTGCTGCAGGAGATCGAATCGGCACCCGGCATCGTGCTCTATACCATCGTCAATCGCGATCTCACTTCGCAGCTCGAGGCGCGCTGCCGAGAGCTCGGCGTGCCGTCGTTGCACGTGCTTGAGCCCATCATGAAGGTGTTCGAGTCCTATTTGGGCGCCCCGCAGACGCCCATCGTCGCCGGCCAGCATGTGCTCGACGCCGACTATTTCCGCCGCATCGATGCGCTCAATTTCTCCATGGCCCATGATGACGGCCACCTGCCCGGCGACCTCAACGAGGCCGACATCATCATTCTCGGCATCTCGCGCACGTCGAAGACGCCGACCAGCATCTATTTGGCGCAACGAGGCTACAAGACGGCCAACGTGCCGCTGGTGCCGGGCATCGATCCGCCCGCCTCGCTGACGGAGCCGCACAGGGCCTTCATCGTCGGCCTTATCGCCAGCCCCGAGCGTATTGCCGAGATCCGCCGCAACCGTGTTCGCCTCCTCGCCGACCGCAACTTGGACGACTACGTCGACCGCAACCAGATCGCCAACGAAATCGCTTTCTCGCGCCGCCTGTGCGCGCGCCACGGCTGGCCCGTCATCGACGTCACGCGCCGCTCCATCGAGGAGACAGCTGCCACCATCATCAAGCTGTTGCACGGCCGCGAGGCGTCCGAGGCGGAGTCCGGAGAGACCAACGATGACTGACGCCAAGGCGCCCTCCCTCGTTCTCGCCTCCGGCAGCCGCTCGCGCCGGCAGATGCTGGATGCTGCCGGCGTTACGTTCGACATCGCACCTGCCGATGTCGACGAGCGCACCATCCGTGAGACCTTGCAGGCCGATAACAGCGGCATCGAGCCCGCCGACGTCGCGGAGGTTCTGGCCCGCGCCAAGGCTGAAACCGTCAGCCGGCAGCGCCCGGATGCGCTCGTCATCGGCGCCGATCAGATCCTTGCTCTCGACGAGGAGATTTTCGAGAAGCCGGCCGATCTCGCCGGTGCGCGGCGCCATCTGCAGAAGCTGCGCGGGCGAACGCACCAGCTTCATTCTGCCGTCGTCCTGGCTAAAGGCGGCGAGGTCATATGGGCGCAGGTCGATACCGCGTCCCTCACAATGGTTGCCGTCAGCGCCGACTTCCTCGAGACCTATCTGGCGCGCGCCGGCACCGTAGTTTGCGACTCCGTCGGCGCCTACCAGCTCGAAGGCCTGGGCGTGCAACTCTTCGAGCGTATCGAAGGCGACTACTTCACGATCCTCGGGCTCCCGCTGCTGCCCTTGCTGGCGGAGCTTCGGACGCGCAAGGTCATCGCATCATGAAACGCGCTTGTGTCATCGGCTGGCCCATCCAGCATTCGCGATCGCCCATGATCCATGGGCATTGGCTCGCGAAATACGGCATCGCCGGCACCTATGCGCGCGAGGCCGTCAAGCCCGAGGATGTGACTACGTTCCTGGCCTCGCTCACCGACCGCGGTTTTGCCGGTTGCAACGTCACGCTGCCTCACAAGCACGCGGCCCTCGCCGCTGCGGCGCATAAGGATGCGGCCGCCGTCGCCATCGGCGCTGCCAACACGCTGTGGCTCGAGGACGGTACCCTGCACGCCACCAACACCGACGCGTACGGTTTCATGACGCATCTGGCGCAGACGGTGCCGGATTGGCAGGCCGAAGATGCGCCCATCTGCATTCTGGGCGCCGGTGGCGCAGCTCGCGCTCTTATTTACGGATTTCTTGCCGCCGGCGTCGACGAGATCCGGATATTCAATCGAACGCCGGCCCGCGCCGAGAATCTGGCCCGACATTTCGGACCCCGCGTGACGCCGCATTCATGGATCGACCGCGAGCGCCTGTCACGCGACGCCGGCGTTCTCGTCAATACGACTGCCCTCGGCATGATCCACGGCGAGCGGCTCGAGCTTGACGTCTCGCACCTCGATACGCGCACGATTGTTGCCGATATCGTTTACGTGCCACTGGAAACACCCCTGCTCGCCGCCGCCCGCCAGCGCGGCCTGCGCACGGTCGACGGGCTCGGTATGCTGCTGCATCAGGCCGTGCCCGGCTTCGAGAAATGGTTTGGCCGCAAGCCCGAGGTCACACCTGAGCTGCGGGCCCTCGTCACGGCCGACATCGAGGGCCGCTAGATGCTTGAAACGCTGCCGTGCGCCAAGCACCGCCTAATCCCACCCCCGGTGTCGTCACCGGGCTTGTCCCGAGGACCCATGGCTCCACGAGTTCGGTACGCGGTTATGTGGATGGCGGCACCGCCAGCATCTCAAACAGGCGTTGCGCTTTGCGGAGCGATGGATCCTCGGACCAAGCCCGAGGATGAGACTTCGATTTGGGACGCCGCGTGGCCCCACTATTTCGCTGGCCTCTCGAAGACACCCACCGGCACTCGAGCCATACTCGAATGCTAATCATCGGCCTGACCGGCAGCATCGGCATGGGCAAGTCGGCCGCCGCCGATCATTTCCGGCATCGCGGCATTGCCGTATGTGACGCCGATGGCTAGGTGCACAAGCTCTACGCTGGCCTGGACGCTCCGCTGATCGATGCCGCGGGTCCCCGCACAACCGGCCTCACGGGCGTTGATCGCACGCGCCTCGCCGCTGCGCCGCTCAAGGATCCCGAGTGCGTCAAGTGTCTTGATGCCATTGTGTACAATCTGGAGCGCCAGGCCGTGGATGCGGTACGCCCCGACAAGAAGAAGCTCGCCGCCGGCATGGTCGTGCTGGAAATCCCGCTCCTGCTCGAGGGCGGCGGCGAGCGTAACGTCGATGCCGTGGTCGTCGTCAGCGCCCGGCCCGACGTCCAGCGCGTACGTGTGCTGCGTCGCCCAGGCATGACGGCGGAGAAGCTGGCGCAAATCCTCTCCCGCCAGATGCCGGACGAGGAAAAGCGCAAGCGCGCCCATTTCGTTGTGGATACGGGCGGCACGCTCGAGGCAACCTATGCCCAAATCGATGTAGTCATCGAGGCTCTCAAGGCCCGTGCCGCGTCGGCGTACGAGCGGGCCTGGACGTAGAGCATATCGCACGGAACGGAGTCACCTCTTCCTCGGGGGAAGGGTCGGAACGCGTCAGCGTTCGGGTGAACGGCTGCGTCAAGGACCACAGATGCGCGAAATCGTGCTCGATACAGAAACCACCGGCCTCGATCCCAAGGGCGGCGATCGCCTGATCGAGCTTGGCTGCGTCGAGCTCATGAACCGTATCCCCACGGGGCGCGAGTATCACTGCTACTTTACACCCGAAGGTCGCGCCGTGCATCCCGACGCGGAAGCCGTGCATGGTCTGTCGGGGAGTTTCCTCGTCACCCAGCCGCGCTTTGCCGACGAAGCGCCGAGGTTCATCGAGTTCATCGCCGACGCCCCGCTCGTCATTCACAATGCCAGCTTCGATATCGGCTTCATCAACCACGAGCTGGAGCGGATCGGCCTGCCGCAAATCTTGTCCACACGTGTCGTGGATACGCTGGCGCTTGCGCGCCGCCGCCATCCGGCCGGCCCTAACAGCCTCGATGCCTTGTGCAAGCGCTACGGCATCGACAATTCGCAGCGCATCAAGCACGGCGCCATCATGGACTCGCTGCTGCTGGCGTCAGTCTACGTCGAACTGTTGGGTGAGCGCCAGATCACGCTGTCGCTCGGCGGCCACGGCAGCACCGCGCAACCTGGCAACGCCGGGCACGGCCATGCCCGTCAGCGTCCGGTGCCGCTGCAGACGCGCGTCACCCTGGTCATCGAGCAGGCCCACCGACTGTTCGTCGAGACGCTTGGTCCAAAAGCCATCTGGCGCCGCTTCACCGAGCCGCCGGCGTCGGCGCCGTAGCGACCAAAACCTACGACGGCTTCGTCGCTTCCGCCGCACGCTCCCGCTTGCGCATATAGAGCGCCATGAAATCCACGGGATCGAGCAGCAGTGGCGGGAATCCGCCTTCCCGCGTCAGGTCGGCCACGATGCGCCGCAGGAAGGGAAACAGCAGCATCGGGCAGTTTACGAGCAGCATCGGCTCCAGTTGGGGCGGCGGCACGTTCTCGATCTTGAACAGCCCCGCATAGACCATCTCGAACGCATAGATGACGCCCACCTTGGCCGTCGCATCCGCCTTGAAGTCGATCGCCGATTCATACAAATCCGGCCCGGCCTGGTTGGCGTTGACATTGATCTCCAGCTTCAGGTTGGGATTCTCGGGCGTTCCAGCCAGCAGCTTGGTGATGTTTGGGCTCTCGAACGACAAGTCCTTGATATACTGGCCAACGACACGCACCTGCATCGCACCGCCCGCCTGCGGCTGTCCGTTCGATGCTCCAGGCTGCATGTTGGACTGGTCGGCCATCGCTATCCCCTTAATCGATCCGCTCGTTCCTGCGCGGGACGTGGGCTAACACGACGCCTGCGGACCCGCAACCTTGCCGCCGTCAAGTCTCCTAAATCACCAGGTTTGCGTCGCGCGCCAGCCGCCATCGCCCATCGGGCTCCTTGCGCATGATCGTCAGCGTGTACCCGGATCGCTGCATCGGTGCGCGCCCCTGCAACGCAATCGCCATGGCAAGATGCGTCCGCAGATACGCCCAGTCACCCATAACTTGGATTTCCTCGATGTTGCTGGTGCCGTCGATCTTCATGTCTGCCATGGACTTGGACGCGGCCGCGAATGCCTCCTTCCCGAAGGGCTTCTGTCCCGGGACCAGGAACACGACATCGTCCGTCATCAGGCTCAGCACGGTCGCGGTGTCGCCGTGCTTGCTTGCCTCCAGCCAGGTCGCCACCATCTCGCGGATCGCACGCTCGTCGTCCGTCATCGCGATTCTCCTCAAAGCAGTACATCGCCATAGATCGGCGCCCTGCCCTGGCCTTGTCCGTCCTCAAGATTTTCGCTGAAGTGCATTCTTTCGCACGACAGCTTTGCTGCCTCTCCGCGAAATGACGTCATGGCCGCGCAATCGGCCGTGACGCCAGGGACGAAGACGCCATTCTATCCCGGCCGCATGTCCCGCCGGTCCTCGCTAGGTTTATTCGTGGGCCGCTCGTCCAGCCGTTCGAACTCGCCGTCGATCACTGGGCCGCTGTCGTGGCTCCGGCCAGACCGTGTCCCATCATCGCGGCGCCCATAGGCGGGATCGCGCGCATCAACGTCGTCCTGCGCACGGCCCAGCAGCCGCCGCGCAACCATCCGGCGCACCGGAGGGATCAGCAGCAGGAAAGCCATCACATCCGAAATCAATCCCGGTGCCAGCAGCAGGGCGCCGGCGGCCGCCAGCAGCATCCCGTCGAGCATCGGACCCACCGGCGGCTGGCCTGCCATCATGGCAGTCTGTGCCTGCTGCAGGACCTTCCACCCCTGCCGGTGCAGCAGCAAGCCGCCAAGCACCGCCATGAGCAGCAAAACCAGTACTGTGTTCCAGAAACCTATGGCTTGGCCGAGCTTGACCAAAACCACCAGTTCGACCAGCGGGAGCGCCAGGCAGATCAGCATCAATGGATTGAGCATCGGTGCCTACCTCCTGGAACAGGATCGCACGTGCTGAACCAAAATGCCTCGGCGAGGCGTGAATCCTGCTCCTGTCCATACGTGTGAGCGCCGTTTGCGTTTCATATGGGAGTATCGTCGGCTTTCACGCGAACGGCCGCGTTCTAAGTGCTTTCGAGAGTCACGTTACCTGCAGTAAGGCTGTCACGCCTGCATTTTCGACGTGCATTCCGGTTGGCTTCACCACCTCTATGCCTTAAGTTTAGCATTGGCTTTTGGGAAGGCGATGGCTCGTGCCGCAGGCGGATTGCGGGCTGGACGTCTGGATATGCAGGCCCGGCGACCATACATCCCGGATAGCGAGTTTGCGCGCCATTGCGCGCCGGTGCTGAGAAAGCGGCTGGAAATATGGACGGCAAGATCGACATCTTCACGATTCTATTTCTCGTGATTGCAGTCGTGATAATTCTGAAGCTCCGCAGCGTTCTCGGCCGCCGCACCGGCGACGAGGATGCTCGAATCGAGCGCTACAAGGCCCAGGAGCGCGCTCGCGCCGCTGCGGCTGCCCAGACCCAGGACAAGGTCGTCACCCTTCCGCGGCGGGATCGCCCGGAAGCAGCCGGCGAAGCCACCGCCAGCACGGCCACGGCCTCCGCCGATGCGGAGGAGCGCATTCGCGCCTTCGCTGGTGAGAATACCGGACTTGCCGACAGTCTGCTCGCGCTGCGCCAGGCCGACCCCAGCTTTGACCCCGATGGGTTCCTGCGCGGTGCCCGCCAAGCCTATGAGATGATCGTCACCGCCTTTGCCGAGGGGAACCGCAAGGTTCTGAAAACGCTTCTGAGCCGCGAAGTTTTCGATGGCTTCTCATCCGCCATCGGTGATCGCGAGAGCCGCGGCGAGCTGATCGACCAGAGTTTCGTCGGCATCAACAAGGCCGATGTGCTCGAAGCCGAGCTGAAGAACAGCCAGGCCCAGGTGGTCGTCAAATTCGTCAGCGAGCTCATCTCCGCCACGCGCGACCGCGCCGGTGCCGTCATCTCGGGCGATCCCAAGCGGATCAAGGAAGTCATCGACATCTGGACCTTCGCGCGCGACGTGTCCTCGCGAGATCCAAACTGGAAACTGGTTGCCACGCAGGCGCCCAATTAGCGGCCGAGGCTACACCCGGGTCGGTCGGCGTCCGGGGGAACGGCTTTGTTTGTGTCGAAGCTTTTGCCGCCAGACGCAGCCCGCGTCCTGCTGGCTTTTCTGGTCGTAATGGTGGTCATGCCTCTGGGCGCCAAGGTCAGCTCCGCAACCGGGTCGGGCCCAGCAGGCACGCCGGGCGCATCCTTCAAGCCCGTACCGTTTTCCGATTTGCCCGGCTGGGAGGCCGACGACCACGCCGCGGCCCTCGGCGCCTTCCTGAAATCCTGCGCGCGTCTCCTCGCCGCTGCTCGTGCCGGCAACAAGGCCGGCAAACTTGCCATTCCGCCCGAGCTGCTGGCCATCTGCACCCAAGCCGCGAGCATTCCCGGCACCGTCAATCGCGTGACGGCCAAGGCTTTCTTCGAATCGCATTTTCAGCCGCATGCTGTCGTGCACAAGGCGTCGTCCGGCCTGTTGACCGGGTACTATGAGCCGGTGCTCGACGGTTCGCGCAAGCCGGATCCCCGCTTCAAAGCCCCAATTCTTAAACGACCGCCCGATCTGGTGAATCTCGTGGAGGAGGCGCAGCGCGGCGCCAAAGGCACCGTGCTCACCCACGCCCGCCGCACCGACAAGGGTAACGTTCCGTTCGCCACCCGCGCTGAGATCGACGGAGGAGCGCTCGCCAACAAGGGTCTGGAGCTTCTCTATCTCGCCGATGCCGTCGACGTGTTTTTCATGCAGGTACAAGGCTCCGGCCGTATCCGGCTCCCCGACGGCTCCAAGATCCGCGTGCACTACGATGGCAAGAACGGCCACCCCTACACCTCCATCGGCCGATACCTGATCGACAAGGGCCTGCTCGCCGCCGACAAACTATCACTCGCGTCCCTGCAGAAATGGCTGCGCGCGGACCCCGCGCGCGCCACCCAGGTCATGCATCAGAATGCGTCCTACGTGTTTTTCCGCGAACTCAAGGGAGCCGAGGCCGAGAATGTGCTTGGCGTACTGGAAATCCCGCTGACTCCCGGCCGCAGCCTCGCCGTCGATGCCGGCGTTCACGCGCTGGGCTCGCCGGTCTACGTGTCGGCGCCGAAGCTCACGCACGCGACCCAGGGCAAGCCCTTCCAGCGCCTTATGATAGCGCAGGACGTCGGCTCTGCCATCAAAGGCCCCGAGCGCGGCGACATCTACTTCGGTTCCGGCGACGCCGCCGGTGCGCTGGCATGCATTACCAAGCATCCGGGGCGGTTTTTCGTGCTGATGCCGCGCACCACTCCGGCCCAGGCCGCCCCAACCGGGACGCCCGCGCGCGGTGGACAAGCAAAACAGCAATGACGTCCAAGAGCGGCGGGGGCAAATCGCGGACGCCCCGCACCTCGCACCTGAACAAGGATGATGCCGACCTTTGGTCTTTTACCGCTCGATCCGTGCAGCCGCTGCGCCGCGCCAAGTCTCGCATCACCGCTGCCGTGCCTGATACGCCCGGCGCTGAAATCGAGCCGCCACGCCGCTTTCCACCACCTTTTGAAACGCCCCATCGCCCCCATCGTGAGCGCGACGTTCCAGTAACCAGGTCCGCCGGTTCCTCGTCGAAGAGTCCGCCTCAGCTGGCCGGAATAGACCGCCGCCGCGTGCGCAAAATTGTCACCGGTCAGCACGAGATCGACGCCCGCCTCGATCTGCACGGCCTGCGCCAAAGCGATGCCCATCGCCGCCTCGCCCGCTTCCTGCACGAGGCGCAAAGCGCCGGTCTGCGCATGGTTTTGGTCATCACCGGCAAGGGCAGCGCACGTAAATCAAGCGACGACTTGGGTTCCTACGAGCGCGAAGAGCCCGGCATCATCCGGCGCGCCGTGCCCCTCTGGCTCGACGAGCCTGGCCTGCGCGCGCTCGTCGTCAGCTTCGCCTCCGCCCATCCCCGCCACGGGGGCTCCGGCGCCCTCTACATCCACATCCGCAAGCGCGGGAGGGGGTGATGTCTATGTTCAATTGAGTATGACCGCCGCCAGCGGGACCGTAGGGGCCCTACTGACACAGTTCCGTGAGCGCCTGCATCGCCTGCGGCAAGCCATTCAACGAGTACGTATCGGTGGTCGCGGTGCCGCGCTCGGAGGTTCCCCGCACCAGCATGGTCGAACCCTTCTTCATGGTTTCGACCAGCTGCAACTCCTGCGCCGGGTCGCTGACGAACGCCCGCTCGCTGTTGGTGAACAGCTTGAACGCGTCCTTTCCGACCGTCACCGTTACCTCGCTGTCCTTTTTCAGCGGATAGCCGATCTTGACGCTGACCTCAGTCTTCACCCCGTCCTTCGGCCAGGCCGAGACATAGAAAAAAGCCGGATCGCGCTTAGCGCCCTTGGGCTCCTGAGTTTTCGGCTGGGAGGCGGCGTAGCAGATCTTCGCCTTGGCATCCTGGTGGGCGTGCGCCGTCCAGTCGCCGAATACATTGGCAGGCTTGGTGGTCTGCCCCGGTGCCTGTGGCAGGGCAACGAGCGATCCGAGCAGCAATGCACTGACGATGGCGGAAATCACGCGGAGCACGGCGGCGCCCCTCCCCGGGCGCAATCTTCATGATGCGGAAGATTATAGGACGGCAGGAGCCCGCCGTCATGCAGGTTCGAGTTGGTATCTAGCAGGAAGACGTGCCGGAAAAGTGGCAGCCGAACAGCGTTTGCCCAGAGCGCCTGAATGCGCTAGGTCTCCCCGTAGAGCTGGATCGTTCCGGATCGCATTGCTTCGACTGTGATGAGGCGTGTTGGCTGAAACGTCAATTTTGCTCTATTTTAAGAGTTGGAGTGTGATTTGCGCTTCGCCAGGAAGCACCAACTTCCGTGCGAAACGGTCGCGCTCTAGGCGCCCATAGCTCAGCTGGATAGAGCGTCGGCCTCCGGAGCCGAAGGTCAGAGGTTCGAATCCTCTTGGGCGCGCCATTTGCGAACAAGCTGTGAAACGCTGGCGTCGGAACGCATCAGCACCCACTGCCCGTTCCAGAATGTCTTTCCTACCCACAATGCGGACCATCTGATCGTCAACTTCGACGCGATCGATAATGGGCCTTGCGGAACGGCACCTCGCCAACCGTCAAGCGCTCCCGCACCCCGGTTTGAGCGATGAGTTGGCTCAACCTCAGCGATGAGCCTTCAGCCAGGGAAGGAGAATACTATTAAAGGCGTCGGGACGCTCGACGTTAGGGAAGTGTCGCGTGTCGGCGATCTCCTCGTAGCGGCCACCGGGAATCAGCTCCGCAATACGCTTGTTGCCCGCCGGCGGCGTTCCCTCATCGTTTGCGCCGCACACCACGAGCGTCGGTGTCGTCACGGACTTCAGCTTTGGCACGAAGTCGAAATTGAGGATGGCCGCGGCGCAGCCCAGATAGCCGGCCGCAGTCGTGCCCCCGATAGTAGCGTGAATTTGCTTCCATCGCCCCGGGTTGCGCGGCTTGAAGGCATCGGTGAACCAGCGCTCCATGGTGGGATCGGCCAACGTCGCCAGTGAATTCGCCGTCTTTACGGTGGCGATACGAGGGGCCCACGCCGCTTGTGCGCCGGGCGGCGTCTGAGGCGCGGTATCACATAGCATCGCGGATATGAGCCGCTGGCCATGCGCGAGAGCGAAGGCCTGACCAAGCATGCCGCCGATGGAGAGACCGACGAATTGGACGCGAGCGATGCCGAGGAAGTCCAGGGAAGTGGCAACATCGTCGGCCAACTGTGACATTGTGTAGTCGCCCTCAACGGCGTCGCTGCCGCCATGGCCGCGCATATCGAGGCGCAGCACGCGATATCCACTGGCCAGCAGGGGCGGCAGCTGTTCGGCCCACATCCCGCCGTCCGACGCCAGGGAATGTGTGAGGCACACGACTTGGCCGTCATCTGGCCCCACGAGATCGTAGGAGATGCGGCGACCCGCTAGGGTGATGAGCATCGCTTTGGCCTTTCCGAAACTCTCGTATCAAACCACAAACAGAGCGACCCTTTAGGGCCTGAACCGGCCTTCCATGTCGTATTGGGCGCGCCCTCAAGATTCTCTGCACCGGCCGCCAGCTTCGATCAGCGCGGCCCCGAATGCTTCAAACAAGGCGCGGTTCACGGGATTGCTGTGGGCATCGTACTCTGCATGCCACTGAACTCCCAGAGCAAAGCCGGGGGCCTCTGCGATGCGGATCGCTTCGATCGTGCCGTCTTCCGCTACGCCTTCCACGAGAACCCGCCCGCCGGGCTCGAGGATGCCCTGGCCGTGAAGCGAGTTCACGCGGATGGTCTCGCGCCCGAACAGGCGCGCAAAGGCTCCGCCTCGCACCAGGGTGACGTCATGCCGGTCGCCGAAGACAACGTTGGGATCGGGATGAATTTCACCGGTCTCCAAACGAAACATGCGGTGGTTCATGCGACCCGGAAGCTCGCGGATTTCCGGATGCAGAGAGCCGCCGAAGGCGACGTTCATTTCCTGAAAGCCTCGACAGATGCCCAAAATGGGCACGCCCTTCGCGACGCAAACCTCGATCAGCGCCAAGGCCATGGCGTCGCGACCTTCGTCGTAAGGTTCATGCCCGGGATGAGGCTCGACCCGAAAACGCGCCGGATGAACATTGGCGCGAGCGCCCGTCAGTAGTATCCCATCAACCGCGCCGAGCAGTTCGCCGACGTCTGTGATATCCGGCACGCCCGCAAACATCAGCGGTAGGGCATTGGCCACGTCCGCGACCGCGCGGAGGTTCCTTTCGCCAACAAGCTGTACGGCAAAGCGATTGTCCACAAAGTGCGCGTTCCCGATCACGCCAACGACTGGTCTCGTCATCGTTTGGCGTTCCACCACCCGCGGTATTCGGCATTGCCTGCTGACGCTGACCACTCCCAGACACTCGCAGGGCAACGTTCAGACGCGGCCTTGATCTGCATCGCCAGCGCTTGCATTCAGTGGCGCCCTTCAAAATGGGCGAACTCGCTCATGAATGGGGCGGCGACGTCCGCATTCAACTTGCAATCCAGAAAAATCGGCCCCTCGGGCTTGCGCAAACGAGGCGCGAGCCGTCGCAAGTCGTCGAGCGTGCGGATGGTCTCGGCCTCGAAGCCGAAGCCGGCAGCGATTGGCGCGAAATCGACATCGGGGAACACAGACTTGCCAGCCGGCTGTTGCCGGAGCTTCAGGAAGTGCAGCTCGGCGCCATAGGCACAATCGTTCATGAGAACGATGACGATGGGTAGGTCCTCGCGGATCACCGTCTCGAGCTCACTCATCGTCATGAGGAAGCCGCCGTCCCCGACCACCAGAACGGTCGTCTTCTCAGGGCGAGCTTTGGCCATGCCAAGCGCGGCCCCGAACGCCAGCCCGATCGAGGCAAACTCACCTATCATCTTGAAGTGGCCGGGATCGGGCACGCTGAGGTAGGGCACGATGCCCAAGAAATTGCCGCCGTCGACCACGAGGTTGCGATCCTGCGGCAGAATCTGTTCGAGCTCGAGCCCGAGGCTCCGCATGTCAATCGTGCGGGGCGTGTTAGCGGGCTGGAAGTCCTGCGCAGGATCAAAGGCAGCGATCAGCTTCGTCGTCGCCTCATCGTGGAATGGTCTCTCCGAGGCCGAGCGCTCGGGAAGTGCTGTGAGCAACTGCTCGGCAACGAGCTTTGCATCACCGACGATGCCCAAATCCGCATTGAGCCAACGGCCGATATTTGTGCGCACCGCGTCAATCTGGATGAGCGGAACCTGCGGCAACGACGTGCCGAAGCTGGTCGTCAGGAAATTGAGGCCTGCACCGAACACCAGAACGCAGTCAGCCTGCTCAGCCATGCGCCGCGCAATCGAATGCGAGAAGGAGCCAATGATGCCGAGGTTGCGTCGGTTTCCCCGGAACAGGTCCTTGCCGCGCGCCGTTGTCACCAGCAGCGCGCCGATCCGCTCGGCTAGCGTTTCGATGGCCTGTCGCGCGCCTGCGCGATGCGCACCCATGCCGGCAACAATCAGGGGCCGGCGCGCCTTTGCCAGCACCGCTGTTGCGGCTTCGAGCGACTGTGGAGTGGCGGCTGTCGGGGTACAGTTGGGGGTGTGGACTTCGAGCGGGGCAGATGGTCGGGCCATGTCGGCGAGTTGCACGTTTGTGGGGAGATGCAGGCTGACCGCAGTACCCGTCAGCGCTGCCGCAATCGCATCCGCCAGTATCTGCCGTGCAGTGCGGACGCTGGTCACTGAGAAAGTGCGAATACCCGCGGCCCTCAGTACGCCGACACCGTCAAATCCTTTGTAGTCCGGGCCGAGCCCGTTGGGTGCAGCCGAGGTAGCCGCCTCTCCGTAAATGAGCAGCACGCGAGAGCTGGTACGGCTCGCGTACACAGCCCCATGCAGACCATTGGCAAGTGCAGGACCGCGCCCGATCACCGCGATGCCGAGCCGCCCCGTGGCGTAGGCATATCCATCCGCCATGGCGATGGCGTTGTTCTCGTGCCGCGCGCCATAGAAGCGCACACCGACCGTGTCGAGAGCCGTGGCAAAAAGCGCGGTATCGTCGCTCATGAGACCGAACACCGCCTCGACGCCCACCGCTTTGATGTCCTCGGCCAGCACTTGATAGACAGGTGCCTTCTCGCCTTGGCTGCCAAAGGGAAGTGCGTCCGTCAATTTCGCCTCCCATTCTTCTGCGTGGAGCCCGACCATGGGCAAAAGATGATATGGCGTCAGCTTAATGACGAAATGATACATTCCGCAATCGTCTGGCGCTTGATGATCATAATGTTGGGCGCAGCAAGCATGGCGCATCATTCAAGGCGCCTATCCGACCAGACCCCTGTCGAACCGGCGAAAGTTGACCCAACGCTGACGTTACAGAAGCCTTGGCAGTGAGCTGATGAGTGCTGCCACGTTACCTACAGCATCGAGAGTTCATAACGCCGCAGCAAGCGATACGCCAACATGACGGGAATCAGCGAGACGCCGATGAGCATGGATGCGGCAGCTACCGCAATGCCTGCGCCGGTTCCCTCCAGTGCCTGGAACATGACGATGGTCAGCGTACGCCACGGGCCCGAGTAGAGCACGACTGTCGACGATAGCTCGGAGGCGACCGTCACCCAGGTCAGTACCATGCCCGAGACGATGCCACCGAGCATCAGCGGAACGATGAGCCTCAAGAAGGTCTGCAAAGGCGACACGCCGAGGCTGATCGAGGCCTCCTCGAGCGATGGATCGATCTGATGCAGGATGCCGGTCGACGTGCGCACGGTGAACGGCAGCTTTCGCACCGTGTAGGCCAAGACCATGATGAGCCAGCCGCCCGTCAGGACAAGCCCTCCCGAGTTGAAGGCGATTACCAGTCCGATGGCGAGCACCGTGCCGGCAATGGCGAACGGCAGCGTCGCGGTGACATCGAGCACGCTGGCCCAGGCCGAACGCGATCGCGCCAGCACCCAGCCGATCGGCACGCCGATGAGGACAGCACCAAAGGACGCCAGCGTCGCGAACATCAGCGTATTGCGCAGCGGCCCGCCCGCCGTGGCAAACAGCTCTGCGTAATTCCGCAAGCTGAAGGCTGCATGCAATACAGGCCCGCGGAACTCCATGAAGGATAGAACGACGATGGCGAAGAACGGGATCAGCGCCAGCAACACGACGGTCCAGCAATAGGCGATGCCGGCAACGCGCCAGCCTCGGCCAACTTTGATACCCGGCATGGGTGCGCCCGCCCGGGTCGCAAACCGGCGGTTGGCCAGATATCGGCGCTGGATGACGAGGATCGTCGCCGTCAGGCAGATCAGCAGTGTGCCCAGAACGCTGGCGGCGGAGGGATTGGTGGCCGTCTCGCCAATGAAAAGCTTATAGGCTTCCACGGCGAGAATGGGCTTGTCCTCGGCCAGAACGG
>CADEFX010000015.1:17181-35858 GCA_902826715.1 uncultured Hyphomicrobiales bacterium | reverse complement strand
AGGTTATGCGAAGGCCGCGCACGAGCTTGCCGCCAAGGCGGTTGTCACGGATGCCCGGCCAGACCAGTTCGTGTGCACATCGCATGAGGTTCTGCCCCAGTTTCGCGAGTATGAGCGTTTCAATACCACCGCGCTCAATGCCTACATCGGACCGCTCATGGATAGCTATCTCACGCGGCTCGACGCGGGCCTTCGCAAGGAAGGCTTCCAGCGCGATCTTCACATTATGACGTCCACCGGTGGCATCGCCACCGCGGCGCGCGCCCGGCGGCTTCCAGTATCGACCATCCTTTCAGGACCCTCGGCCGGCGTCGCGGCGGCGGTGCATTTGGGAGCCGAGCTCGGCATCGCCAACATCATCACCTGCGACATGGGCGGGACGTCAACCGACGTCTGCCTGATCGAAGCATTGAAGGTCCCGGTGACGAGCGAGCAGAAAATATCCCACTATTCGAACCGCACGCCGCAGATCGAGATCAATTCGGTCGGCGCCGGCGGAGGATCAATTGCATGGCTTGATGCCGGCGACATCCTGATGGTCGGCCCGCAAAGCGCCGGCGCTCATCCAGGTCCCGCCTGCTATGGCCGTGGAGGCACCGAGGTCACAGTCACCGACGCGAACCTTGTGCTGAATCGCCTGTCGGCCGCGCCGCGCGCCTCCGGCCATCTCCCGCTCGATCCGGCGCTCGCTGTAGCGGCCATGGAAGAGTTTGGACAGCGCGTCGGCCTTGACCCCCTCGTGCTTGCGGACGGCGTCGTGCGCATTGCGGTAGCGCGCATGGTCTCCGCCATCAAACAAATCTCGATCGCCAATGGTCACGACCCGCGCGACTTTGTCCTGCTGCCCTACGGCGGCGCCGGACCAATGCATGCAGCAGCGGTGGCGGAGGAGCTGGAGATCAACCGAGTCCTAGTCCCAGTTGGTCCTGGCAACTTTGCTGCATTCGGCGCGCTCATCTCCGATATCCGGTTCGACTATACCCGCACGCGCACCATGCCGCTCGATGACGCGGCGTTAGGGGAAATTGCGGCAACCTTCGCCAGCATGGAATCGGAAGCTCGCGGCCAGATGCAAGCCGACGGCGTGCCGGCCGCACACGTTGAGATTCACCGGGCGCTCGGCATGCGCTATCTTGGACAATCCTGGGAGCTGGCCGTCGATCTGCCGCCGGTATCGGCTGATGCGAGTGCGCGCGAGACGGACAACACCCTTTCAGTCGAGCACATCATGCCGGCATTTGCCAATGTCCACGATCGCCGCTTCGGTCACCGAAGCGGCGGCGCCGTCGAGATCGTAAGCTTCCGTGTCGCGGCGGTGGGGCGCCTTACAAAGCCGACGCTGCCGCAAATCCAAGAGACAAAGTCTCCTGATGTCAAACCGACGACCCTGCGCCGCGTCTACTTCAGCGGGGGATTTGTCGAATGCCCCGTTTATGTGCGCAACGACTTCGGGCTTGGAACGACCGTAGCCGGCCCCGCGGTGATCGAGGAGGATGGCTCGACGACCATCATTCCACCGGGATGGACTGCTCGCACCGTTTCTCACGGCGAGCTCATGATGGAGAGATCCGGCCATGGGTAAGTCCGAGCGGGACGAGGGTGCGGGCACACCGCTATCGGTCGACCCGATCACGCTCGAGGTCGTTTGCGAAGGTCTCATCGCGGTCGTGCGCGAGATGCGCGCCAACATCATCCGCGCGTCCTACTCGTCCGCCATCTACGAGATGGACGATTTCTCCTGCGCGCTTTTCGCTCCCGATGGCCAGCTCGTTGCGCAATGGTGGGATCATCCTGGCCATGTGCTGCCGCTGCCCTGGGGCGTGCGCTGCGCCTTCGATGACTTCAAGGATGACATCCATCCCGGCGACGTCCTGTTGCTGAACGATCCTTATCGCGGCGGCACTCATCTCAACGATGTGACGGTGATCTTTCCCGTGTTCGACGAGACGGGACGAATGATGATTTTTCCGGCCGTTCGAGCGCACTGGGTCGATGTGGGCGGCATGGTGCCTGGCAGCTACTCGGGCCTATCCACCAACATCTATCAGGAAGGGGTTCGCATCCCGCCGATCAAGATTTGGGAGCGCGGCGTGCCCAATCGGTCGGCCATGACACTGCTTATGGCCAACATGCGCATCCCCATCGAGCGGCAAGGCGATCTCAACGCTTCGATTGGCGCGTGCCGGATTGCCGCGGATCGCGTGCGCAAGCTCGTGGGCAAATACGGTGCGCCGGTGGTCGCGGATTGCGTCCGGATCCACCTCGATCGCACCGAGCGGCGGTTGCGCGCCAGGATCGCCGAGCTCCCTGACGGCGACTATCACTACGAAGACTATCTGGAATTCTACAATGACGGGCGGCTCGATCCTGTTCTCGCCCGCCTCAAGCTCACCATCGCCGGCGACCAGATCGTGGCGGACTTCACGGGCAGCAATGTCCAAGTGCCGGGCGTGGTCAATAACTCGCTGGCGGTTGCGGGCGCCGGCATGTTCGTCGCCATCAAGGCGACTCTCGATCCCGGCGGCGCAATCAACGAAGGCGCATTTCGGCCTATCCGGTTCGAAGCACCAACGGGCACGATCTTCAACGTCGCGCTCGATGCCCCTGCCGGTGCCCATGGCGAGGTACGCAAGCGTGCTGTTTCCGTCGGCCTAGGTGCGCTCGCGCAGATCATCCCGGAGAAGGTTTCGGGTGACCTCTGCGGCAGTTCGTTCCCCAACGCCATCGGCGGATGGAATCCCCGCCGCAACCGCCCCTTTGTCTATTACGAGGTTCCGGCCGGCGGCAACGGAGGCCTGTGCGATGCCGACGGCGCGAGCACATTCGTCAACGTCGATTTCGGCAACCTGCCGTCGATTCACAACGCCGAGTCGATCGAGAACGAAATGCCGCTCCTGATTGAGAGTTGCGTGCTCAGAACCGATAGCGGAGGCCCCGGCCAGTTCCGCGGTGGTGCCGGCATGGTTCGCCGCGTACGTCTGCTCGAGGCAGAAGCACAGTATTCCGTGTTAAGTGATCGCGGAGTCATTCCCCCGTGGGGTGTGTCTTCAGCGGGCGCCGGCCTGGCCTATCACGTGTCCGTCGAACGCGAAGGCCAGACATTCGAGTTCGATACACCTGGAAAAGCGACGGGACACAGGATCATACGCGATGACGTTGTCGTCATGCGCTCATCGGGAGGCGGGGGTTACGGCGATCCTCTCAAGCGCGATGCAGGTCGAGTGGCCGAGGATGTTGCGCGGCAGGTCGTTTCCGCCGAGGCTGCGCGCGACTGGTATGGTGTCATCCTTGCGCCCGACGGCCAAGCAGATGACGAGGCAACCTTCGCGCTGCGCAATAAGCTGAGCGCGGCGCGGCCGTATCTTCGCATTCTCGCCGACGACACTTTAGACCCTTACACGGGCCTCAAGGGACGGCATCGGACTTTAGAACTGGCCGCAGTCGATGCAGATCGACTGGAAGTAGCCGCCGACTCGCTGATCGAAATGTTTGGACGAAACCCGGCGCCGCTCAGGGCCTGGGTCCGCGTAGGCGATACCGCAAAAGGGACGGTCCGCATGGATGCTTTCGGCCGTAGTGCGCTCGGTGTCGATACTGGCGATTTGATCCATATACGCCGTGTCGACACGCCCATCGTGCCGAAGGGATTGGCTGGCAGCCCGCCCTGACTGGACAGAATCGAAATGTCCTCGACTTCTCGCGGAAATATCGCCCATCAGCGATGCCTGATCGCGGCACGGCTCCGCAGTCACCACCTGTTTTGTTGAGCTACCAACCACGCGGCTTTGATCCCTGCGAGCGGCACGGCAACGGGGCTTAGGTCAGCAGGCATCACACAAGGCACTAAATTTCCGCAAAGTTACGCATCGGAAACAAAAAGGCGACGCCGAAGCGCCGCCAAATATTGCTCTTTCTGAAACCAATTGCTGTCTAGCGAATGGTGATCCACGCGCCACCCCGGTAGTAGCCGTGACCGCGACCATGGTTGCGCCAGCGATAGTTTTCGCCGCGACGCCAACGCCAGTTGTCGCCGTAGATGCGCAAGCCAAGGTCCGGCCCATATGCCGGCCTCCCGCGAACTCGCCAGCAATCTCCGTCCCGATTGCAGACCACCGCTGCGGAGGATGGTGTCGAAGATACCGCGAGCGCACTGATAGACATCGTGATCGCACCGGCAGTGATCATCAAACCCTTGGTGAGATTTCTCATATGCCTTCTCCTTACTGGGGAGCTTGGAAACGATCGCAAACAGATTTGGTTGCTCCGTGCCGTGAAGATGAATTGTGGTTCATGGAACATCCCGCATCAGTCATGGCTCTTCCTATTCGTGTAGGGACATTCAACGCGCACGATCTGAACAGCGTCTTCAATCGCCTGCTCGCTTTTTGGCCCGAAGATATTGAAGCGCTTGTCCCGAAGTGGGGGACGTTGGGCGCGGCGCTTCCAAGGACTGCGTTCGGCCTTTTCATCCTTTAGGAAGCGTGGCGACTTCATTCTCCGGCTCGGTTCACCAAGCCAGCGACCACGCACCAGAGACGGAACGACTTTGTTATGGCTGCGTTATTGCCCCGGGTTTTCCGCTCACTCGCACAACGGGTTCCAATGAAAATTGCTCAGATCGCGCCCCCTATTGAGAGCGTGCCGCCGCGTCTATATGGCGGTACGGAACGGATCGTATCCTATCTCACAGAAGAGCTTGTGGCGCAGGGACACGACGTAACACTGTTTGCCAGCGGAGATTCTATTACCAAGGCCGACCTCGTCCCAAGCTGCCCGCAGGCTCTGCGGCTCAACCCTGCAGTGCGCGACCCGATCCCCTACTATATGGCGATGCTGTCGGACGTGCGCCGCCGGGCGTCGCAGTTCGATATCCTGCACTTTCATATCGACCAGTTTCACTTTCCCGTGTTTCAGGACATGCCCGACCGTGTGGTCACGACGATGCATGGACGCCAGGACATGCCGGACATGAAATATCTTTATGCCGGATTTCCAGGGATGCACATCGTCTCGATATCCGATGCGCAGCGCCTGCCGATCGCGCACATTCCGGTTGCGGCGACGATCTATCACGGCTTGCCGCGCGACCTGCACCGCGTGTCACTCGTGCCGCGTGGCGGTTATCTCGCCTTCCTCGGACGCATCTCGCCGGAAAAGCGCGTCGACCGCGCCATAGCTATCGCCCGTGCCATTGGCGTGCCGATAAAGATCGCAGCCAAAGTGGACAAGGTTGATCGGGAGTATTTCAAAAGCGAGATCGAGCCGCTGCTGGAGCTTCCAGGTGTCGAGTACATCGGGGAAATCGATGACCGGCAAAAGACCGTATTCTTGCAAGGCGCGCGGGCCGTGCTGTTCCCCATCGACTGGCCCGAGCCGTTCGGCTTGGTGATGATCGAGGCGATGGCCTGCGGCACACCTGTGCTTGCGTTTCAGAACGGTTCGGTTCGCGAGGTCATCGATGAAGGTGTAACGGGCTACGTTGTCAAAAACGTCGAGGAAGGCATTCTGAAAATGGGAGCCGTCTTGGCGTTGGATCGCGGGCGGGTGCGGCGACGCTTCGAAGAACGGTTCACCGCCACACGCATGGCCAAGGACTACGTTAAACTCTACCGTCGCATCCTCAGTGCGGAAGGGAGAACGGGTGCGGCTGACAGAGCCGCATCACGCGTTGGAGTGCCGGCCGACATTGCGGCTGCCCACTGAGGCCTGTCGACACGCGCCAAATTCCGGCCAGCCGGAAATTCCAGGCATGAGGCGCAGAACGTGGATGGTCGCGAAAAGCCGATCCCTCTAACCGCTACTCCACCAGGGGAGGCGCGGTTCTACATTCCTGCCACCGGCTCTCCCACGCGTCCACGCCGGACGCTGAAGCACAACGAAACGTTCGCCGTATTCGACAGCCATGGCGACATCGGCGCGAGCTCCGGCAGCGCCGATGGCCTGTTCGATTGCGACACGCGGTATCTCTCGCAGCTCGAGCTACTGATCAACGGCACGCAACCGCTGCTCCTAAACTCAGCGGTCAAGGACGACAACCTCAACTATTACGTCGATCTTACCAACCCGGACATCTTCAACGGCGGCAACCTGTCGCTGGCGAAGGATGCGGTGCATATCGCGCGCACGATCTATTTGTGTGATGGATCGTTGCGGGAGCGCATCGCCCTGACGAACCACAGCTCAGACACGGTATCGCTGACCTTGTCGCTTGTGTTTGCAAGCGACTTTGCGGATATCTTCGAGGTCAGAGGCGTTCATCGGGAGCGGCGCGGCACGAGCTGGACGCAGATCACTGATAGCGGTGGCGTTTTACTGTCTTATCGCGGCCTGGACGATGTCGACCGCGAGACGGCGATTACCTTCGAGCCGGTGCCGACCAATTTGGGCAGCAATTTCGCCGCTTATGATGTTGCGCTTGCGCCGGGCGAGAAGCGCGCCATCTTTGTCACGGTGGCGAGCCGCGGACGTCTGCCGAAGTCGACGATCTCGTTCTTCCAAGGGCTCATCCGGCTGAACCGAGAGCTGCTGGCCGCCACGAGATTCGCGGCCAGCATCGAGACGTCCAACGCTGTGCTGAACGAGATGTTCTGCCGGTCGATGGCTGACATGTACATGCTAATGACGGTGACGCCGCAGGGGCCATATCCTTATGCCGGAATTCCTTGGTACTCGACCACGTTCGGTCGCGACGGACTGATCACGGCGCTGCAGATGCTCTGGCTCGACCCTAGTATTGCTGCGGGTGTGCTGAAGCGGCTAGCGCATCTCCAGGCCGACAGAGACGATTCGCGCGCCGACGCCAATCCCGGCAAGATTCTGCACGAGATGCGCGGCGGCGAGATGGCCGCGCTGCACGAGGTGCCGTTCGATCGATACTACGGCAGCGTCGATGCCACGCCGCTGTTCATCGTGCTGGCGGGGGCCTACCTCGAACGCACGAACGATCTCGATCTGATCGGGGAACTGTGGCCGGCCATTGAGCGCGCCCTCGCGTGGATCGACGGCCCAGGTGACATCGACGGCGATGGCTTCGTCGAGTACGCCCGCGGCACGGAGACCGGCCTCGCCAACCAAGGGTGGAAAGACTCGCACGATGCAGTGTTTCACGCCGACGGCACATTGGCGCAGGGCCCGATCGCACTCGTGGAGGTGCAGGGTTACGTGTATGCCGCCAAGAAAGCGGCCGCCGTTTGCTCACGCCGCCTAGGACTCGGGACGCGTAGCGCACAGTTGCAACGTCAGGCTGAGGTATTGCGTGAGCGCTTTGAGCGCACATTCTGGTGCGAGGAGATCGGCACATATGCGATTGCCCTCGACGGGGCGAAATCGCCGTGCCGCGTTCGCACCAGCAATGCAGGGCAGGCCTTGTTCACCGGCATCGCCAGTGTTGAGAGGGCCGGCCGCATTGCTCCGATGCTCCTGACCGATCCTTATTTCTCGGGCTGGGGCATCCGCACTGTTGCCCATGGTGAGGCGCGCTATAATCCGATGTCCTATCACAACGGATCAATCTGGCCGCACGACAATGCCCTGATCGCCCGGGGCCTCGCGAAGTACGGCTTCAACGCGTCTGCGGAAAAAATCTTCGATGCGCTGATGCGCGCCACGGCGTATATGGACTATCGACGCATTCCAGAGCTCTACTGCGGGTTCAAGAGGCGCCGTGGGCGTGGGCCGACGATTTATCCGGCCGCCTGCTCGCCACAAGCCTGGGCCGCGAGCGCGCCGTTCTCCCTACTCGAATCCATGCTTGGAATGACGTTCGACGCCTACAAGCGCGAGATCCGGCTGGTCAATCCGGTGCTGCCAGCGTCGGTGGGCGAGGTCACGCTGCGCAACCTCACGCTTAATGGGGCGTCCACCGACATCGTGCTGCGCAACGAGGGCGGCGAGGTCGCGCTGGAGGTGCTCCGTACGCATGGCGACATCGGCGTGCGGCTTGTCGCACAGCCTTAGCCGTCATTTTCGCGGTGTGGCCCACCCGACGCTGCCGGACGCATCACCCCAGATGTTGAAGGCCGTGCGTATTGCCATCTGGTCACCTTCCGACAAGTTCTCGGCATCGGCACGCGACAAGGTGGCGATGACCTTGAAGCCACGATAGATGACAATGCCGTTTCCGCCGGGCGTGACGGCGGCGCCGAGTTCCACCATGAAAGCCCGGAACTTGTACGGCAAGGATCGCTCGAACCCCCGCGGATCATCATCCGTTTTCCGCAACTGCATCCCCGTTTCCTCGCTCGAGACTTCGCCAGAACGCGGCGCAGGATGGCGCCGATTGCGGCTGCCGCAAGTCCACCCGGAGATTTTTCCACTCACGCCGCGCGGGGCGTGTGGTCGCAGGGCGCGTGGAACCAAGCCGCGCCGGGCGAGGTTAATTCCAGTCCGCTCACGGGAGGCATCAATGAAAGCACTTGGCGGTATCTGCACGTTGGCGCTGCTGGCAACCTGTCTTCAAGGTTTCCCAGCGACAGCCCAGGGCACGACTAATTCCAATGCATCAAGCACTGCCGATCGGGTGCAGACACGGCAACTTGAAAGCCTGCTCGGACGCGATATCCGCACGCCGGAGGGCGATTCCGGGCGGATTATCGACCTCCTTACGGATCACGACGGCAAGCTGCAGGCCGCGGTCGTGGAAATGGGTGGGTTCCTTGGTATCGGCACGCGCAAGATCGCGATCGATTGGCGCTCGTTCACGTTCAACACGACCGATCCGCAATCGTTCGTAACTTTGGAGGTCCGCCGCGAGCAAATGCGTCTGGCGCCGGAGTACTCGGCACCTGAGACTGTGGTTGTTCTGAAAGCCAAAGACTGAGACGGGGCACAGGACTTCACAGACCGTCTCGGCGGTCAGCGGGCGCAAGAGCGGGAGGTGCGCTTGCAAAAGACCGGGCCGCAAGCAACTCCTCAAGTACAAGGGCCGTCACGGAGGAGCCGGCGTGGGCTCGACTGGTTCACGTTCTTCGTTGCCGATATCCAGACAGGCTTTGGCCCATTCCTCTCTGTCTATTTGACGACGCAGAAATGGACACAGGCCGACATCGGTATCATTTTGTCGCTGGGCAGCGTCGCCGGCCTTCTAGGACAGATCCCCGGCGGTTGGATGGTCGACTCCGTCAAGTCGAAGCGCCGTGCTGCGGCTCTCGCGGTCCTCGGCATCGGCCTCAGCGCTCTTCTGATGGGCGCCTCGCCCCTGTTTCTTTCCGTTGCCGCAGGCAAGCTGCTGCACGTCGGCGCAAGCTCGGTGCTCGGGCCGGCCATTGCCGCCATCACGCTCGGCCTGGTGGGATATGCCGCGATCGGTCCGCGACTCGGACGCAATGCGCGCTTTGCATCGCTCGGAAACGGTATCGCCGCGGCCGTCATGGGGGCATGCGGATACTTCATTTCCCCGCAGGCCGTTTTCTACGTAACGGCGGCTCTGGCCATTCCGACGATCTGGGCCGTGTTGACTATTCGCGATGAGGAAATCAATCCGCTCACGGCAGGCAGCGGCTTCTCACGGCCAGATGCACCGGCGCCGATCTCCATTGCGGACGTTGCGCTCAAGCCACCAATTGTCGTGCTTACGATGTCGGTCATGCTGTTTCATGCCGGTAACGCGGCGATGCTTCCGCTGGTCGGTAGCGCCATGGCTATGCAATCAAGCCAGTGGGCCACCGTGCTCGTCGCGATATGCATCATCGTACCGCAACTCCTCGTCGCTGCCATTTCTCCCAAGGTGGGCGAACTGGCCCAAAGCTGGGGACGCAAACCTTTGCTGCTGATTGGCTTCGGCGTGCTGCCAGTCCGAGGCGTACTGCTGGCTTACACCAGAGAACCTTCTGCCATCGTCGCTGTGCAGATGCTCGATGGCATCTCGGCCTCTGTTCTGGGCGTGCTTGTCCCGCTGACCATCGCCGATGCCACGCGCGGGACCGGTCGCTTCAACCTGGTGCAGGGGATCGTCGGAAGCGCGGTCGGCATTGGGGCTGCCGCCAGTACATTTGCTGCGGGGCGCCTAGCTGACAGCTTAGGTGTTGCCGCCACTTTTCTCTGCCTGGCCGCAATCGCCGGTTGCGGCGTCCTGCTCTTGCTGCTGGCAATGCCTGAGACAAGGCCTCAGGTGTGAATGGTGCCCGATGCACAAGAGCCATGCGGAATGTTCGCAATATCGGCGGCGTCGGCATAGGCTCTCCAGACCCAATCAATCAGATGAATCATGACAACAACCGCGTTGCCCAGCCAGGCTCAGAGCGCGACCTTCGGATATCCCTTGTGCAGGACACCTGCCGTTTGCATGGTCAGCATGACGAGGAGCTTCTCGATGGCAACTGGGGCTGGCTCGATAGCACGCAGTCCGAGACTTTCGGCTCGTGCAATCATCTGCCTGAGCAGCTGGTCGACCGCATAAGCGTGCACGCCCGTACCCTCCGAGATACGCGCTCGCAGCTGATGACGAATTCTGCGAAGAAATCGTGTGGCGCGGGGTGCTTCCGCATCCTTTGGATCGTCGGAGAAAATGCGCCGAAGGTCGCGGTCATAATTGGCTGGCCACGTCCAGGCGAAGTACTTTTTCTTCTCGGCGTAGTGTTCCGCCAACGTCCGCGTCAGTTCTCGCAGTGGCTCGACTTCCGTTCTTTCATAGGTGACCGGTTGCCGGCCAGCGAGTTCACGCATAACGGTATCCACGTATTCGAGCTTTTCCAGTGCTGGCCAAGACGCATAATCGGAACGCCAGTCGATGTGCGGGCTCAGCCACACAGCAAATGTCTCCGCGAAATCCTCGACGGGGTGAGCCTGCGCATACCAATTTGTCAGATTGATAACGTGTGCCCGGCTGTCGGGCCTGGGCCTGTATGACCGTGGATACGGTCTGCCGGGGTCACCGAATAATTCCCGATATCGCCGACGCTCGTTGAGTCGATAGGCCTCGTCGATGGCGTGGCCCGCCTCGTGGCGAAAGATACGCCGGGATTCCGCTTCTCCAGCGCCCTCCACCTCAAGCATTTGGCTTCGCTCCAGTCGCATCAAGCGCGGATGGGCGAGGTAAAACGGGATTGCAAAGCCGACAACGCCATCCGGATTGAAGAACTCCTCGGACAGCCACGTGTGGGGAAGGACCGCAATGTTGCGTGCCCGAAGTTCCCGGTGCAGGCGTTTCACGCGTCGCTCAAGCAAATTGCCCCCGATGCACACCTGAAGCTCGCAAAACTTCAATGCCAACAGCGTCTCGTCGTCCGCATCGTGCAGAGACATGGGCGATTCGGAGGAGCTGAACGATCTGAGCGGTTTGGCGCACATGACGCATCTGCGCCCTTATTTGAGTGTCAGGCTGTGGTGGTTAAAGGCGCTTTGAAAACGCCTTGCGCAACAAAAGGTTGCGGTGTCTGAATGGAACCATATTTGCATTCGGACGTTTCTTGCCGTCCCCACCGCGATACGCGACCGAGGCATGGCGAAACGTAAACTCACTAAAAAGCTGCGCGCTATCCTCTTGGCAGACGAACGATTATTGCCGGAAGGCGATCTCAGCGACTTCAGCGAAAAGCAACGCGAGTTGCGAAAAACCGAATTCGATGTGCGCGATGCCATCGAAGCCCTTGGCTACGAAGTTTTCTCGATTGGCGTGTCTGATGATCTCTCGGCCATCCGAGGCGCCATCGATGCGCACAAGCCGGATATTGCGTTTAACCTCGTGGAAGAATTCGACGGTATTAGCCATTTCGACCAGCACGTCGTCAGCTATCTTGAACTGCGCAAACAATCATACACGGGCTGCAACCCGCGCGGCCTGACACTGACTCGCGACAAGGCGTTAACAAAGAAAATCTTGGCTTACCACGGGCACAAAGTGCCGGAATTTGCCATCTTCCCAACGCGCCGTTCATTGAAAAGACCCAACGTGCTCGCGTTTCCGTTGTTTGTGAAATCGCTGACGGAAGAGGGTTCGGCCGGAATTTCAGGCGCATCGATTGTGCATGACGACGACAAGTTGCGGGAGCGCATCGAATTCATCCACCGGACGACTGAATCGACGGCATTGGCCGAGCAATACATTGAGGGGCGCGAAATCTATGTAGGAGTCATGGGTAATGATCGCGTTACCGTCCTGCCGCCATGGGAGTTCTCGATGACGAAGGGCAACGGCGGCCCGTTGATCGCTTCAGATCGCGCGAAGTGGGACCCCCAGTATCAACGCCAACATGGCCTGGAGACGGGTCCGGCCAAACTGACCAAAAAACTTGAAGATCATCTCTCCCGCCTTTCCAAGGAGATTTATCGACTTCTAGGCATCAGCGGCTATGCGAGGCTTGACTACCGGGTCACAGAAAACGGTGACGCCTACTTATTGGAAGCCAACCCCAATCCGCAGATCGCGAAGGACGAGGATTTTGCGCTGTCTGCCAAACACGTCGGCATCGATTACCCTGCGCTCATAGAGCAACTCATCCAGTACGGGATCAACTATAAGCCCTCTAATATGGTTGGGTGAGATGCGAGAGGACTGGAACAGCATTTCACGCGGAACGTTCTAGTTCCGATCGTGGAAACGAGGTTTAACCCATGAATATCTTAGCTTGTATCGTCGTCGGCATCATTGCCGGCTGGCTTGCAGAGCGCATAGCCGGCCGAAATCATGGCCTGTTGATGAACCTGATTGTCGGAATCCTTGGAGCGTCGATCGGCGGATTTCTGGCCACAAGCCTACTCGGCCTGCATTTCGTCGAAGGCTTCAATATCGCGACCATCGCTGTTGCCACCGGCGGTGCCGTTCTATTGCTCGCGATCTTCGGCGGTATCCGGCGAGACCGAGCCGTTTGACGCTAGGGTGCGACTACGCCACCGCTGGCAAAGACCGTTCCGTGTCGTCCCCATCGCGGCCCGTCGAGCCCGCCCACGCTACAAGCTGTTGCGCCAACGCGAGTAGGCCGGCCCGAACCGGCGCGCAAGGTCGCGCTCCTCATAGCGCATGGCGATGAGGACATAGATCGTCATGCCGGCGGCCAGGAGCATGTGCCCGAGCGTCATGCGGGGCGTCGCCCACATGGCCAGCAATACGCCGACATACATCGGATGCGGCAGCAGGCGGTAAAGAAGGCCGGTCTTTAGGCGGGAGGAGTGGGCGGACAGACCGCGGCACCAGGCGCGCATCTGTTGCACGCCGAGAAGCTCGAAGATTCCAAACGAGAGCGCGCCGAACAGCAAGATTAGCCATCCCGCCGAGAAGACCGCCCAGAGTATGTCACGCAGCGGTGCTGTGACGTCCCAGACCAACAACGGGATCGGCTGCCAGAATACGATGAGCGCGAACAGCGCGAGATTGGCGGCGTGGACATAGGTGCAGCGCTCGAAGGCCGCAGGCAATCGGCCCGTCACATGCCGCTTGAACCATGGCCGCGCCATCAGCGAGTGCTGAAGGCCGAATAATGCAATGAGGATAATGTCGATGCTCGCGGCCGCCAGGGGATGCCGCACCCAACCGCCCTGGTCGACGGTCGGGAGCGGCCAGTTCTCAACTAGCCACCGTGGATTGGCCAGAAAGACAACGAAGCATATCCAGAACGCCCACATGATGGCGAAGCCGGACCACGCATACAGCAGGCCTAAGAGGCGCGCAGGTGCAATCGCGTCGCCATGCGGACGGGTGAGGGCCATGCGGCTTCCTTTCAAGCGAGGAACGGCGCCCGCGGCAACACGTTCCAAAACAAGCATCGGCACACAGGAGTTGCGACGCCCATGAAAACCAAGCTGCTGCACGAGGCGTACGGCAAGCGCACCTTCGCGGTCATTCTTGAAACGGGCGATGAAGCCCTAAGTTGCCTCAAGACATTCGCGGCCAAGGAACGGTTGGGCGGCGCGCAAATTACCGCCATCGGCGCGCTCTCGCGGGCGCGGCTGGCCTATTTCGACTGGGAGACGAAGGTGCATCAGCCGATCGAGGTGCGCGAACAGGTCGAGGTTGCCTCCCTCGTCGGCGATGTCGCCGTGGGACCTGACAGGATGCCGAGCGTCCACGTGCATGCGGTGCTCGGCCGCCGCGACGGTGCAGCGCTCGCAGGACATCTGGAGGAAGCATACGTGCGCCCCACGCTCGAGATCATCGTGACCGAGATGCCCGCGCATCTATGTAAGGCAAAGGACGCCGAAACCGGCCTCGCTCTCATCACGCTCTGAGCTCCGGCCCGAATGGCGACCGCGCACTGAGCTGTCGTAGGCCTCGGACCGGCGGTGCGGAATACGCTAGCTTCAAGCAACGGCTAAGCCGTGCCCCGCGTTGTTTCATTCGAGTTGAGTGCACATCACCTCGTTGGAGCGCTCCATTGAGCACATCATCCATCACCGAACGACGAGATCTGCGGACCGGGACACCCGTTTGGAACGTCGAAACGTCCGGAGAAATCTCCGTCGAGCCACTGATCGCCCCTTCGAAGGCCGATGTCGTCGTCGTCGGCGCCGGCATCTCCGGGGCCCTTGTTGCGGAAGCCGCGACGGCCCGGGGCTTATCGGTGATTGTTCTCGACCGTCGGCAACCGGGCCATGGCAGCACCGCGGCAAGCACAGCCCTTCTACAATTCGAGATCGACACGCCGTTGATAGAGCTTGCCGATATGATCGGTCACGCTCAGGCAAGCCGCGCTTGGATGCGATCGTTCCGTGCCGTGCAGGATCTCGCCATCCTCGTACGCAGGCTTAATCTCCATTGCGACTTTCGCCCGCGGCGCGCGCTGTACCTCTCCGGCAATCGTCTCGGTCCTACTGAGCTTGCGAAGGAAGGCCGGCTGAGACGGGCTATAGGGTTACCCTCATCCTTCCTCAATAGTTCCGACCTGCGCAACATCGCCGGACTTATCCGGCCGGCCGCACTTCTGTCGGAAGGAGCCGCAGACGTAAATCCGGTCGCACTTACTCGCGGCCTGTTACTCCGAGCCCTGAACCGCGGGTCGCGGCTCTATTCTCCGGCGCAATTGGCAGAAGTCGTTGCGCGCTCCGACAAGGTCGAAATGGTCACCTCAGCCGGATTCGAGCTTGAAGCCAAGGCAGTTGTATTCGCGACGGGCTATGAGCTTGCCGCAGGTGTGCCGGCGAAAGGCCACAGACGGAGCAGCACCTGGGCCTTCTCCACCAGGCCGCAGCGGCAGACAACCTGGGGCGAGGGTCAACTTATCTGGGAGGCGGCTGACCCTTATCTCTACATTCGCACAACAGCGGATCGGCGGATTATTGTCGGCGGTGAAGACGAAGCACTCAATGATGAAACGGCGCGGCACGCCCTTCTACCCGCCAAGGTTCATGCCCTGCAGGGCAAAATCAGGCACCTGCTGCCGTGGATAGATGCGACGGCGGATTTTGCTTGGGCTGGTACGTTCGGAGAGAGCGAGGACGGTCTACCCTCCATCGGACGCCTGCCAGACCTGCCGAACTGTTACGCTGTGCTTGGATACGGTGGCAACGGCATCACTTTCAGTGTGATCGCCGCCCAAATATTGGTAGAGGCGCTGTGCGACGGCAACGATCCAGACGCGGAAATCTTCGCGTTTAGGGCCTGAGAGACGCAATACCCCCGCCTTACAGGCGGGGGTGCTGCACGCGATCGGCTTCTCGCGCTCTTCTCAAGTCAGAAAAACCGTGCGGGACGAGACGTGTCGCGGTGATGACCGCCAGTTTGGGCTCCCCACCAAGCCGCAGCAAGCGATAACAGCAAACTCGCTGCCGTGACAAAACCAGCAGCCACGGCGGTTTTGCGGGCTTTGTCGGCCGCCTCCTTCGTGACGCGAGCCGCCTCATTGTACACCTGAGTGACGCGTGCTTCAGCTTCTTGGGGCGGCAGGCCCGTCCGCTCGCTCACCACTTGGGACAAATAGGCCTTGTCGGCAGCACTGAGTTCACCGCGTGCCGCCGCATTTGCGAATATCTGCAGGACTTCAGTTTTGATGGCGTTGGCATCCGACGAAGCCCCCGCTTGAGCACTTGGTGTTTGACCTGTGCGCCGGAGAAGAACGTCAACCTGGTAGGACAGCGGATCGACTTGTGACGCGGCGGCGCCGGCCACGTGCCCAACTGCACGCGTTGCAGTGCTTAAGATCGAGCCCGTCACGGATGCTGCCAACGTTGCTCCAAGCAAGATGCCAATAGCCCATACCATGGCCCCGTGCACGCCATCTCGGAATTCGATCTCATCCGGCTTGGCCTCGGCCCACCGTGACCGCAGCCGCCCGGCGATGTAGCCCCCGGCCAGGAAGCTGCCAATCTGCTGTGCGATGATCCAAAACACTGCCAAGGCGCCGGCCCACTTGGCCGAAGAGGCAGTGCTCGTCCAAGGTGAGACGAGCGACAAGCCAACTGCCGAACCGAACGTCAGCAGAATGAAGCTCAGGGCGGTCGCAATGAGCGCGCCAGCAAACGCCGCTCCCCACGATACAAAACCCGGCTTTTCGGTATCCATCGCCACGACTGCCATATGCACCTCCTCCTCGCGCTCAGCGCAGTCCCAACAGGCTCAAAACGAACATGATCACGACGACGAGACCCACCAAATAGATGATGCCATTCATAATTCACCTCCCGATCCAGGGATGCGCATAAGGCTCAGGCTGGAAATAGGTTCCTAAAAATTCTTCAGATGGAAGGGAAGGCGGCCTCCCAAGGAGAAGCCTTTGCTAAGTTGGAACAAAGTTCCGCCTTCGGTGTTTCCTTCGCACCCCCGTTCTCAGGAGATCCCGATGAAAACCCTTGCCGATGCCTTCGAGCACACGCTGCAGGACGTCTACTACGCGGAAAACGCGATAGCCAAGGCGCTTCCCAAAGTCATAGAGGCGGTCAGCAACGGCGATCTGAAAACTGCTCTCAAGGATCACCTCGGCGAAACGAAGGGGCAGATCAAGACTTTGGAAGCGGTGTTCAAATCAATCGGCAAGAAGGTCTCAGGCGAAAAGTGTGACGCGATTGAAGGACTGATCAAGGAAACCGAAGGCGTCATTGAGGAAGCTGAAGGCGCTGTGGCAAAACACGCGGCGATTGTGGGTTGCTGCCAGGCGGTCGAGCACTATGAAATCGCGCGTTACGGCACATTGCGCGAGTGGGCGAAGGCTCTGGGGGAAAACGAGGCACACGATCTGTTGTCGTCCATCCTCGATGAGGAAAAGGCCGCCAACCACAAACTGACCCACATCGCCATCACCTCTCTCAACAAGACCAAGTAAATCCTTGAGTCGCCGCGAACCGCCGAGCAGGGCCGGTAGCTCCGGCCCACATGCTATTCCCGCCAAAGGCCACCATGGCAATCGCGCGCCGCCGCACAATCCTGATCACCGGCAGCGGCTCAGGTATCGGCTGCGACTGCGCGATGGCTCTTGCTCGGCGCGGCCATAAAGTCCTGGCGAGCACGCATACCGCGCCACAAGCAGAGAACCTGCGAGAACGGGCCGCTGTCGACGGGCTGCCGATTGAGGCATTCAAGCTCGATATAACCGACGAGGCCGACCGGGCAAGAGTTGGGGAGACATTAATCGATGTGCTTATCAATAATGCGGCCATCGGCGAGTCCGGTTCATTAGCCGAGGTCCCGTTGGATCGGGTGCGTAGCGCTTTCGAGACCAACGTCTTCGCAACGCTGGCGCTGACTCAGCTCTGTTTGCGCGGCATGATCGCTCGCCGGCACGGGAGTGTCATCTTCATCAGCTCGCTGGCGGGACGAGTGGCCGCACCGTTCCTGTTACCATATGCAATGACCAAGTTTTCGCTTTCGGCTGCGGCCGACGGATTGCGCCAGGAATTGAAACAACTTGACTGCAACGTGCATGTGAGCGCCGTCGAGCCGGGAGCGTTTCACACAGGGTTTAATCAAAGGATGTTGGCGAAGAAATACGATTGGATGCGGCAAGGATCGTACTACGAAGACCAATTGGACACGCTTAAGGCGCGCGAGCAACGGATGTTCGCTTTTCTGGAGCTCCACTCTACCGCGCCCATCGTGCGCAAGATCATTCAAGCCGCCGAAGCTGATCGTCCGCGCCTCAGATATTCGGCCCCTTGGTGGCAAAGCGCGGGTGTACAGCTGCTGCGAATATTCGGTAAGTAGGTACCGCAACCGGCATGAGCCATAAGCCACCCCCTCGCGAGCGTCACAGAGAAAGTTGCAGCTATTTGCGTCGCTGAGGAAGCTACGTCGCGTCATATCTTCTCCACTCCACTTCTCGTTCCGTTTCGTCTGTGCCAGACGCATGTGGTATCAAAGCTTCGTACAACAGGAGGCTGGCCACATGACGAGTGTCGCCGACGAGAAGGATGGGATTCGCGAACTCATGGCGCGGTATTGCCACGCGCTCGACGCATGCAGCTTTGGCGAGGTCGCATCTCTTTTCGCAGAGAATGGAGAATGGACCACCCCTTACGGCAGCGCACGCGGCCGCGCGCAGATCGAGGCCTTGATCGCACGCTTCGTCCCCAGACCCGGCGAGGGGCCCCAGCGCAAGCACTACATCACCAACATCCTCGTCAAACTTGCCGATGAGGGGCGGGCCAGCGCACGGTCCGATTACCTAATCATCCGTGAATCACAGGACGGGCTTATTCCCGTGATGGGAGGAACCTATATTGACGCATTCATCAAGCAGGATGGCGCGTGGCTCTTTTTACGAAAAGAGCTCGTGCACAATATCGCTGGCGACATGGCGCTGAAGAACGAGCGCTGA
>CADEFX010000015.1:0-17171 GCA_902826715.1 uncultured Hyphomicrobiales bacterium | reverse complement strand
CCCCCTCAATTTGCTTAGGGGTCGCCTTGGCGTCTCATCTTCCGGAGCGAACACATGTCATTTCCCCGCAAGGCCCGTTACGTCGTAGTCGGTGCCGGCATTCATGGCCTTTCGACGGCTTATCACTTGGCAACTCAGCTGTCCGCCAAATCGCTCGCCGCCCAGGCTGACATCATCGTCTTGGACAAATCGCGGATTGCGGCCGGCGCGTCGGGTATCGCCTGCGGCGTCATCCGCAACAATTACTTTCAACCGGCGATGCGCGAACTGATGGCGCATTCGGTGGCGGTCTGGGAGAGCGATCCGAAGGCCTATCACTATCATCCCGTCGGCTACATGCAGATCAGCCCCGAGGTCATGCGCCAGGGCGTCACCACCATTTACGAGCAGCAGCAGGCCATCGGCTATCCCTCCACGTTTATCGAGGGGGCGGACGCTTCGGACCGGTACATGAAGGGCCTGTTCAGCGACTGGCAGGCCAAAGGCATCACCTCCGTGTTGCACGAGAAGAAAGGCGGATATGCCAACAACGTTGCCTCCATGCAGGGCCTTGCTGCCAAGGCGACGGGCGCCGGCGTACGCATTCTCGAAGGGGTGGAGGTAACGGGCCTGGAGTTCGGGCACAACAGCCGCGCGATCGCCGCCGTTCTGACCGACAAAGGCCGTATCGAATGCGACTACGTTGTATTTGGCACGGGCCCGTGGGTTCGCAACATGTGGAAGATGCTGGAATTGCCGGAGACCGTCTCGATCAGGGGGCGGGACGGCAAGATCCACGACCACATACCGATGTGGCGCTTCTGGCAGCTCGAAGAGGGCGTGCTCGGCATCGAGCCCGATGTGCTCAAGACCAACAACGGCGCCATGCCGCCGGTGATCCATGTCGACACGGATGCGCCACTCTACTCGGACCGCACTGGCGCGCTGGTGACCGACGAACTCTGGGGCATCTACTACAAGCCGGACTTCCATTTCGATGGCGTGCAGGGCGGGGCCATGCCCTACAAAGTCGAGAAGCCGGTCCACGACGTTGCCATCGACCCGTACGGGCCGGAGAGCCCGGAGTTCGTAGCCTCCAGCAATTTCGTCGACATGTGGACTTCGGCGCTGGCCTTCTGCCACAAACGCTTCGAGGGCAAGTCGGGGCTTTACCGGAATGAAAAGTCCGGCGGGATCGGATGCTTCACGCCGGACTCGTTTCCCGTCTTCGACGTGTTTCGCGAGAATTGCTACGTCATCGCCGACTCCAACCACGGCTACAAGATGCTGGGCGTTGGCAAACTCGTGGCGCAGGAGATCCTCGGCAACGAAAGTGCGTTGCTGGCACCGTTCCGACACTCACGCTATGCCCAAGGCAAGCTGCACCCGGTCTCGACCAGCCCGTTTCCCTGGAGCTGACGGCCCACGCGGGATGGTCCGGCCAAGCGGCCCTTGAAGCGCTGACGTCCCAACCGATCGGAGAAGCGCGCGATGGAGTCATCGATGACCGGCTGCACGTAAGCCCGCAGCGTCGTGCCGCCCCGGTGGGGGGCTTCCCCTAACCCGCCAGTACCTGCGAATTCCAACACCATGAAAAAATATCAGATCGCCGACAAGCAGCTACGATGCTGATGCGGCGAGAACGGCATCCCGAGTGATTGGCAATTTACGAATTCGAATTCCCAGTGCCTGCCTAACAGCATTACCGATAGCTGCCGCCGTCGCACCGGTAGCTGCTTCGCCCACTCCCAACGGTGGCAGTTCGGCTCTGTTCAATATGCGAACTTCTATCTCGGGGACCTCCGAAAAGCGCATAATGGGATAAGAGCCCCAATCGTGCGTTGAGACCGCATCTCCGGTTAAAGCCACGCGCTCCAGTAGCGTCCAGCTTGCGGATTGAACGATGCCCCCTTCGATCTGATTGACGATACCATCAGGATTGATGGCCTCTCCCGCATCCACGGCTGCCCAAACTTGGGTCAAGCGTATCTGTTCACCGCACATCACCTTAGCGACGACCGCGCAATAGGCACTGCGATTCTTGTATTGGCAAAGGCCGACACCCAATCCTTCACCCTCAACGCTAACTCCGGGCCATCCAGCCATTGATGCGGCTTCCTCCAAGACTGTTGCCGCCCTTTTGTCTTGAAGGTGAGAGAGGCGCAGGGTGATGGGGTCGGACCCGATTTCGATGGCGATGTCATCCATGAGCGTTTCGATGGCAAATATGTTCGCGTAGCCTCCGAGCGCGCGAAGCGCTGAAGTGCGATACGGCAAGTCGTGCAGCACGCGCTTAGACACGTGGACGTTTGGTATCGCATAAAGCGGGTTGGCATTCCTATCGGCCCCACCGCCACGGGAAAGGGGCACATCGCTTGCTATCCCCTTGGGCGGCGGGGCAGACAAGCGCTCGGCAGCGATGAAGTTGACCGTTCCGCCACGGCCAGGGCGAAAAACGTGCGCCTGCCCGACAGATTGAATGGAGAAAGCAGTAATCCGCCCAGCCGCCACCTTGGCTTCCGCCGTCACAACCATGCCCGGCCCAAGCGGAGACAAGGCAAAATCAGCAAAACGAGACCATAAGACCCGGACAGCTTCTCCAGGCACGGCACGGGCAAGTAACGCCGCCTCGTAAGCAACATCATCCTGACCACTGTGCCCGTAAGTGCCCGCACCAGCATGGTGGATTACTGTGACCTTTGCAGGCTCGATGTTGAAGGCCATTGCGAGAGCAGACTTTAAATCGTGCCCTGCCTGAGTATGGGAATGGACTTCCAGACAGCCTTCACGCCATCGCGCGATTGCGCAGGAAGGCGCGATTGAAGCATGAGCAAGATATGGCCGCTCTATTTCGGTTCGAACGACTCGCCCTTCAGCAGAGGCCGTATCACCCTTGCAGAACACCTCTTCAACTGACGACGAGTCGGCGGCAATTGCCTCAGCAAGACTGTGCGGGCCGCCTTCGGCATCGGACCATTGCGCGCACATGCGAAGCGCGGCCATACATTGCACCGCTTCGTCTTCTCGTGCGGCCAAGACGCCAACGAACGAGCCATCCCGAACGATCTTGACGTTCGGAAACGCTGCATTGAGCGAGGTATCGTCCAGTATCACGAGCCGCCTGCCACGAGCAGGCGGATCAAGCACTCGACCATGACGCATGTTTGGAAGATCAAGATCGTGAATGAAGCCTGCGCTCGCAACCTTGCTGAGCAAATCAATCCGGGCCATCGATGTCCCAACGAGACGCCGCTCGTTTGGCGCCTTCGGATTGGCGTGACCCAGTACAGGAGCTGACAGATCTACAGTTGGGGCCAACGCCCAATACGTTAGATCGGTCGCCCTTTCGCCCACGCTGATACGCCCATTGTCGACCGAAAGCTCAGTCTTCGGCGCCTGCAAAAGCTTGGCAGCCTCGTCGAGAAGGAGTGACCGAACAGCCGCGGCCGCGAGCCTGACGGCTTGGCCACCCGTTTCAACAGACAAGCTGCTCGAGGTTCCGGCCTCAACCGGGCCTAAACTGGTGTGTCCAGCGATGAGGTCGAACCGGTCCGGATCCACATCCAGTTCATCGGCTGCGATCTGAACAAGCGCGGTGGCTATGCCTTGTCCAATTTCCACTTTACCTGATTTTAGGGTCACCCTCCCGTTGGGCGACAAATCAATCCAGTCTCGACACTGAGGATTTTCAGTGAGGCTTGGCGGCGAGGCGATCGTCATCCGGCCATCCTCCGCCCAAAAGCTACCTTTTCGATCGCCCGAATAATCCTGTTGTGCGCGCCGCACCGGCAGAGATGTCCATCGATGGCGGCAACAATTTGATTCCGAGATGGCGACGGTTGTCGTTCCAAGAGCGCCTTGGCGCTTGCAAGTATACCTGCAAGACAATAGCCGCACTGTCCGGCCTGTTCCGTGATGAAGCTGGCAATCAAAGCCTGGCCTAGCTCAGTGTCGCGGATAGCCTCGATAGTCTCGATGCTTTTTCCCTCAACTGCCGCCGCCGTGAGCGAGCACGATTGCTGAGGTCGGCCCTCAACGAGCAGCGTGCAACTGAAGCAATTGCCTTCGCCGCAACCGATCCGCGTACCTTTGAGATCTAAATCGTTTCGTATGATATAAAGCAGCGCCGTTCCCGGATCGACAGCGACCGAACACTGCTTGCCATTGATGCTCAGGACAAAGTGCTTAGCTTGCATGGCACTCCCCAGCACAACGCGCCACCCGGACCATGACCGTCACGACCGCGCCGTTGATCGGGATCGGTCCGCGTTCAAGCCAGCCGCAACGCACCATGGGCACATCGAACTCGCCATCCTTCGCGCGTACGGAAAACGCGCCCCCGGGCGAGGTGTAAGGGACAAAGTCAATATCATCGTGAGCAATATGCGTGGATGGCGAAACGCGAGACATTCGGAGATCTACCGTGTTGAATAGCTCGTAAGCGCCTTGTCTCTCAGTCTCACAGAGCGCTCGCCAAGTCGAGCAGATATACTGGCGATCGATGGGAGTCCGCCGGACACCGAGTAAGCCTATGACTTAGGGCGAAGGAAACGCCAGGCGATTGGGGCGGCGTGGACGAGAACAATGGGAGCAGGTGCTGTGTCTGACAATTCTTTCCGTCTCGACGATAAGCCAGCCATCGTGGTAGGTGCCGCTCTCGGCATCGGACGCGCCATTGCGTTGGCCTTTGCCGAGGCGGGAGCCAAGGTCGCCTGCCTGGACATTGACGAAGCGGCTGCCCGCGAGACAGCAACTCTCATCAATGGCGCCGCCGGCACGGCGATGGCGCATCGCTGCGACGTGACAAGCGAGGCGAGCGTTGCCGATGCTGTTCAGGCCGCAATCGCGGCGCATGGGGCCCCGCATGTCCTGGTCAACGGGGCGGCCATGCGCGAGCCGACAGGCACCATCGTCGAACTCGCGTTTGCTGACTGGAACCGAGCCATCGCGATCAATCTTTCCGGTGCTTTTCTCATGAGCCGTTCTGTCATCCCGCACATGGCCAAGGTCGGTGGCGGCAGCATCATTCACATCGCCTCGCAGATGGGACGGGTCGGCGCTGCCGGTCGCGGTGTCTACTGCGCAACCAAAGGCGCGCTGATCCAGCTCGCCAAGGTGATGGCCATCGACCACGCGCGCGACAACATCCGCGTCAACACACTGTCGCCGGGCGCCATCGAGACCGAGCGCGTCTCGTTCCGGTACGGCAGCATGGCGGACGCGCGCGCCCACTCGGTCCCGAAGCATCCGATCGGCCGCCTCGGCCAAGCAGACGAGATCGCACGCGGCGCCCTCTACCTTGCGAGCGACGCCTCCAGTTTCATGACCGGTTCGGATCTGCTGATCGACGGCGGCTATACGGCAGTCTGATGCATCAGGCGGGCTGGGCGTGACGGCTTTGCACAAGCGTCCTTGCGCTCCCTCCACAACGGATATACTCGGCCGCACTGGCTTGTGAGACTTACGGTCATCCCGATGTATGTCGTGTATAGTGGTTTCAATCCTGCCGCTCATTGTCGAGAGCTTTCATGAAACTGCTGCTGCTCGGAACCGGAACGCCGGCGCCTTCACTACGCCGTCAGAGCTCCGGATATCTCTTCGATACCGGCAGTGACGTAATCGTCATCGACCATGGACCGGGCGCGCACCACCGGCTCCTCGAGGCCGGTTACAAGGCAACTGACGTCACCCACCTGCTCTTCACGCACTATCACTACGACCACGTGATGGACTACCCGCGGATGCTACTGACCCGCTGGGACCATGGCGATCGCGGAACGCCGACACTGAAGGTTTACGGCCCGCCTCCCCTGCGCGAGATCACCGAGCGCTTTATCGGCGAGCATGGCGCGTTCGCTCTCGACATCGCTGCACGTACACAGAGCCCGGCGAGCCTTGCTGTCTATGCGGCACGGGGTGGGCAGGGCGCCCGCCCGCGTCCCGCGCCGGAGCTTCACGAGATTTCGCCGGGCGATGCGATCCGTGGCAACGGCTGGCGCATTTCCGTAGGCCCCGCGCGCCACGTGCAACCCTACCTGAACTGCCAAGCCTACCGGTTGGAGACCGACGTCGGATGCTTCGTCTATTCGGGAGACAACGGCGGCGTGTACGAGCCGTTCATCGAATTCGCGCGCGACTGTGATGTCCTCATTCACATGAACCACTTCCTATCCGGGACCGAGCTTCACGAGGAGTACCGGCGCATGACCGGTTCTCACCTCGACGTTGCCGAGACGGCGAAGCAGACCCGTGCGAAAACTCTTGTCCTCACGCATCTCCTGCCGCACCTGGACCGGCCAGGCGTCAAGGAGCGCATGGTTGCCGAGATGGCGGCGATCTATGACGGCCGCATTATCGTGGGAGAGGATCTCATGGCGGTGCCGTTGAGCTCAAACCAGCAAACGGCAGCCGACTGATCCGGATGATTGGCGGTCCTGCGTGTCACTTGGCCTGTGCGGCTACGCGATGAGATAGATCGGGCTGGACCAGGCCTGGTGGCCATCCGCCTGCGTGACGCGAACATAGACAGGAAGGTCGGCCGAGCCGGTTCTCGCCGCCGTATGCGCGCACTTCATCTTGCGCCTCCAGTCCGTCTCCGGCAGACGATAGACACTCAGCTGGCGGCCGAGACCGCCGCCATCGAACACGGCGGTGTCATCGCCAAGTGCGGCAAGGTCCACCCGGCCCGAAACAACATTCGTCTCGATCGTCAGAACGCCAGACCTGGCGTCATCGAGCCAAAGATCGATACCGGAAAGATTTCCTGTCGTTACAGAACTCCACGCCAAGGCGGTTCCCGGGTTCGTCTCGCGCACTTGCCGCTCGGGATTGAGGAAGTTTACCGGCATAAACCGCGCAATGCTGTTCCCCGTGAGCGTCAGCCGGCCCTGCCAAAGCGTTTCGCGACCACGGCCGCGATATTCCGCTCCCTGCCAGAGCACACGCACGCGGCGGCCGAGATCGGCCGCGATATACGGGCGCGCCGTTTGCACGATCTGGGTGCCATGCAGCACATCGATACGTTCCACGGGTGCGGTGCCGATAACTTCGACGGCAAGCTGCATCGGCACTGCGCCCGGTCGGATGATGTCGCCCATCAGGGCGTCGCGTACAGCGTGCTCTTCCGCCGGCCCAAGGTTCGGGTCATCGGAGAAGCCCGTCACGGGCTCCGCGAACGACCCGCGCACATCCATGAAAAGTCGCGTTCCCGTCGTTCCATAGTGCCGCCGGCGCCGCAGGGCGGCAAACAGAGCGTCGCGGTTCAACTCCGGCATCAGGTAGCACGTGAGACCGCCGACGGCACCGAAGGTCGAGGCTCCAGGCCTGGTCGCGCCCGGTCGTCCCTTGTGATCGTCGCTGTGGCAAACGACGCCGACGCGAAAGCCCTGCGCGAACGCATCGTGCAGCAGCCACTCGAATGTTCCCCAGGTGGAATGCACCTCGACAGTGCGCTCGAGGCGCCCGTCATGAGCAAAGCGAATATCTGCATAGCGGCCGCCGACGTGGGCGATGACAACGGCATCCTCGCTGGCAAGGGCCTCGAACAGATCCTTCGCCGTGTAGCAATCGTTGTTCGCGTTACCCTGATCGACAAGAATGCGGGATGAGCGATGGATGCGCCGGCCCTCGTTCCGATAGAAAATGTTGCGGTCGCCGCCCATGCCCGTGTTGCCGGACCATTCGTAGCCCGGCACGCACACGAAGCGCCCCGGCACGTCGAATGCGGCGGTCAGCCGATTGAGATCCTGCCAGAATTCGTCAGTTATCTGGAAGTCGTTGCCCTGATGGCCGACGATGTCCACGAAGGCCTTGTCGCGGGCGTAGCGAAAGTAGCTTTCAGCAGGATTTGTGCCGACCGTCTCACCACTCTGGGCATGCAGGTCGCCCCAATAGCGTCGCAGCGGCGCATCCGCCACAACGCGCATCGCATTAGCGTCTGCGAGGGGCTCACCACTCTCGGCGCCGATGCGCAGTTCCACATCGCCCGGCGACGCGATCGTGAGGCCGCTGACGACCAGGGGCCCCTCCAGCAAACCCGGCGCAAGCACTTCGGGAAGCCCCTGTATGGGCTGCGACGCTGCGAGGCGGATCGGACGATCCACATTGGTGGGGTTGCCCCAAATGTCCTCGGCGACGACGGCCAAACGGAACGGCTCCCCGGCGACGACGAGCGAGGGCAGTATCGCCTTCCAGCGCGCTGCCGGACCCGGAACGAGGGCGAAGCCCGGCGAGCGCGAGATTTCAGTGAATTCGTAGGTGGCAAAAGCATCGACGTAGGTCTTGAGGGCGAATCGCTCCTCGCAGTTGGTCTGCAGGCGCAGGCCCGGGGAACCTTGCCGGCGATCTCCCAGGCGGATGGTCAGGGTATCACCTGCACGCAGGAAGCCTCGGCCGACGCGAACGAGGAGCGTATTGACCCAGGGCCGGACGTTGAGCCTATCGATCCAGTACTCGAGCTTGGCCCCGTTGCTTGCCTCGACCGTGGTGTAGTTCGGCGCGGACGGCTCGGTGAACTGCGGCTTGCCCATATCGGAGGTGGTCCGCCAGGACACCTTGAGCGTGCCGCTGTCGTCGATCCCAAACGTTCCGGCCGTATAGACGAGGATCAGCTCGGCGTGCGAGCCGGCGACGAATGGCCCGGATGGCGTGAGCGTGGCCGAACCCATGTGCTCGGGGAGATAGGTGGAGAGGGGCATGCACATTCACCTGGTCGCTGAACGGGAGAGGTATGCACCTTGATAAGACGTTATATGATGACCTATGCTGACTTGTCGATGCACCCGGGCCAGGCAGATCAACAATGGACATCATCGGCGTGCTGAACAGATCCAGCCCCGAGCCGCTATATCGGCAGCTTGCGAACCATTTTGAAAGCGAGATCAGCAGCGGCCGGCTGAAGCCAGGAGATCGGTTGGAGTCCGAAGGGCTTCTGATCGACCGGTTTCAGGTCAGCCGCATTACCTTGCGCCAGGCGGTCGCTGAGCTTGTTCGCAAGCAGCTGCTGGTGCGCAAGCAGGGCAAGGGCACGTTTGTGACCGCACCGGCGGTGCGCCACGATCTCAGGCGTTCGCATGGCCTCCTTGGCTCGCTCTTCGCGCAGGCACATGGCGCCAGTGCCCGACTGCTGCGCTACGAGATGCGCGTCCCCCCGGTTGAGATCGCGGCGTTGCTCTGCCAGGAGCCAAATCAGCCGGCAGTGGTACTCGATCGGTTGTACCTGATCCGCGGCAGGCCGGTGGCCTTGGCTCAAGCTTGGCTTGCTCCGAAAGTCGGTGCGCTATCCCGCTCCACGGCCAAGCTCATGTCGACCGAGGACATGATGCATCAAGTCGGTATCGTGATCGCGTCTTCTCGCGTGAACATGCGCGCCGGCCTGGCTGGCGCGGCAGTGGCCAGGATGTTGAAGGTGTCTCCGCGTGCACCAGTTCTGATCCTGCATCGCAAGACCCTAGGCGACGACGGCGCGGTCAAAGAGATCGGCACCGTGTGGTTCTGCTCGGATGGATACGAGTTCATCTGCGCAACGGGTAGTCCCAACAGCATGGAGAATCTGTTCGATTTCCAGAATGTCTCGGAGCAGGTCTGAATTCCACGCGCTTCTCGCGCTGGCACAGGAGGGGAGAATTCGCTATGCATGCTCTTCGCACACTTGCAGCAGCCATGGCCCTATTGGCCTGCGCCCCATTCGCGGCTGACGCACAGACGGCCGAAGGATGGCCGAGCCGGCCGGTCCGCGTCATCGTGCCTTTCCCCGCTGCCGGATCTACAGATATCGCGGCCCGCCTCGTCAGCGAGCATCTGTCGCGTTCCCTGAAACAGCAGTTCTTTGTCGATAACCGCACCGGCGCGAACGGCGTCATCGGCATGGATGCCGCCGCCAAGAGCCCGGCCGATGGCTATACGGTCCTCATTACGGCGGACGCGGTCGCCAGCAATCCACACGTCTACCCGGTCGAGCACGATCCGCTGAAGGATCTGGCTCCAGTCATTCAGCTGTCGCGCCAACCGCTGGTGCTGGCGGCGCATCCTTCACTGGGCGTGAATACGCTGCCGGAACTGATCGTGCTGGCAAAGCAGCAGCCCGCGCTGCGGTATGCGACGGGGAGCGGCTACGGCTCCTCACAGCACATGGTCGGCCAATGGTTCGCCAAGCTCGCGGGCCTCGATATGGAGCAGGTGGGATATCGCGGCGGCGGTCAGGCCATCAACGATCTCGTCGCCGGCCAGGTGAAGCTGGGATGCCTCGGCTCGACGCCGCTCATCCCGCACTATCAGGCCGGCAAGCTGCGGCTTTTGGGGCAGACCTCGGCGGCGCGCTCGCCAATCCTGCCGAATGTGCCAACCTTCCGGGAAGCCGGCTTCGAGGAGCTTGTTCTCGACCAGTGGCTCGGCGCCTTGGTGCCGGCCGGAACCGCCGCCGGCATCATCGAGCGCCTCAATTCCGGGATCGAAAAGGCACTTGCTGACCCCGCGATCAGGGGGAAGCTTCTGGAGGCGGCGCAAGACCCGGTCGGCGGCACCGCCGAGGCGTTCGGGCAGCGCCTCCGCGAAGATTTCGAAAAATATGGACGGCTGGTCAAAGAGCTGGATATCAAGGTCAAGTAGCACCAGCGCCACGCTGCCAGTTCACCGATGCTCAATGGCCTCGACGTGTAGCGGCGGGATGCCGCTCTGGTTCAGGTATCCCCTGCCCCAAGCGCTCCGCCGTCGCCGTCGAATACGTGCGCCATCCCGCAATCCAGAAAGAGCTGCCGTCTCTCGCCCATGGCAAAGGCGGCGTCGCCGGGGAGCCTTGCAAACACCAGCTTTTCGACGCCCGGCAGCCGCGCGATCACGATCGTCTCCGCGCCAAGCGGCTCGACGCGAACAATCTCGGCTTCGACCGGTATCATGGCACCGTTGGCAGCGGCACTCTGGGCAACGTGCTCGGGGCGAATGCCAAAGGTCACCTGCGAGCCAGGCCGAAGCGGCGGGCAGCGGCCGGGCGGCAGCTCGATCTCGCTGTCGCCGACCTTCAGGCATCGTCCGCCCGACCTATCTGTCGCAACAGCCGCCAGCAGCGTCATGGGCGGGTTGCCGAGGAAGCTTGCAACGAACGTGTTCGCCGGACGGCGATAGACGTCGAGCGGAGGCCCGACCTGAGCGACACGTCCGCCGTTCATGATGCAGATGCGCGTCCCCATGGTCATCGCCTCGACTTGATCGTGCGTAACGTAGATCATCGTGGCGCCGAGCCGCCGGTGCAGCGCCGAGATCTCCCCGCGCGTTGACACACGCAGTGCGGCGTCGAGATTGGAAAGGGGCTCGTCGAAAAGGAAAACCTTGGGATCGCGCACGATGGCCCGGCCAAGCGCAACGCGCTGGCGCTGTCCACCTGACAGCGCGTGTGGTTTGCGGCTGAGAAACTCGGCCAGGCCGAGGATGCCCGCGACGTTGGCGACACGCCGCTCGATCTCGGCGCGCTCGACGGAGCGCCGCTTGAGCCCGAACGCCAGGTTGTCCTTCACGCTCATATGCGGATACAGGGCATAGGACTGGAACACCATGGCGATGTCGCGATCCTTGGCCGGCACCTGGTTGACGACACGCCCGTCGATCGAAACCGTGCCCGACGTGATCGACTCGAGCCCCGCGACCATCCGCAGCGTCGTCGTCTTGCCGCAGCCGGACGGGCCGAGCAGCACCATGAACTCGCCGTCCGCGATGTCGAGCGATACGTTATCGGCGGCAGGCGCATGTCCGCGATCGTAGACCTTGGTGAGCTTGTCGATGGTGACGACGGCCATCAGCGTTTCCTGGTCATTTCACTGCACCCGCGGTCATGCCCTGGATCAGCCGCTCGGAGAAGAACGCGTAGACCACGATCACCGGAATGATGGCGATCATCAGCCCCGTCGCAATCATGCCCACATCCTCCTGCGTGTCCCCCAGGAATCTCTGGATGCCCAGCGGCAGGGTGCGATTGGCTTCCTCCGTGATGAGCACCACGGCATAGAGGAATTCGTTCCACAGCAGGATGAAGTTCAGGATCACGGTCGTCGCCACCGCGGGCAGCGCGATCGGCAAGGCCACGCGCCAGAAAATTTCCCAGTCGGAATAGCCGTCCATGCGCGCGGCATCGAACAGGTCGGCCGGAATGCGCGCGAAAAAGCTTTCCAGAATGTAGATCGTCAGCGGCAGTTGGATCGCCACGTATACCAACGTCAGCCCGAGCTTGCTGTTGTAGAGGCCGTACTGCACCAGAATCTGGAACAGCGAGATGATGGTGATCTGCGGCGGGAAGATGATGGTCGAGAACAGGATGAAGTAGATCACCCGGTTGAACCGGAATTTGTAGCGGGCCAGGCAGTGCGCCGCCATGGCCCCCACCACCGTCAGGATCAGCACCGCGACCACCACCACCTGCACGGAGTTGGCGAAATAAACCGCGTAGTTGGATTTGAACCAGGCGTCGGAAAACTTGTCCCAGTGTGCCGGGTTCGGGAATGCAAAGTGGTTGCGGTGAATCTCCGTCGTCGTGCGCAGCGACATCATGGCCGCCCACACGAATGGCCCGGCCGCGAACGACGTATAGAGAGCCAGCGCGATGAGCAGCAGCGAGCGGCGAACGATGGCCATCGACTGCGCCCCTCAGTATTCGAGCTTTTCGCGCTGGCGGAACGCCCAGGTGAGCGTCAGTACCGTCGCAAGCACAATCACGAACCAGACGGTGGCTACCGTCGAGGCATAGCCGAGGTCGAACGTCGTCCATTCAAAGGCGCGCTTGTAGACGTAGGTGGAGACCGTCTCCGTGGCCCACAACGGATTGCCCTTCGTGGTGATAAACACAAGGTCGAAGATCTTCATCTTGCCGATGAACGACAGCACGATGAGATTCAAAAGCGTCGCGCGCACCAGCGGCAAGATGACGAACACCAGCTTGCCGCCCCACCCGCAATTGTCGAGCTCGGCCGCCTCGATCACCTCCTTGGGGAGAGAATGCAGCGCCGCCAGCAGCACCACCATGTTGAAGCCGACCCACATCCAGCTCGTCACGAAAATGAGCGAGGGCAGCGCCGTCGCTGGATCGCCGAGCCACGGCCGGGTCCATGCCCCGAGGCCCAGCGCACGCATGGCGACATTCACGGGCCCCCAGTCATTGTTGTAGATCCAGAGCCAGAGGATGCCGACCACGACATAGGACATGAGCACCGGCGTGAACCAGGCGACACGGAAGAACCGCGCCCCCGGCACCTTGGCGTAGAGCGCCAGCGCTAGTAGTAAGGCTACCGTCACCTCGATCAGCGGTGAGGTGCAGGCCCAGACGATGGTGTTGCGCACGGCTCGCCAGAAAATGTCGTCCCGAGCCAGTTCGACGTAGTTCGCAAGGCCAATGAATTCCTCGCGCCGCGGCAAGACGCGATGGAAGCTGTTCCACAGCGTGCGGATCGCCGGATAGGCGGTAAAGCCCACATACAGCGTGAGCGCCGGCAGCAGGAAGGCGATGATCGTGCCCCACGGCTTCGGCAATCCGTCGTCGCGCCCGGCGGCGGGAGGGCTTGCGGGCATCTAGTGCACTTTCCGACCACAGGAACTCAATTCACCCCTCCGCTTGGGAAGAGGTCGGAACGCGTAAGCGTTCCGGGTGAGGGGGCTGGCCACAGACCTCATGACTCAAGCCCCCTCACCCCAACCCTCTCCCCAAGGGGAGAGAGAGTTCTGCAGTGTGTCGGATTGGGCAGAAAATGCACTAGCAAGCGCTCCCCGCTGCCGCGCAATGCTTGGTCGCCGGGCTGCGACGCACGCACCCGCATCAATAAGCGGCCGCCATCTGCTTCACGGCATCCTCGACACTGATATTGCCGGCCGGGAAGGCATTGTTGAAGACTTGCGTGAACACCTCCTTCGGCTTGCCACCCATCACTTGGATCGGAATGCCGAACTGATACTTGGCGCCGGCGTTGGTATTGTTGATCATGGCAAAGTAATCGGCCGCCTGCTTGTCCGTCATCTTCGAGGCATCGCTCTTGATGCCGGTCTGCACCTTGACGACGTCAAGCCAGCGATTGCCCATCTCAGGCGTCAAGAATGAGTTGAAGAACGCCAGCACCTCGGTGGCGTTCTTGGTCGCGGCGTTGCCGACGTAGCTGCCACCGACGGAGATGGACCGGCACTCGTTGCAGGTTGCGCCTGGAACAGATGGGAACTGCATGATGCCAAGCGGGAAGTCCGTGGGCTGCCCGCCTTTGTCGACCGGGTTGAACGCGCGCGAGGTGTACCAGCTGCCGTTCAGGAAGGTAAGCGCGCCAGGATTGGTATGGAAATAGCCGTGCGCTTCGGCCAGCTTCAATGTCGTGAAGGTGGACGGCAGCAATCCCGCATCCGTCAGGCTTTTCACCCACTTCAGCGTGTCGACCACGCGTGCATCGGTCCACGGAAGCTTGCCTGCCAGCAGCTTCCCGTACTCGTCGATACCTAGCCGTTTTAACAACGCCTCGTGCACGAGATGCGCGCCCGGATACGGCCTGTCGCCGACACCGACTGCCATCGGCGTGATGCTCTTGGCTTTGGCCTTCTTGACCATGTCGAGGAAAGCGTCGGGAGCGAACTGGAGATTGTCCGGCACGCTGATGCCGAGATCGGACATCGTCTTCTTGTTGTAGTAGAGCTCGACGGTCCAGGCCTCCAGGGGCAGGCCGTAGGGCTTGCCCTGATAGCTCCACGACTCCTTGGCCCAAGGCTCGACCGCTGCCCAATTAAGCTGGGACAGATCGAGCAGGAAGCCGTTCTCCATGTACTCGACCTGGTCCGGCTCAGCATAAAAGATGTCGGGCGCCTGATTGGCCCGCAGGGCCGTCTTGAGACCGGCATAGAGTGCGGTCTTCTCGTACCAGGTCTGCTTGATCTTGACGCCGGGGTTCTTCGCTTCGAACTCCTTGATGGCCTCTTCCACGAAGGTGCGCTTGGGCACCTCGGCCGCCCAATGGCTCCAGAACGTCAGCTCCTTCACCTGCTGGGCATGAGCGGAACCTCCCCAGCCGGCAACGCACATTGAAGACGCAATCAGAAGCGAAAGGCTCTTGCAGCGCACGGGCATCCTCCCCTGTCAGACGCCATCGGCGATCTTTTGATCGTTGCTGATTGCTCAGTCGGCGTTCGGTTTTAGGAGGCTACGAGGCGCCTTGGGGCGCGTCAACGGGTTCCCCCCGCCGCGGTTGGAACAACACCTTGCGGATAACGTTTCCGTCGAGCCAGGCGGCGGGTCCGTCGAAGCAGGAGTGTACACATGAAAATTCTTATTCCGGCAGCGGCAGCGGCATTGCTCTGCACTGCCTCCGTGAGCCTTGCGCAGGGGCCACAGGAAAGACCCGGACGCGGCGCTGGCCAGGAGCGGGCGGCCCCGCAACGAGCGGCCCCACGCCCAAACGCCGGCAATCGCGGCGGCGAGACGCGCGGCCGTACACAACGCGCAGAACCTCGCGCGGAACGAGCGGGCCGGTCTCTCGCGGATCGCGCCGAGCGCCGGGTTGTCCGTCCGCGCGAACGCGTCCAGCGCGGCGCGCAACCGGATCGGCGGGTCGTAGAGCGCCGCGAACGGCGTGACGCGTCGCGCGATCGCGCCGACGAGCGGCGCCAGTTAGAACGCAGGCAGGATCGTACTCAGCGGAGTGCCGAGCGCAACAGAGAGCGCGTTCAGGCCGATCGCACGCGCGAAGGTCGCCGGGGCACCGATGTCAGCCGCCGCGATCGGGACCGGCGCCAATCCATCCGCGAAGCTCGCACGCGCTTCACCGCCGATCAGCGCACTCGCTTCCGCAGCTCATTCGACCGGCGCCGCGTGACCAACGTCCGTTTCTCGGCGCGGATCGGCACGCGAATTCCACGCTCGGTGCGGCTGTACGCCATTCCCGCCGCCGTGATCGGCCTCGTCCCCGCCTACTCCTATTACCGCTATGTCTATGAGGACGATACGATCGTCATAGTAGACCCGGGCAGCTACGAGGTGGTCGACGTCATCGAATACGGCTCGGATGGTCCTGCGGTCATCGAGGCGAGGCTTGAGTTGGCACCAGCGGAACGGGCCATCCTCTTGGATAGCATCTCGGTCGATTTCCCCGAGACGGATGTCAGCCTCAGGCTCGCCCTCGGCGCCGACGTGCCGGGCCGGGTTGAGCTGCACACGTTCTCTGACGTGCTGCTCGACCGCATTCCCAAGCTTCGCCGCCACCGCTTCGTCGTCAGCGATGGCGATGTGGTGATCGTTGAGCCGGACAGCCGCGAAATTCAGCTCGTCGTGCGCCGATAGGGCTCACCGAGTGTCGACGTCACGAAGGCTCGCCTCACCGGCGAGCCTTCTTTTGTGTAAGGCGCAGTCACATAGATAGATGGGTCAGTCCTTCTTCCCACCGCGTCCGAGACCCGCGTGATCGTCGATTCTTGTCTTGGGGGCCTTATCGCCTGGTTTCAGCCCGGCATCGCCGTAGCCGTGATGCCTTTCGTGCCTTGCTTGCTCGTCCACCGCCGACGACTGGTCGCGATGCGCGTGGCCCTCGCCGCGTTGAGCAGCCGCTATCTGCTCTTTCGTAATAACGGGTGGCAAGCGATCCACCGGACGTCGCGGAGGCTCGGTGCCGGTTGGGCTGCCTACATTGACCGGGTCGCTCGCCGGAAATGTCTTCTCCATTGCCTCATCGAGCTTATCTGACTTGTGGTCTCGGTTTTCCATATCTCTATCTCCTGCGTGTATCGTTGAAACGTTCCAAGACGTCGAGAGTTCATATTCCGATCAGCCCGCGGTCCATGCCGTTGCCCACCGCCAGACCGGTGCATGGGCGCGGCCACTAGCTTGCCATGAACACGATCAATGCTCGCCGCTACCCCGTACTTGCGGGAACTAAGCCGAATGAAGTGAATTCAACTTGTCTGGAACTGCACGGGTCCAATGCACGACACGCCATACGAACAGCAGCGCGCCCGTACACTTTGTCTCACCGGCATTGTGGCTGTCAGCCTATGTGCCGGCGCCCTCATCGGCCGCTATTCCGCGGTCGTCTTCCCAATACTCAGTGTTGCCGGCGTTCCTGCCGAGTCGCGGCCGCAGCCGGCTCAGCACGCGGCAACTCGGTCCTTTGGATCGTTGGCCGAGCATCTAAATCCGAAGTCGCCGGAGGGTGCGGTCGCTGGCGAGGACCGGCCGAATAACGCCCACCAGA
>CADEFX010000014.1 GCA_902826715.1 uncultured Hyphomicrobiales bacterium | reverse complement strand
CTTGGTGCTGATCGAGCCACAACTGCGGTTGTCATCCTCGCGCTCGTCGCGAGGACCCATCGCTCCACGAATTCGATGGGTCGTTCGTATGTGGTCCGGCGCCACAACTTCATTTTCCGGACTCGCTGCACCATGGATCCTCGGGACGAGCCCGAGGATGACACAGATGGGCCGTGCCACGCCCACAGATGTCATCCTCGCGCTTTGGCATGTAGAGCATGATGTGCGGACCTACGATGATGGCATGCGCAGACTGCGCGCACCTTGCATGTCGAGCCAAACGCCTGCCGGCGTGCGCACGACGCGCAGGATAACGCCGTCGCAGCCGGCGCAGCGGAACACGAAGCCCATGGTGCCGCCGAAAACGCGGGCCTCGCCGATCTGTCCGATGGCGGCGCATCCAGTACAGGTGACGCGGGCAGTCGTCACGTCGAAAGCGAAGATCTCGCGCATGACGCCCGCGGCGGCGTTGCCGTCGAGCGGTGCCATTGCTGCAGCCTGAGGATCGATGGTCATGGCGGGCCTCCGGTGGGTCCAAAGCGCTCGGTTTTGATTCGATCGGCGGCGTGGCCGAGATCGTGCAGCGCGGCGGCAGCGGTTTCAACCAGTGGCGTGGGTCCGCAGATGTAGATGCGGGGGCTGGCAGCAACGGGAAACCCGAGGGCAGCCAGCATCTCGCGATCGACGCGGCGCGTACCGCCGGTCCAGCCGGGGGGATGGCCGCGCGTGAGCGTGTGCACAACCGTGAGGCCATCGCCGCGCGCGGCGAGACGATCGAGCTCGTCACGGTAGATGATATCGTCGCCGGTGCGCGAGGAGTAGAGCAGCAGCGCCGGACCGGGATTTGGTGCGCGCACGCGGTCGCGCAGCATGGCCATCAGCGGCACGACGCCCGATCCGCCGGCGACGAGAAACAGCGGACCATCGAGCTTCGCCGTCCAGACGAAATAGCCGCCGATCGGGCCGCGCAGTTCGAATTTGTCGCCGGGCAGCACGTCCATGGCGAGATAGGGCGAGACCTCGCCCTCCTCGATCTGCTCCACGGTCAGCATGACGTGTGCCGCCTCGGGCGCGGACGCGATGGAATAGCTGCGCTGCGCCTGGTAGCCGTCATCCGCCGTGAGACGGACGTCCACGTGCTGTCCTGCGCGATGGCCTGGCCAGCCGGGCACGTCGAGGACGAGACTGCGCACGCGCGAGGTCTCGGCGATGACCTCGCGCACCTCGGCAGTGCGCCAGGGCAGGCGCCGCGGCGCATCGACGACGGTCTCAGTCGCCGGCATAGCGTTGCTCGCGCCAGGGGTCGCCGTAGATGTGATAGCCCAGTGACTCCCAGAAGCCCGGCTCATCCTTCTCCATGAAGCGCAGACGGCGCGCCCACTTGGCGCTCTTCCAGAAGTAGAGGTGCGGGACGAGCAGTCGCGCCGGACCGCCGTGCTCGGGCGTGAGCGGCTTGCCGCCGTAGCGCGTGGCGACCATCGCCTTGCCGGAGATAAGATCGGCAACGGGCATGTTGGTGGTGTAGCCGCCGTCGCAGTAGATCATGGCGAAATCGGCGGGCGCCTGCGGCAGGCCGGCGGCCTCAAGGAGCGTGTCGAGCGTGACGCCTTGCCATTGCGTGTCGAGCTTCGACCATGTCGTGACGCAGTGGATGTCGACTGTGACCTTGGTTTGCGGCAGTGCCTCGAACTCGGCCCAGCTCCATTTGCGCAGCAGATTGCCGCCGTTCTGAAGCGCGAAGGTCCAGTTGGCGAGATTGACCTGCGGCGTGGGACCGGCCGACAGCACGGGAAAATCGGAAGTGAGGTGCTGGCCGGGCGGTACGCGATCGGCCGGTGCGTCGGGGGCCTTGCGTCCGCGAAAGCCGCGTGAGACGGGTGGATCGCTCATGGTGATCTCCACAACAGGCGCAAATAGCTGCTGACGTCATGCATCATAGCAAGGATCACGGACAATTCGATTTGTCGTGAGCTTGAACTACGATACTGCCCGGCAAGATGGGCGCTTGGGGAGATAGGCATGATGATCCGATGGATTCTGGCCGCGTTGGTTCTGGCGTCGGGTCCCGCCGTTTCGGCGACCGCGCAAGGCACGAGCGGCGCCGCGACGGTCAAGACGCGACTTGGGGACGTGCGCGGCGCCGTCGAACAGCGAATTCTGGCATTCAAGGGTATTCCCTACGCGGCGCCGCCGGTCGGCAAGCTGCGCTGGCGCGAGCCGAGGCCGGCCGCGTCCTGGAAGGGCGTGCGACAGGCGGATGCTTACAGCGCAGCCTGTATCCAGGTGCCCGGGCTGTCAGCCGCGAACGGTGGTGATCCCGGGCCGCTGAGCGAAGATTGCCTGTATCTCAATGTCTGGACGCCGCGGGCGGAGCGATCGGCGAAGCTGCCCGTGATCGTGTGGATTCACGGAGGAGCGTTCGTCTTCGGCGCCGGTGGGCTGCCGATCTACGACGGGCGGCCGATGGCGACGAAGGGCGCCGTGTTCGTCTCGATCAACTATCGCCTGGCGCAGCTCGGCTTCTTCGCGCATCCCGCGCTGGAGAAGGAGAGCCCGGACGGTGTGACGAATTTCGGGCTGCTGGATCAGATCGCCGCGCTGAAGTGGGTGCAGGCCAATATCGCGGCCTTCGGCGGCGACCCCGGTAATGTCACGATCATGGGCCAGTCGGCAGGCGGCAAAAGCGTGTTGGCGCTGCTGGCCTCGCCGCTGGCGCGCGGCCTGTTCCACAAGGGCGTGGCCATGAGCTCATACGCGGTGCCGGATACGACCCGAGCGAAGGCGCTGGAGGCCGGGACCAAGGTTGCCGAAGCGTTGGGGCTGCCGGGCGCGAAGGCGACGGCTGCCGCGCTGCGCGCCGTTCCTGCCGAGCGGTTCGGGTTGATCAACGGCCAGGGACTTTCAAATTCGCCCGTGCCGATCCGCGGCGACAAGGTGCTGCCGCAGTCGATCGAGACTACGTTTGCGGCCGGCCGGGAGGCCGCGGTACCGCTGATCGCAGGGAATACAAGCGATGATTCGAGCGTGGTGGCCGCCTTCGGCATCGATGCCGGCGCCGTGCTGAAGCGACTCGGCGCGGCGGGCTTTCTGGTGAAGATGCTCTACCCCGGCGTCAAGGACGACAGTGCGCTGGCGCGGCAGGCGACGCGCGATCTGGTGTTCACCATGCCGGTGCGCTGGATCGCCGACCGACATGCCAAGCGCGCGCCGACATGGCGGTATTATTTCGATTATCTGGCAGCCAAGCAGCGGCCCAATTTTCCCAACGGCGTCGGCCACGGCGCAGAGATTGCGTACCTCCTCGATACCGGCGACATCTTCGAGGGCACGCGCGAGGTCTTCACGGATGCCGACCGCGCGCTGGCGCGAACGGCCAGCAACTACCTGTTTGCCTTTGCCAGGGATGGGCGCCCCTCGGTGCCAGGCGCACCTGACTGGCCGAGCGACACGCAGGTGCGCGACCGGACCATGGTGTTCGGCGACACGGTGAAGGTCGAGCAGCGCTTCATGAGGGCGCGGCTCAATGTGATGATCGGCGCCAGCAAGATCGCGGGACGGCTGCTGGCTCCCCGGCAGTGACAAATCTGGCAGCGAGGGCCTAGCCGATGTCGTTCGACTTCAGGTAGGTCAACACTTTTTCGAGCGGCTCGACGTCGCCGAACTTGGCGTCGATGTCGAACAGGTTCCATTCCACGGCACCCAGGATGCGGTCGCCGACGGTCTCGCGCGGCACGATGGGGCGGAAGCCGTCGGCAATGGCGTCCTCGACCGTGTTGCGCACGCAGGCGCTTGCCGTCGTCCCGGTGACGATGACCGTGTCGACGCCGAGTGCGCGCAGCATGCCGGCGAGGTGCGTGCCGTGGAACGCGCTGGCGCGCTTCTTGACGATGACGTGCTCGCCGGGCGCCGGTTTGACGCGCTCGTCGATCTCGATGAGCTTGGTCCCGGCCTTGAGCACTTCACTTGGAAGCTTGAGGTGCCAAAGGCCCATGTCGGACGTCGAGCCTTCGATCACCTCATAGGCCGTCGTGGTGTAGACCACGGGCAGATTGCGGGCGCGAAAGGCGACCAGCAACTGCTGCACAGCCGGGATGATGGTCTCCATGCCGACGCACGTGAAAGGATTGCCCGGCTGTGTCCAGGCGTTGGCAAGGTCGATGTTGATGAGCGCTGGTTTCTTGCCGAAACCGATACGTCGCTGGAAGCCGCGGTTCTGATACAGCGCGGAGTCATGCGCGAAGACGCGCGACAAGACCTCCTGCAGTTCCTGTTCCTCGATCTTGGGGTCCATGGGACTTTGCCTGCTGGTTGAAGGGCCGATAGCGGATGGTTGCACGTTCATTCCGCCCCCATCAACGACTCTATTGCCCTCGGAGAGTTGCAAATATATGAGGCGGAAGAGTGAGCAGCAGCACTCCGCCCGGGAGATACGCTTGGTTCTTGCGACGACAAGCACGACGGCGGCCACCGCGAGCTACTGGCAACGCGAGGGCGCAGACACGGCGCTGCGGGTGACGAGTGCGCCCGTGCGCGCGGATATCGTCATCATCGGCGGTGGATTGGCCGGCGTGTCTTCCGCGCTGGCCATTCTCGACCGGCAGCCGGGCGCCAGCGTCGCGGTGCTGGAGCAACGGTTCGTTGGGTACGGCGCGAGCGGTCGTAACGGCGGACTGCTCTCGCCGCTGCCTGTGCCGGTGTGGCTCCTCACGGCGGACAAGAACGAGGACCACGCCTGGGCGCTGCGGGCGCTCGTTCGCAAGCTGCACCGACTCGGCGCGTGGCTTTCGGAAACGGTACCGGAAAGCGAGGTCACGCCATGCATGCTGCATCTTCAGGCGACCGGGCGCCTGACGACAGGTGGGCTGGCCGTGATTGCGCGGACGCTGGACCGCTCCGGCATCGATCATCGCATGATTTGGGAGCCGCACCGCGACAGCAGGCCGACGCTGGTGCTGCCGACTTTCACGGTGCACCCTTATCGGCTGGTGCGTGCGCTGGCGGCGCGGGCGATCGCAAAGGGAGCGCTGGTTTCTGAGCAAGCAGGCGTCGCGGGCATCGAGTCCTTGCCGTCCGGCGCCGCTTGCGTGCGGCTGGCGGATGGCCAGTCGGTCGAGGCTGGCAAGGTGCTCGTCTGCACCAACGCCTACACGCACACCATCGCTGGGCCGCGCGCGCCACGCGCCAAGATTGTCCGCAACTACATGGTGGAGACGGAAGCCCTCGACGATGAGACCGTGGCCCGGCTCGGCGGCGGGCAAACCTTCGTCGTCGAGCTGAATAAGAGCTACATCTTCTATCGCGTGCATCAGCGCCGGCTGATCTATGGGGGCGTGGAGACGTTCTTCGGTGCCGCGAAGTCGGATTACGAGGTGCCGTCCGCGGTCTTACAGAAACTTGAAAAGCATCTGGCGCACAGTGTGAGATGGCGGCGGCCGCCGCCAATCGCCTCGGCCTGGGGCGGCAATTTTCACTCGACGGCGACGGACCTGCCGATCATTCGCGCGGCAGCGCAAGGCGGCACGGTCAGTTTCAACATCGGCTACGGCGGAACGGGCGTCGCGCTCACACAACTGTTCGCGCCGCAGGCGGCAACAGTGGCACTAGGCCAGCCCTGCGGTGATGACGACGATGCGCGCGTCGCCCGGATCGTGGCGAGTACGCGGGTGCCCCTGGCAGGCCTGCTGCGTCTGGGCGGGCGCGTGGTCCGCGACATCGTCGCGGGCAAGCCTGAGCGCGGGGCGTAGAACTGCGCGGTTCAGGCGGCCTGCAGGAAGCGCGGAGCGCGGCGGCTCGTGCCCGACAAGGTCCAGGCGCTCTGGGAGGAGTCCAGAGTGGAGACGGGCACAAGGGGCCGCCGGACGGCAGGACGCGTCTCGATCAACATGCGGATGTGCCCGGCGATATGGGCGACGCTGGCCAGTTCTTCGAGATCCTCCAGGCGCATCTGGATGCCGAACGCATCCTCGATGTCGAAAACGATGAGCGGCAAGTCCAGCGGATCGAAATCGAGGCGGCCGGACGGCGCGTCAACGCTGATGTATGGCCGCAGGATCTCGGCAATTCGGGGGGTCAGTTCGTCCATGGCACGCTCGCGCAAAATCGTAGGGCCTATTGATGGGCCACTCTACGCATCAGCGGCGGGGCCTAGCTGTTCCCGGGGATACCGGCCTGGACGCGCTGGGACCGGCTCACTCCCCGCAGGGGACAGTCAGCATCTGACCCACGCTGGGGAAATACTTCTTGCAGCCCGTCTTGACGGCAGCGTTCTGCGGCTCGGAGCCAGACCGGGACGTCGCCGTAACCGTGGCCGCCGTTCCGGCGGCAGAGCTTGTCGTGACTGTTGCCGTATACTCTTTGGCGTGCGCGGCAAAGGCCCGGTCGCTGTCGCAGCTCACAAGCTCGGGTTGCGCGCCCTCGGCGGCGGACCAGGCAGCGCCGGATTGCGCCCAGACGGCGTCGCCGTAGAGCCAGACGCCCTTCTTGAACGTGAACGCCTCCTTGCCAGACCAGCAGGAGTTCTTGCCGTCGAACCAGACCTTACTCGAAGGGTGATAGCGCCGCCCCTCGGTGTCCGCGAAACGGACGAGGGTGTCCGCCTGGGTCGATGCCTTGCTGCGGCCCGACCGCGTACGCCGCAGGCGACTAGAGCTATCGCCTTGTTGCGCCTGCTTCTGGGGCTTGAAGTCGACGACCCAATTGCCGTGGTTATCGATAGACCGCCGCTGGGCCTGCGCCTGCGCCTGCAGCGCCGATCCGATGGTCAGGGCACAGATAAACGCCCCCACAGAGGCGAGCGCCAGCCTCGTCATCCCGCAAATCCCCTCGATCAGGATCGCTTCGGATTGAAGCACCTCACCTTTACCTGAGGCACCTCGGTCGAAGAGCGAACCCTGCTCCCTTCCACAAGTTGAAAGCGTAACACTCGCTTCGCATGGAAGCCCTACGCTTGCACACGAAGCGGCAAATCAGCAGCGGACTGATTCTCACTCAAGGCTCTTTCGCTCGCAAGCATTCTTTCGGCATTGGCTGATAGATGTAGGGGCACCTGCTATTGTACGCGTGCGCACCATCGCGCTCGGGTTGGCGGTTCAGAAGTTCGCCTCGCCCTTGCAGCGGGTCCATCAAGCGAATTTTTGGCCCATAAACCACAATAGAATCATAAATTTGCTAGTGTCCTGTCGAATCCGAAGTTCACAACAACCTAGCCGCTGGGCGGTACGAACTTCGGATCCGGATCCTAGGTTGCCCGGCAGGTGCCGAGGGCGTCCCGCCACGGCCACCCGGCCCGGATGCCGGCTTGGAAGCAGCCGATGGTCCGGCGCGCGTTTTGCGTGCCCGAGCAGAGCGCGTGCGCATTCTCGGGCAGCCACACGGTGCCACCACCCCAGCTGACCTCGCCTCGCATCACCTGGCGGTAGCAGGCGACAGCCTCCCCCGGACGAGCTGGGATGGCACGCTGAGCACGCGGACGCACAACCGTATCGGTGCGGATGCTGGATGTCTGAGCGGCGGCTGGTGCCGCCTCCCTCCGGGCATCCACCAAGGCCGCCGTCGTCGCCTGAAGCTGCTCCTGAAATGCGGCCCGGTCCTGCTTTTGCTGTTCCACGTCGGCGCGTAACGCCTTCAGCTCCTGGGCAGATCTGGCAACTTCCGTAACCGCTGCGTCGCGAGCCTTGCGCGCGCTCGCCAGATGCTCCTGCAGAAGGGCCAGCTCGGCGCCGGTCCGCTCCCACACCGCGCGCTGCCGGCCCTCGTGCGATCTGACCGAGGCGATCTCGGCTGCGAGCCGTGCGTTCTCCTCGCGGACGCGATCGAGTTCAGCAGTGGTGCGCCGAAGCAGATGTAACACTTGTCCGCCGTTCTCGCTGCGCTCTGTGGCAGCAGCGGCCATTGTCACCACCAATCGCGCGTCTCTTGCGCCGCCCGGATGGAAAGCCCATGCGCCGGCTGCAAGGGCCACCATCGCCATGACCGACACCACTTGCGACGCCCGGCGCGATCCCGCGCCCAGGCGCGAGGCAAAGCGGGGTCCGACCCCATAGTCCCGCGTGCCGAAGCTCCAGAGATGGCCCTCGAGATCCCGGCAGGTGTAGAAGTCGCCGCCGAGTCCGTCGCTGCCCGGCGCCAGCTCGATTCTGGCACCCGCAATCGCCGCCCGCCGATAGTGCGCGTCGACATCGGGCACAGCCAGATAGCAGACCTGGGTGCTGGCTTGGCCGTCATGATCGGGCTGCACCATGAGATCGTCGAAATCACTGCTCGACACGGGGCGGATGAGCAGCGTGCTGCGGCCACACGCGAGCAGGATGTAGCTGACGTCCCCGGCCGCGCCCCTCACCACGCGGCGACGGCGAAAGCCGAAGGCCCGGCACAGCCACGCCGCGGCTAGCTTGACGTCCTTGTAGCGAAGCACAGGCACGATTTGAGAAGCATCATCCATCGCTCCCTCCCGTCCTGCGAACGACATGCTGGAGCCGGGATATCGCGCGCCGAGCTGCGCGGCACGTAAATACGTACCGTTGAGTTAATAAGTTGACGGATCAATTGATTGCCGCCGACGTGATGCGACGGCACACTCGCCTGCATAAGGACACAGCGATTGCGCGCCTGTTTCCCGCGACACAGCGCGACGGATGACGATGTGGTCTTGCTAAAGGCGTGGGCCGTCAGTTCAAGGGGTGACACATGCCGCTCAAGCGCATCTCCGCCATCTGCCTGATCGCGCTCCTTGCTGGAAACGTCGCGGCCCGTGCGCACGAGGCCAGCAATTCCGAAAAAGGGCCACCCACGGTGCGCGCTTTGACCCTGGCCGAAGACAAGGTGCGCACGTTTGGGACTTATACGGCGGTGGAAAGTCCGGTTCTCAAATCCGGCGACACGCTGCACATCTACGGCGAGCCAGGAGACTTCGGCTGGCACACGGGCGAGGGCGTCGCGCGCTTCAACGTCGACGTCAGCATCGTTCTGCGGCGGCGCGACGGCCGGCGCCTCGCGGACAAGCCGGCCACCACGACACTGACGCATGAAGCGGCAACGCAACCCGGTACGTTCTTTTTCTCGCTGGGCCTGACGTTGAAGGCCGGCGTCGGTGTCTACAAGGCGCAAGTGCGTCTGCGCGATGCCGTCACCGGCCAGATCGTCGAGAAGAGCTTTTCGTTTGCCTTGGCGCTCGAGCGCCATCCGCCCGCAATCAGGACACCGTTCCAAGCCGTTGCGGCGGCCCAGAGCGACAAGCCGGCAGCACCGACGAGGCAACCGGCCCAGCCGCTCGAGTGCCGGAAGTATTTGTCCCAAATTGGCGCCACCATCTCCGTGCCGTGCGAGCCGTGATCGCCTGGCACGTTGTAGCGCGGTGACATTCAAGCGCACCGTCGAGCGACGAACGCATGAACCATTGCCTCGCCTGACGCGACAAAATTAACTGGGAAGGCATCAACTGGAAGTGGAAAGACGCGTCATGGCCGACACCGCGGAGCCTACAAAGCAGCATGTTCCACGCGGCAATCTCGCACGCCGCGTCGCGATCACGGCAGTCTTGAGCGCCATTTTTTCGCTTGCGCTATGGCTCATGGCGCTGAGTGCGATGACGTCATTCCTTGCGGGAACGGGCGCCGGTGTCGTCATCGTCGCGGCCGGCCGCGCGTCGGATGCGCTGGAGACCGCCTTGGAAACCATCGGCGGATTTGTGCTGGGATTGCTGGCTGCCATCGGCGCCATCTTAGGCGCGCTGTTCGGATCGTTGATGGAGTAGCACCTTCATTGCGCCGGCTTGAAAAGTGTCGCAATGCGCCTCTGACACATGCGCTGCGGTGTTGCCGCGATGCAGCGAGCAAAGAATCACGACGCATGTTTGACTCATTGCGGCGAACAAACGACAAAAACATCACGAGAGGCAACCTGCGAGCGAAACGACTGATACAGATCGGTCGCCGCAATCGAATAACCGCAATACTCCTAAGGTTTTAGTTAGCTGTTGCTTTTTTGGATCACTCCGGGAACGGAATGTGCAAAACCGGGCGGAACGTGTGGATAACCCATTGCAGAACACCCCCATTCTGAGGCCAATTGCGATCCAGTAGTGAGACGGTAAGCGTGATGGGGGCTTTATGATAAAAAAGATCGTGGCCGCAGCATTGATTGCGAGCGGGGTCGCGGCATGCGCACCCTACGACTATCCATACGAAGGTTATGGCGAACGCCCATACTACGGCGAAGGCCGTCGGTATTATGGTGAGCGTCGCTACTACGGTGAGCAGTATTACAAGCCGAAGCCGCGTCGCGTGTGTGACGCCGACGGTTGCTGGTATCCGGTGCCCAAGCGGCGTTATTACACGGAATAGCGAGTAGATCCGATGAAAACGCGAAATGTATTAGGTCTCGTTTCGGCGGCGGCCCTCTCGCTGACTGCGCTGCTGCCGTTTGCTGCCTCGTCGATTGCCGGGGATGGTGACGGCTATGTCTGGCACTATCGGCCGCACACCAAATCGGTCTACGAGCCGTACCGGCCTCGGCCGCGCGTCTACGGCTATCAGCGCCGGCATCATCATGATCGTGATGGCGATCGTGATGATCACGACGGCGACCGGTTCAACCGCGCAAGCGAGTGCAAACCACCCCTGGCACGCACCGGAGGCGAAGCGTTCGACGAAGACAATGCCAAGCAGCGGGCCGATCTCGCATGGCAGGAAGAGGTTCGCTTCCTGTGGGGCGAGCGCTACATGGACGTCGGCAACGCCCAGCGTGCGAGATACGAATGCAGCCGGTCGAGCACGAATGAAAGCTGGATCGGCAAGGCGGGTGAAAGAATCGCCGGAGATGCGGCCGTCAAGAAGCGGTGCAGGCTCACAGCACTTCCATGCCGCGGCGAGCGCGATAAGGCCGACAAGAAAGACAGGTAGTGCTTGGGCCGGCGGTCACGCCGGCCCGTTCACTCGTACTGCAGAAGCCGACGGGCGCAACGATCGGGGGAGCCCTGCGCACGCCGGCTTTTTTGTTTTGGAGATTTGCGACTCGCATACCACGGTGAAGCGGCAGGAGTGGGGCGGTGAGGCATGAAGCGCCTGGTGGTGAAACACGTTGCGAGCCTCACCCTCGCTGGCGCCATTCTAGGACTGGACGGCGGAGCGGTGCGCGCGACCGATCCGCGTTCAGAGGTCAGGCTGCGCGTTGCCGCGATCGGCAACGGCGATGTGTCGGTGGCACAGCAGACTACGCCGCGCAACGCAGAAAGCACGCGCGAGCGCGACCTCTGGCAGCTCGTGCAGAACACAACGACGGATCAAGGCGTCCCGGTCGAGGTTGCTGCGGGCGCCGCAACCATCCTCGCTGCCTTGCACGCCTCGGCGCCGGAGAGCACCGAGGAGGAACTGGCAAAGCAGCACGGCCTCGAAATTGTCAGGCGGGCGACGCTGTCGACCCTCGATTTGCGCGTCGTCACGTACAAGGTGCGCGGCCATAGCGACTCAGCGGAGATCGTGCAGCGCTTGCGCGCCGATTCCCGCGTCAGCACCGCGCAAGCAAACGTTGCCTATCGCGCGGTCGAGCCAGAAGAGACCAAGGTCAGCCGATCGGAGCCGCCGCGCGATGCCGTGAAGCAGCCGACGTCGGCAGGCAAGCGTACACCCACGAGGTCTGTAAACGCCAATGTTGTAGGGCAGCCGCCAAGGCCCAAGGCGACCCCCGAACGCGTGTCAACGCGCAGTCCGGTCAGGGTGACGGCCGCCGATGTGCTGGCCGGCGGACTTTAGGCCGACCATCAGTTGAGCTTCAACAGCACACCTATGCGGCCAGTGAGGCTGTCGTAGTCCGGGCTGAGGTCGTGGCGAACGCCCGCCGAGAGCTGCAGCTTATTGCCGATGTCAAAGTCCAGGCCCCCAGCGAAGAAGACGCTCGTATCGGCGTCGTCGAACGAAAAATCGACGCCTTGGATCCGCAGCTCATTGAGATAGTGGAAGCGATGCACGACACCGGATTGCACGTAAGGCCGGAGCGTGAACGACGGCAGGCGAACCACGCCGAACAGCCGAGCCGACAGGCTGCCGTCGAAGGTCTCGACGATGTGATCGCTGTAGGTGATGCCGACGGTATCGTTGTGGGCTTCGCCCACCGTGCGCTGATAGCCCAGCGTGGCGCGAAAATCGAGCCGCACATCGTCCGACAGGATGGGCAGGATTGTGCCCGCGAACAAGGCCGACGTGAAGCTTGAGCCGTCGAAGTCGCTGCGGGCACCCGTCACGAAATTCTCGGTCTCGGCACGGCCCCAGCTCCCGCCGGCCGCGGCGCCCGTATACCATGCCCTGGTGGTCAGCAGCGCAAAGCCACCTGCCGACCAGGACTTGAGATTGCCCACACCCGCTTGCGTCAACCCCAAGCTGCGCAAGGCACTGTTAGCCCGAACATCGAGGTCGGACTCGGCGATACCGCCGGTGACGCCGAAATGCAGTGTGCCCGGCCTCAGACCGGCAAGCGTGGAGGCATCCCACAGCAGTCCGGGCATCTCGGACCGATCGTTGGTTCGCACCTCAAGCGTGGTACCGGTGATGATGTTGTCGCCAGAGCCGGCACGAAACTGGTAGCCGCCGTGATTGGATGTGCCGAACGTCACAGCGTTCCACATCCACAAATTGGACAATGGAAGCGCCGCCATGCCCGACACGCCACCTCCCGAGCTCGCGCCCGATGGAGCGTTGGGCGACGATGAGGAAGTAGCACCACCCCCGCTCAGCAAATTGTCAAGAATCTGCTGGACGGGGGAAAGCAGCGCCTGATTGGCGGTGTTGGACAGCGTCTGGCTGACCGAAGAGACCTGATCCAATACGACACCCAGAACGCCAGAACCGAGCCCCCCAACGACTGGCAGGTCCGGGAGCACGATGGTGATGCCCGGTAGATTGATCAGAAGCAGATCCTCGTTGCCGAAACGGCGCCGCAATTCGGGGGATAGGCGCGACACGTCGAGATGGAGAACGTTAGGGAGGTCCAAATCGGGAAGCTGCACGGAGATCGGCCCGCCCTTTGGATCGGTGATGATCGGCAGGTCGAGCTTCGGAATGACGAGGTTGGGGAGGATGTGCCGTCCGTCCTGCGCCGCAGCAGGGCCGAGCCCAAGCATCCAGAGCGACAGGGCGATCAAGAACGCACTGCATCTCGTCAACACCGCGGTGATCATCGCACTCCCGAACACGCAATTTTACGCCACGGGAGCCATTATAGATCGAAGGACGTGGGACAGAGCAGCGGGCGAACGAACGGCAGCCTCTTTCGCTGGCGCATGTCGCGTTCGGACCACAGCGGCTGGAGGGTCGCTTCGAACATCTACAGCCTTCGACAACTGTTTTCGCTTGACGAGCGATCGAACCGAGGCGCGAAGCTGGTCGCGCTCAGGCCGTGAAGGCGGTGGCAGGGGCCTCCGCATGATCCCACGCCTGCACGACATGCCCAGGCGAGACTTCGCGGTAGAGGCGCACCGGCGGGATATAGCTGGCCGGCCGCACGGGGCTCGGCACCTCGTCGCTGAGAAGTTTCTGGCGCGCGCGGCGGCGCTCCGGATCGGGCAGCGGAACGGCGCTCATCAGCTTTTTTGTGTAGGGATGTTGCGGATTTTCCAGCACGGCAGCGCGTGGGCCGATCTCGACGATCTCGCCAAGGTACATGACCGCCACCCGATGACTGACGCGCTCCACCACGGCGATGTCGTGGCTGATGAAGAGGTAGGCCAGCCGCAGATCCTCCTGCAGGTCCATCATCAGGTTGACGACCTGGGCCTTGATGGAAACGTCGAGCGCGGACACAGCCTCATCGGCGACGATCAGGCGCGGCGACAGCGCGAGTGCGCGGGCGATGCACAGCCGCTGGCGCTGGCCGCCCGAGAATTCGTGCGGGAAGCGCGACGCCATGTCGGGCGCGAGGCCGACCTTGCGCAGGAGCTCCGCAACGCGATCGCGTGCCGCCGGCCGGTCGCACAAGCCGGGCACGACCATCGGCTCGGCAATGGCGGCGCCCACCGTCTTGCGCGGATTGAGGCTGGCGAACGGATCCTGGAAGATCATCTGCATGCGCCGCCGCGCGGCGCGCAGGCCTTCGCGATCAAGTGCGCCGACATCCTGGCCTTCGAACAGGATGGTGCCCGACGATGGCGGGACAAGACGGAGGATCGAGCGGCCGGTCGTGGACTTGCCGCAGCCGGATTCGCCGACCAGCGCCAGCGTCTCGCCCGCGCGCAGGCTGAACGAGATGTCCTCGACGGCGTGCACCCGGCCAGTGACGCGGCGCAGGACACCGGTGCGGATGTCGAAACGGGTGGTGAGATGCGACACTTCGAGCACCGGGCGCTCGGCGACGTCGATGGTCGAGTTCGTCGGCGCGGGCGGAGCGATAATGCCCGTCTCGACGTCGGTGACCGGGAAGCGCAGCGGCTGCGCCTGCCCTTGCATGGCACCGAGGCGCGGTACGGCTGCGAGCAGAGCGCGCGTATAGGGATGCTGAGGATCGGCGAAGAGGCGGCCGGTCTCACCCTCCTCCACCTTGCGGCCCTGCCACATGACGACGACGCGGTCCGCGATCTCGGCCACCACGCCCATATCATGGGTGATGAAGAGGACGGACATGCCCTCCTCGTCCTGAAGAACCTTGATGAGCTCGAGGATCTGGGCCTGGATGGTGACGTCGAGCGCCGTCGTCGGTTCGTCTGCGATCAGCAGCTTGGGCCGGCAGGCGAGCGCCATGGCGATCATGACGCGCTGGCGCATGCCACCGGAGAAGCGATGCGGATACTCGTGCACGCGCTGGCGGGCGGCAGGAATGCGGACGCGCTCTAGGATGCGCACGGTTTCGGCTTCGGCGTCGGCGCGCGAGAGCCCGCGGTGGTAGATGAGCGCCTCGGAAATCTGGAAGCCGATGGTGAGCACCGGATTGAGGCTCGTCATCGGTTCCTGGAAGATCATGGAGGTACGGTTGCCACGCACCTTGCGCATCTCGTCCTCGGAAAGATCGAGGAGGCTCTGGCCTTCGAGAGCAATGCGCCCCTGGACGCGGCCGTTGATGTCGGACACAAGCCGCATGATGGAGAGCGCCGTGACGCTCTTGCCGGAGCCCGATTCACCGACGATGGCCAGCGTCTGGCGCGGGCCGATGTCGAAGGACACGTCGTTGACGACAGTGCGCCAATGGCCCTCCACGCGGAAGGCCGTCGACAGGCCGGAAACGGACAGGATCGGCTGCTGAGCCATCTCCGCTACGCCTCGCCCTTGAGCTTGGGGTCGATAGCGTCACGCAGACCATCGCCGAGCAGGTTAAGCGCGAAGACGACGACAAGGATAGCGAGGCCCGGTGCAACGGCGAGCCAGGCGCTGTCCAGAATATTCTCGAAGCCTTCGCGGATCATGCCGCCCCAGGTCGGCGTCGGCGGCTTGACCCCCAGGCCAATGAAGGCGAGCGACGCTTCCGTGCGGATGGCGTTCGCCAGCCACAGCGAGCCCATCACCAGGATCTCGGGGAAAATGTTGGGCAGGATGTGCCCGCCCATGATGCGCGCGTCCGAATAGCCCAGCGCACGGCAGGCTTCGATGTATTCGCGCTCCTTGACGGAGATGGTGGGCGCGCGGGCGATGCGGGCGAAGGCCGGGACCGAGGTCAGCGCAATGGCCAGGATGATGTTGGTCATTGACGGCCCCAGCATGGCGACGATGAGCAGGCCCAGGATCAGCGAGGGAAAGGCCAGCAGCATGTCCATCGTCTGCATGACCAGGATGTCGAAGCGTCCGCCATACCAACCGGCGAGAATACCGATGAGGGAGCCGATAAGCATGGCGACGATGGTGGATACGAATCCGATCACCAGCGAGATGCGCGCCCCATAGAGCAGGCGCGACAGGATGTCCCGGCCGAAGGCATCGGTGCCGAGCGGATATTCCGCTGTCGGCGGCTTGAGCTTGTAGAGGATGTTCTGCTCGACGGGATCGTGCGGCGACAGCAGCGGGGCGGCGACGGCAGCGAAAGCCACGATCAGAAAAATGACGAGACCGACCCAGGAGGTCTTGTTGGCGTTGAAGGCCGCGAGCGTCGCCTTGGCCAGATAGGCCATGGGCGAGGGAGCCGGGGGGCGCGCTTCAGTGGTGCTCATTGCAGCTTCACCCGCGGATCGGCGACGCCATAGGCGAGGTCGGTGAGAAGGTTCACGAGCACCACGACCAGGGTGTAGATCACCATCATGCCCTGCAGCATGGTGTAGTCGCGCTGATTGAGGGCGCCGACGATCAGTTTGCCCAGGCCCGGGCGGCTGAACACGATCTCGGTCAGGACCGAATTTCCGATGAGAATGCCGAGGTAGAGGCCGATGACAGTGATGACCGGGATCAGCGCGTTACGCAGGGCGTGGCGCCATACGACGGCTCGCCAGGGCACGCCCTTGGCGCGCGCGGTGCGCACATAATCCTCAGCGAGCACGTCGAGCATTGCCGAGCGCGTGACGCGCGTGATGTACGCGGCGGTGATGAGACCGAGGTTGATCGCCGGCAGCGCGATCGACTGGAACCAGGCAACCGGGCTTCCGGTGCGCGCGCTGATGACCGGAAACCAGGGCAGCGCGATTGCGAATGCGAGCAGTAGGAGGATCGCCGAGACGAACGGCGGGAACGACAGCCCCAGCAGCGAGCTGATGCGCGACGCGTAGTCGACGGCACGGTTGCGATTGACGGCCGCCCAGACGCCGAGCGGAACGCCGATGACCGTGCCGAGGATAAGCGACACGAAGGTCAGCTCAAGTGTCCAAGGGAGGACCTTCAGCACCTCCTCGATGACCGGCCGTCCCGTCACCATGGATACGCCCCAGTCGCCGCGCAGTGCACCGCCGAGGAACGTGAGGTACTGCTGCCACACGGGCATATCGAGGCCGAGACGCACACGCAGGGCATCGATCGCCTCGCGACTGGCCTGGTCGCCGAGGATCACTTGCGCCGGATCGCCGGGCACGATGCGCACCAGCAGGAACACGAGCGTGAGCACGGCAAAGAGCGTGACGACGGCAAAGCTCAGGCGGCGGACGAGGAATCCGGTCATCACCACACAGGGCAGAATGGCGGCGCGCTCCAATCGGAGCGCGACGCGGCCAAAGCCAGCTTATTTCGTGAAATGAGTCTTCTCGGTGATCGGCGGCGACAGATTGAGCGAGCCAACGAGTTCGTAACCAAGATCGAGTGAGTCCTTGTAGGCCCAGATCTGCATCTGCTCGTGGATCGGGACGCCGCAGACTTCCTTGATGAGCTTTTCCTGCGCCGTCTTCCACAACGCCTTCTGCTTGGCGGCATCAGGCTCCACGCGCGCTGCCTCGATGTCCTGATCGGCGAGCTTGCAGTGCGTGAAGTTGGTGACCGCGGTCGGCGTCTTCACCTGCGACCGGGAATGATAGAACTGCGTGAGATAGATGTCGGCCACCGGAAAGCGGGCGGCCTGATAATGGACGATCGGCGAAAGATCTTCGCGGATCTTGGCATGGAACGTCGCGTGCTCGACGAGCTCGACGTCGAGATTGATGTTGGCCTTCTTGAACTGGGCCTGCACGGCCTCGATGACGCTCTGCATGCCGGGCAGCGTGGTGTGGATGGTCTTGATGGTGATGCCGTTGGGGTAGCCGGCCTCCGCCAGCAGTTTCTTGGCTTTCTCTGGGTCGTAGGCGTAGAGCGGGGCCTTCTCGTCGGTTCCCAGATAGCCCGAAGGCACGATCGACACCGAAGGACGCGACACGCCGGCGCCCTTGAACGCGACCATGCCGTTGCGGTCTATGGCGTGCGCGATGGCCTGGCGCACGCGGATATCGTCGAGCGGCTTCACGGTGGTGTTGAGATAGATCGCCGACAGCTCGGCCAGCTCCACCTTGGCCACCTTGACACCCGGCAGCTTGGCCGTGCGGTCGACCCAGGTTTGCTCCTGCTTGCCGTAGATCATGTCCAGCTCACCCGCCTGGAAGGCGAGGTCGCGGCTCGCGTCCGACGGGATGTAGCGATACATGATCTCTTCGAGCTGCGGCGCACCGCGGAAGTACTTCTTGTTGGCGCGCAGCTTTACATACTGCTGCGGCTGATATTCAACGAACTCGAACGGGCCGGTGCCGATGGGCTTTTTCTGGAAATCGGCGCCCATTTCCTCGCCGGCCTTTTTGCAGACCATGTTGCCGCCGTGATAGTTGGCGAGATAGCCGAGGAAACCCGGCACAGGGTTCTTGAGGGTGATCTTCAACGTCGATTTGTCCGGCGCGTCCACTTTGTCGAAGCTTGAGAAGTCGTTGGAGAAAGCCGAGGTCGCCTTGGTGGAAGCGCGCTGAATGGAATAGACCGCGTCCTCGGCGGTGAACTCACCGTAATTGTGGTGGCACTGTACGCCGGAACGGATCTTGAAGGCCCATTCCGTGCCTGCCGGATTGGAGGTCCAGCTCTCGGCGATATCGGGCTCGATGAACTCGGGGCTCGTCTGCCCCGGCTTGATGCGGACCAAGCCGTTGAACATCCAGTTGAGCAGACCTTTGTCAGGGGTGGTGGCTGTGAGATGAGGGTCGAGCTTGCCGGCGTCCGCGGAGGCCATGCCGACGACCAGGGTCTTCTTCTGAGCCAGCGCATTGCCGGCACCGAGCGCTACGAGAACGGCGGCCACGGCGTACGGCGCATACGGAAGTCTATTCATCACGGGGCTCCCCTTATGGACGGATTGGACTATTGGTCGCGCATTCCCCGCCAATATGCAAGAAAAGCTCAGGCTCCAGACCAATGCCGATGAAAGCGGCCGCGCCATCGAGCAACTCGACGCGAGATTGGCGGCAAACGGGTAACGGGCCCGAGGACGCGTTGCATATGAGGCGATCATGACCGAGCTTCACGTCGCGCAGGCGCTGCTCGGCTCGGGGTGGGCCGAGGATGTGCTGATCACCATCGATGGCGCGGAGATCAGGTCCGTGGCTGCGGGCGTCGCGCCCGCACCGTCCGCCGAGCGGAGCAGCGGGATTGCGATACCGGGCGCCGGCAACCTGCACAGCCACAGCTTCCAGCGCGCCATGGCCGGTCTCGCCGAGCGGCGTGGCGACCGCGAAGACAGCTTCTGGACGTGGCGCGAGGTGATGTATCGCTTTCTCGCGCGCATGACGCCCGACGACATCGAGGCCGTGACGGCATGGCTCTATGCCGAGATGCTGGAGGCTGGCTTCACGACGATCGGGGAGTTTCACTATCTGCATAATGCGCCGGATGGGAGCCGCTATGCCGACCCGGCGGAGACGGCTGGCAGTATTGTGGCGGCAGCGGCGGCGAGCGGCATCGGGCTGACGCTGCTGCCCTGCTTCTACGCGCACGGCGGCTGCGGCGGCCAGCCGCCAGCGGAGGGGCAGACGCGGTTTCTGTCAAATGTCGATGGCTTCGCCAAGCTGATGGAGGCAAGCCGCCGCCATCTGACGATGCTGGGACGCGGCGTGCTCGGCATCGCGCCGCACTCGTTGCGGGCGGTAACGCCGAACGAGCTGACGGCGCTGCTGCAGCAGCATCCGACGGGTCCGGTGCACATTCACGCGGCCGAGCAGACAGGCGAGGTCGAGCAATGCGTCGCTTGGTCGGGCGCGCGGCCCGTGGAATGGCTGCTGCACAACATGCCGGTCGACGAGCGCTTTTGCCTCATCCACTGCACGCACATGACGGAGGAGGAAAGCCGCGGGCTTGCGGCTTCCGGCGCAGTGGCAGGTTTGTGCCCGATCACTGAGGCGAGCCTGGGTGACGGGATTTTCGCGGCGCCGCGGTTTCTCGAGGCGGGCGGACGTTTCGGCGTCGGCTCCGACAGCAACATCCGCATCAGTCTCGCAGAGGAATTGCGCACGCTGGAGTACGGGCAACGGCTGCGCGACCACAAGCGCAATCGTCTAGGGCAGAGTGGAACGTCGACGGGACGCGCGCTGTTCGATCACGCACGGCGCGGTGCGCAGCAGGCCCTGGGTTTGCACGCCAGCGGACTGTCGGCCGGCGCGAGCGCGGACATCGTGATCCTCGACGAACGGCATCCGGCGCTGGTCGGGCGCAGCGGCGACACGGTTCTCGACGGATGGATTTTCACCGCGGGCGACGGCGCCGTGCGGGACGTTTTCGCGGGCGGCCGGAGGATGGTGCGCGAGGGACGGCACGTCGCGCGCGATCCCCTGCTGGCGCGCTTCAGAGCCACGATGACGGCGCTGGCCGGCGATCTGTAACGCGAACCGGGCTAGGGAAGGCGCATGAGGGGTCGGCCCATGCGGATCTCGGTGCCTTCGGTGACGCCATCACACAGCGCGAAGCCGTCGGGCGCGAACACGATGATGGTCGAGCCGTGCTCGAACCAGCCCATCTCCTCGCCCTTCCGGAATGGGGCATCGCAGGACATGACGGTGCGGCCTGGCTTCAGCCGGTCGACGTTCATGTCGAGGAAGTTGAAGCGGATGCCGGCGACAAGAATGGCGGCCACAGGCACGAGCGTAATCGCGTGGCCGCCGGACGCGAGGCGCGTGCGCACGAGGGCACGCTCGTTCTTGCAGAATAGCTTCTCGACGCGTTTCAGCGCGATGGGATTGACGTTCCAGGTGTCGCCGGAAATGTAGGTCACCTGCTCGACCCGGCAGTCGTGGGGTGCGTGGAAGCGATGATACATGGAGGCCGTGAGCCGCAAGGTTACGTAGCGGCCGTTGCGGTACAATCTCACAAGCTCCGGATCGCCCAGCAGATCGTCGAGCGTATATGGGAAGCCCTTGACCTGGATCAGCTCGGCGCCGGCGATGTTGCCGGACGCGCCGACGATGGCATCGCAAGGGCTCGTCAGGATGGCAGGGTCCGCATCAACGGGACGAGCCCCATCCTTCAGCTCCCGTATGAAGCAATCGTGCAAGCTCTTGAACTTCTGCTTCTTGGCCTCGCTCAGATCGAGGTCCGAGAACAGGCGCCAGATGCGGATCGACAGATCCCGTACGACGGGCTGCTCGACCTTGGCGAGCCAGCCGACGAACTGAGTCGCCAGACGCCGAGGGATACGGTTGGTGAGCAGGAAGTTGAGATCCTCCTGCATGAAAAACTTCGCGATGTGAGCTCTGACCGTCATGTGCCGTTATTTTTGATGGTGTAGTCATTGATTCGATGGATACGCGACACATTACATTCGCAATGTACGGGGCCGGCGCAGCGGTGCTGGCGGCGGCGCTGCTGCGGCTCAAGGCCCGGCTGGAGCTGTCGCGAGCCAAGCATCCCTCGCTGACAGGGCACGCACGCATGTCGCGCCGCATCGCATCGCTCGTGCCGTTCTACGAGTTCGACCGGCACCAGTTTTTTCGCAGCGATGGCGCACCCGAGAGCGTGGCGCAGGAACGCGAGGCGGGCTTCCAGCGGCTGTCTGACCTGTTCCGCGAGCGGTTCACGCAGACGACTCACCTCACGGCCGAAGTCCAGACGGGCATTTCCGATCTGCAGTTCATCAACAGCTATCGCGTGCCGTTCCAATACAGCCGCATCGTGCGCGAGCACCTGCGCTCCGGGTCGTTCCTGCAATCGTCCTCGGGCGTGACGCTGACGGACCTCGACGGCAACAGATTCTACGACGTGGCAGGCTCTTACGGCGTCAATCTGTTCGGCTACGACTTCTACCGGGCGTGCATGGAAGCGGGGTACCGCCGCGTGCGCGACCTCGGGCCCGTGCTCGGCGCCTACCATCCGTCGGTCGCCTATAACGTAAAACGTCTCAAGCAGATTTCCGGCCTCGACGAGGTGTCGTTCCACATGTCGGGCACCGAGGCCGTCATGCAAGCGGTGCGGCTCGCGCGCTACCACACCGGCAAGAAACGTCTGGTGCGATTCTGCGGCGCGTACCATGGCTGGTGGGGCGACGTGCAGCCGGGCGTGGGCAATCCGCTGCCGGCGCGCGACACCTACACGCTGTCCGAGATGTCGGAGCGGACGCTTTATGTGCTGCGTACGCGGCGCGACATTGCCTGTGTCCTGGTGAACCCGCTGCAGGCGTTGCATCCCAACATGGGACCGCCAGCAGACTCCGCCCTGGTGGACAGCAGCCGCAGCGCACACTTCGACAAGGCTGCCTATGCCGACTGGCTGAAGCGCCTGCGTGCCGTGTGCACCGAGCGCGGAATCGCGCTGATCTTCGACGACGTGTTCCTGGGCTTCCGCGTCGCCCCGGGCGGCTCGCAGGAATACTTCGGCGTGAGGGCCGACATGGTGACCTACGGCAAGAGCCTCGGCGGCGGCCTGCCGATCGGCGTCGTATGCGGCCGGGCCGATCTCATGAAGCGCTCCCGCGACGACCGGCCGGTGGACATCATGCTGGCCCGCGGCACGTTCAACGCACATCCGAGCGTCATGGGCGCCATGCAGGAATTCCTGGAGCGCATCGAGACACCTCAGATCCAGGCGCTGTACGAGAACCTGGATGCGGTGCAGAACGCGCGTGCCGAGCGGCTCAACACGCGGCTGGAGGCGGAAGATCTGCCGGTGCACGTGGCGAGCCTGTCGTCGATCTGGACGGTGAGCTACACGCGCCCGTCGCGGTACAACTGGATGCTGCAATACTATCTGCGTGCGGAGGGCCTGGCTTTGAGCTGGGTCGGCACGGGCCGCCTCATCTTCAGCCTGAACTATACGGACGCGGACTTCGACTCGGTGGCCGATCGCTTCGTCGCGGCGGCCCGAACGATGCAGCGCGACGGCTGGTGGTGGGCCGATCCGGCGCCGAAGCGCTCGATCAAGCGCCAGATCCTGTGGGAAATGGCCGCGCAGATGTTCGGGTCGCGCAACAAGGCGCGGCGCGATCCGGAAGGCGGAACCCCGACGCCACAACTGGAAGCCACACGCTTCCAGATGGTGCCATAACCGAGCAACGCGGCTACGAGAGCCGAGAACGAGCGGCTCGCTTTGGCCGAAGCGCGGCATGGTCTGCACGGCGATTCGGTCCAAAGCGATACCGACCTAGTGCTTGTGCTGGGCGTGCATCGGGTCGATGAGCTCGCCGCGCAGGAGATATAGCGGCGATCGCCAGTACAGCATGATGTCGTGGAACGGATCGGTGATGATCTTGGTCATCCACACGAGGCCGGTTTTCACATCCTTGATGAAGAAAAGCTGGATCGCGCGGAATATCAGGCCGCCGATGCCGATGCCGAGCCACAGCAGTGCCGTGTTGTGTATGAAGGTATAAACGCTGGTGTGGGGCTCGAGGATGCCGAACAGCGCCGGATCGTAGAGAAGCACGAGCGGCGACAGCACCCACGCGCTCATCAGCACCACCTTGCGCTGCAGATTATAGCCAAGCTTGATGTCTTCCTTGTGATCGTGCGTAGCATGATTGATCGTGTCGTAGGACTTCGGTTCGAAGAAGAAATGGCCGGCCTGGCGGCTGGTCATACCGACAAGCCAAGCGAGCAGAACGGCCGCCACAGGATTGCTGAACACCATCACGTAGGCCACCGTGAAGCTGATGGCGCTCAGCAGGTGCAGGGCCTGGTTGATGCGGCTGTGATGATAGAAGCGGTGGTCGTCCCAGCGCTGCGTCTTCAGTTCGTCGAAAAATCCTCTCATTGCCGTCTCATGCCTCCAGATTACCGGTGCTTGCATACGCGGCTTCATCGCGCGGGTCCGTGCGTATCGGCCCCGTAACGACCTTGCCAAATCGAATAAGCGAGAAGTGCCCAAAGGGCGGCATCGGACGCCGCTCGATGAGGCGCATGTCCTTGTGGCGATCAAGCCACGCCGAGAAGTGCTGCCAGGGAAATTCCGAGCGCCATCCGAGCCGATGGGCGACAGGCGAAAGGACCCGCTCAGCCAAGTGGCGGGCACCGGCGTCGGCCCCGATGCGGTTCACGAGAATGATCTCGCCACCCGGCCGGACGACGCGGGCGAACTCGTCGAGCGCGATGTTGGGGTGCGGGACGGTGTTGACGACATACTGCGCCATGATGACGTCGAACGACGCAGGCTGAAAATCCAGGCGCTCGGCATCCATAATCGAGAGCCCCTCGACATGCGTCATGCGCTGCTCATAGACGCGCTTGCGCGCCACCTCGAGCATGCGTTCGGAAAGGTCGATGCCCCACACGCGGCTCCGCGCCGAGTAGTAGCCGAGCGAAATGCCGGTGCCGACGCCGACTTCCAGGATGCGGCCGCCAACCTCCTCGCTCGCCGCGACAGCGGCCTGCCGCGCGCGATCGAAGATGGCGCCGAAGACGACGTCGTAGACAGGCGCCCAGCGCCCATAGGTCTTGGTGACCGTGTCGTTGTTGAGAGCGAACGCCATCGTACCTCGCTTGTTTCCAGAATTGGCACCAGGCAATCGGGGACACGTGGCGGAGTGATCACCCGCCGATCGAGCCCTTACGTGTAGGCAAGTTGCGGCTTACGCAACGGAACGACGATGCTCTCGGCGTGCCCGAGAAACTGGCGAGCGCTGACCTGCCAGGACCGCGTCAAAGCAAAGTCACGGCAGGCAGCACGCGAAATGTTGAGCGCGCCAAGGCAAGCTGCGCGCAGATCGCTATCGAGGACGCCGATGGGGTGACCGGCGATCACATCCTTCGGACCGGTGACGGGATAAGCCGCGACGGGAACGCCGCAGGCCAGAGCCTCGAGCTGGGCAACGCCGAACGTGTCGGTCTTGCTCGGAAAGACGAAGACATCCGCCGCCGCCACGTGCGCCGCCAGCGCCTCACCGTGCAATTCGCCCTTGAAGATCGCGTCCGGGAAGCGGCGGCGCAGCTCGTGCTCTTGCGGACCTTCGCCGATCACAACTTTCGAGCCGGGCAGGTCGAGCGAGAGAAAGGCTTCGAGATTCTTTTCGACGGCCACGCGGCCCATGCTGACGAAGATAGGACGGGGCAGGTCGAGATCGATCGCCCGCTCGGGCCGGAACAGATCGGTATTGACGCCGCGCGTCCACAGGCCGAGGTGCTTGAACTCGCGGCTGGCAAGCTCCGACATCAGCGAGGCCGTGGAGACCATGGTGACGGAGGCCGGCGCATGGAAGCTGCGCAAAATTGCGTAGCTCCACGATTGCCGGATCGGTGCGCGTGCAGCAATGTACTCGGGAAATCGCGTTGTATAGCTGGTGGTGAAAGGCAATCCGCGCCGCAGGCAATAGCGCCGGGTCATGTACCCGATCGAACCTTCGGTGGCGATGTGGACGGCATCGGGCGCGGCCCGCTCGATGCGGCGGGCGATTTCACCGGGGCCCGGCAACGCGATGCGAAGGCTCGGATAGGTGGGGACCGGCACCGAGGAAAAACCTTCCGGCGTCAGGAATTCGATCGTGGCGCCGAGCTCCCGCGCGCTGTCGGCCAGGGATTGGAGCGTGCGAACGACGCCGTTGACTTGCGGTACCCAGGCGTCTGTTGCAACGAGCACGCGCATGGAGCGCTATCCTTGCCCACGTCGCAATCGGCCGCCCGCTCGCGCACGAGCGAGAGGCGCTCATGCCAGCACGGTCAACATCGTCCGTCCGCCGATTGCGAATCTCATTTCGTCGTTCGTGAAGATCGTCAATCGACGTCACAGTCTTGTGACAGTTTGCGCTGATGCCGTGGTTTCTCGCGCCCCGCGGCATTAGAACGGGACAAATATGATCCCGGAGCAGTGACGCGTCCCTGCGCAGATGTCGTGATCCTCTGCGAGGCTCCCCGCCGATTCGATTGATCGGGAGCACGCCGGCCATGGTGCAAGCGCTGAGCGCGAAGTCGCGGAGCAAGATCGGCTGGAAAGCGATCGGCCTGGCACTCAATCTCGATGGCGCTCTTTATTCTCTACAGAACGCTGCGCAACGTCGACCTGCAAAACGTCTGGGCGACGATAGCCGGCACGTCGGCGGCGATGATCGTGGCACTGTCGCCGCATCCAACGGAACACCTTTGTTTTGCCGCTCGTAGTGACCGTGGCTATCCTGGCCGCACGCGAGGTGCGGGCCATGCAGCGCGGGTGAAAGTGCTCCTGAGCAAGGCTCGGAGAACGCGGCCCAGCATGATGCAGGGCCGCGCTCGCTTTGGTCAGGTCAAAACACGCGTTCGACGGGCAGTCCCAGCGCGATGGAGCCGGTGTACTCGGCTTGCGGCCCCGCCTGCAGCGGGTGATAGCGAGCCGCCTGGATGTCGCGGAAGCAGCGTTCCAACCCGTTCGCTCGGTAGAAGCCGGCGCCACCGGCGACTTCCATCGCGTGCTCGACGGCGGCAATCGCATGCCGCGCCACGAGCTGGCGCCCGATCATCACCTGGTTGATCGTCGTGGCCGACGGCGCGTTGAGCCGGATGGCGGCCAGCATCGACTCGTGCGCCAGGCGCGCGGCAGTCAGCTCCGTGTCCATTCGGCCGGCTAGATCAATGGTGTGCCGGCTCGGCGTCCGCCGCTTGGCCAATCCGATGGCAATGTCGCGGGCGCTCTCAGCCACACCAAGGTAGGCGGCGTAGACGAGCGGAAACGCGATGGTAGCGATGATGTGGAAGAGCATGTGCCATTCGCCCGACTTGCGCTTCAATGCGACGGCGGCCTCGGGCACCACATGGCCGTCGACCTGCACGTCGTGCGAGCCGGTGCCGCGCATGCCGAGCGTGCGCCACGTATCGAGCACCTTCACGTGGGGCGAATTCATCGGCAGGCCGAAGTGCAGCACCATGGGTGGTTCGCCTTCAGTCTCCAGCACGGCCCCGGTCATCAAGATGGAGCCGGTGGGTGCGCCGGACGTAAATACCTTGCGCGCGGTGATGCGGTAGCCGCCCTCCACCTTCTCCGCCTTGCCCGAGCCGTCGATCCAGTCCGATCCGCCACTCGTCAGCATGAAGATCCGCTCGCTGGCGATGCGTTTCAGGAGAGGCTCGACGGCAGCCCGGGCGGCCGCCTGATGCCGCCAGCGCCACGCCGGAATGGCCACCTGGTGGGTGTGCATGGAAAAAGCGAGCGCCGTCGATCCGCAGTGATACGCCAGCGTGCGGAGCATGGCGGCGAGCTCGTCGACGCCGCAACCGCCGCCGCCCAATTCGGACGGCACACCGGCCTCCACCAGGCCAGAGGCTTTCAGCAGCTCAAAGTTATCGGCGACGAAGGTGTCCTCGTCCTTGGACTCATTGGCCCGCTTGGCAAAAATAGGCCCAACTTCACGGGCGATCTGAACGGGGTCGAAAGAAGCCGGCATGGCTTCCATGGAAGCGGCAAGAGCGGTCATTGGACTCTCCCTGAAGGGTTAAACAGCGTGCCGTGATGTTCAGCGAAACGGTATCGCGCTTTCCAGTCCTGGATCTGTACCGCCTTGGACACCGCCAGCGCCAACAGGAAGAGCCGCCAAATCCGGGCTTTTGACTGTCCCCACGGTGACAGTCCGAATGAGTTCCGGTACAGTATGTGTACTGCTGAGCTTGACGGAATTTAACGCTTGGTAGGGAGGGAAGCGATTTGCCCGACAAACTCACATCAGGAAGTTACGGGCAGTTCTGTCCAGTTGCGATGGCAGCTGAGGTTATTTGCTCGCGCTGGACGGCGCTGGTCGTGCGCGAGCTGCTCTGCGGCACCACGCGCTTCAACGATTTGCGCCGGGGCGTACCTTCGATGTCGCCTTCGCTGCTGTCGAAGCGGTTGAAGGAGTTGGAGGAAGTCGGCGTGATCGTCTCCGTACCGACGGAGACGCAGGGCGTGGTCGAGTACAAGCTTACCGAGGCCGGCAACGACCTGCGCGCGGTGGTGATGTCGCTGGGTACCTGGGGACAGCGGTGGGTGGAATCGTCACTTTCTCTCAAAAACCTCGATCCGTCCTTGTTGATGTGGGACATGCGCCGCAATCTTGATCCGAGGCCGCTGCCCCCGCGCAAATGCACGATCAGTTTTCTGTTTCCTGAGCTTCAGGCCAGGAAGGCCTGGTGGCTGATCGTCGATGCCGGGCAAGTAGACCTGTGCCAGGTCGACCCCGGCTTCAATATCGATCTTTATGTCCGGAGCTCGCTCCGGAGCATGACCTCCGTCTGGATGGGTCTGTCGACGGTAGAGAAGGAGATCGAGGCGCGCCAGATCGAGCTGATCGGCGACAAGGACATCGCGAAATCGATACAGACGTGGCTCGGGCTCAGTCCATTCGCGAAAGAAAAGAGCCGCCGAGTCGCGTGATACGCCGCGCCGAGCGCAGCGGCGTATCCAAAGTTTCCGCTGTTGCTGGCAGACAGCCCATCCTACTGCGTTTCTGTCATCGAGGCGTCATCGCGAGGTCACGCGGCAACGCTAACGTGCGCCTGCGGCGAGCGTGGCTGTCGACGCACCGATGACGGCAAGCTCCGCCCATGACCAGAGGCATCCTCCCTATGCACCCCGCCTTCGGAGGGTGCCTCTTTAGTCGATGCTAGCCAGCCATGTCGCGGCGATCGAGCGCGCAGAGAAAGCGATAGGCGCCGATGACTGCACCGTCGCCCGCCGACGCGGTGCAGAACCGCGAGACCTCGGCCAGCTCCTTGTCGCGCGTGGCCTCGACGATGAGGGCGCCGGCGATGGACTGGTCGTCGCCGCTGCGCAGGCTCTGCTCGACCGAGCGCGTACCCGTGCCTTCGGAGAGGCCGTGCCAGAACTCGGCACGCACCGCAGCGCCCTCTTCGATCAGGTCGTCTGCCACGGTCCGCAGGCTGGCGCTCACCGTTTGGACAGCCGCGGCGTCGGCCCAGCGCACGGTGAGCGCGAAGCCTCCGCGCAACGCGCCGATACGCCAGTCTTGGCGGCAGGCGGTGCGGTTGATGTTGCGGAAGATCTCCTCGCCCATGATCTTGCGCGTCCAGGGCGTCGGGTTGTTGGAGCGCTCGAGATAGGGTGCCGACACCAGGATGCTGGGCGCCTCGAGCTCATAGTAGGTGAAAAAGCGCGGGGAGGCACCGCCGATTGCTTCATAGCGCCGGCCGAAGCGGAAGCCCGGCACGCCGACGCGCTCGGGCAGATGCTCGTTGCGGTACCAGTTCTCATACTCGGCCTCGCGCGTGCGGTCGCAGTCGTTCCAAACGGCCAGGATGCCGGGCTCTTGGCTCACGTTTTCTTCTCCCGCTGCTTGGCGACGATGGCGCGACGCGCGGGCGCGTAGGCCGGCGTCGCAAATACGTCGAACAGGGCCTTGGTGACATCGTGGTGATGGGCGAGACCGCCCCGCTCCACACGCTCGATGGGGCCATCCGCATAGCCGAGGCCCAGGCGGCACGTCAGGTCCATGTCCTTGGCAGTAGCGAGGCCTTCGTCGAGGAAGCGCAGCGCCGCGTTGTATTTCGGCCGGACGAGGCGGTCGATAATGCGGCCCGCCTGGTCGGCGCAGACCACGACCGTCAGGCCGGCAGCCTCGAGCACGGCCTTGGCGGCGGCGATGGCACTGTCTTTCGTGCGCGGCTGGCGCACCAGCTCTACCAGCTTGGACGGCGCGTCGCTGCCGTTGCGATAGCGGGCGAAGCCCAGGACATTGGACCCCTCTTCGCCGGACGCCTCGCCAGTGTGCCGGCCGAGACTTTCGGTGCCAAGCTCGACGAGGATGGCGGCCTTGCTGTCATCGGCGACAAGCTCTGCGCCGAGATAGATGACGACATCAGCCTTGTCGGTGGTGCCGGCTAGAAAAGCGTCACCGTTAGGGAACGAACGGCTCTCGCCATTGGCGACGATGCTGTAGCCCACATCAGCCTCCGAACATCTTGCCAGTGTCGTACGCGTAAAAGCCGCGCCCGGATTTGCGGCCCAGGCGGCCGGCCGCAACCATGCGCGTGAGCAGCGGCGGCGCGGCGGCGCGCGGGTCGAGCGTCACAGGATAGAATGCCTCGCACAGACGCACCTGCGTATCGAGGCCGACGAGATCGATCAGCTCCAGTGGGCCCATCTTGTAGCCGAGCGCCAACTTGATGGCGGTGTCGACATCCGCAGGGCTGGCGACGCCGGCCTCGACGGCGCGGATGGCGTCGTTGTTGAAGGGCACCAGCAGCGCATTGAGGATGAAGCCGGGCTTGTCCTGCGTCTTGACGGGGAGCTGACCGGCGGCCTCGCACCAGGCCCACGCGGCGTTGAGGGTCGCGTCCGATGTGTTGATGCCCGGCGAGACCTCGATCAGCTTCATGAGCTGGGCCGGAAGGCAGAAGTGCAGGCCAACAACGCGATCGTCGCGCCCGGAGCCGGAGGCGATCTCGGTGATGGAAAGCGTCGAGGTGTTAGATGCGAAGATCGTGGGCTCGGGGCACACTTTGCCGAGCTTACCGAGCAGATCCTTCTTGACGGATAGGTCCTCGAACACAGCTTCGATGACGAGATCGGCGGCCGCGAGATCGTCCAGTTTCGTCGTGCGTGACAGGCGCGCCATGACGGCGTCCTTGTCGGGCGCGCTTATCTTGCCGCGTTCGACTGATTTGGCGAAAAAACCCTCGGTCTGCTTGGCCGCGCGATCGAGCGATGCGGTGGCCGTGTCGAAGCAGATGGTGGAGAAGCCGGCCCGGGCGGCGACGATGGCGATGCCGGCGCCCATGGTGCCGCCGGCGCCGCAGACCGCAACCGTCTTGATGCTGGAGATCATTTCTGCGCGAAGCTCCGCCCGATGAGTTGTCTGTGAACCTGGTTGGTGCCTTCCCAGATCTGCGTAATCTTGGCGTCGCGCATCAGCCGCTCGACGGGGAAGTCGCGAATGTAGCCGTAACCGCCATGCATCTGCACGGCCTCGGTGGCGATGCGCATGGCGAGATCGGAGGCGCGCATCTTGGCCATCGAGGATTCCACGCCGATGTCGTTGGCACCGCCGTCGACCAGCCCGGCCACGTAGTCGAGCCAGGCTTCGCACATGGCGAGATCGGTCGCCATGTCGGCGAGCGAGAACTGGTTGCCCTGGAAGTCGATGACGCGCCGGCCCGACTGCCGCCGCTCGTTCATATAAGCGACCATGTGGTGGAACGCGGCCGTGGCGATGCCCAGTGCATGCGCGGCGACGCTCGGGCGCGACTTGTTGAGGCACGCGAAGAGGATGTTCAGGCCGTCGCCCGGATTGCCGATGAGATTTGTGCGGGGTACGCGCGCGCCTTCGAACTTCAGCTCGACGGTCGGCGCGGCGCGATGGCCCATCTTGCTCTCGACGCGGCCGATGGAGAAGCCGGGTGTTCCCTTCTCGACGATCAGGGTGGAGATGGCGGCCTTGGCATCGTCGATCTCGGACCACTTGCCGAACAGCAGGATGAGATCGGCCACATCGCCGTTGGAGATGAAAACCTTGCCGCCATCGACGACGATGCTGTCGCCGTCAGGACGGAAGCGCGTCGTCATGCCGGTGGCATCCGAGCCGGCGTTGGGCTCCGTGATGGCGAGCGCTCCGAGGCCACCTTCAGCGATGCGCGGCAGGAGCCGCTGCTTTTGCTCCTCGGTGCCGAAGTCTATGAGCGATTTCAGGCCGTGGAATGTCGTGGCATAGATGATGCCGGTGGATGCGCAGGCCGCCGAGATGAGCTGCACGACGCGGAGATACAGGCGATAACGCATCGGCGCGCCGCCATAGGACTCGGGTACGAACAGCGCGTTGAGGCCGAGCTGATGAATCGCGTCCATGCTCTCGCGCGGGTATTCCTCGCTTTCGTCATAGCGTGCGGCATTGGGCGCGATGACGTCGCGGCAGACGCGCTCCAGGGCATCGAGAAGCTGACGCTCCTCCTCGTTCCAGTTTCTGCGCCGCTCCAGCTCTTCGAACAATTTCATGACACGCGGCTCATTGCACGATCGATTGGGCGCCGTCGGCGTAGATGGTCTCGCCGGTGAGGAAGCCGATGTCGGATGTGAAGAGAGAGGCGACGAGGCGCGCGATTTCCTCGGGCTCGCCGGCGCGGCCGACCGGCACACGCTTCTCGAGCCAGCGACGGAAGCCGTCGTTCTTGAGGTATTCCTTGTTGAGGTCGGTCGCAATGAAGCCCGGCGCGACGTTGAGCACGCGTACCTTGTCGGGCGCCCACTCCACAGCAAGGCAGCGCGTGATGGCCGCAACGGCGGCCTTGGAGGCGCAATAGGCGAGTGAGCGCGGCACGCCGAGGCGGTCGTAGAACGAGCCGATGTTGACAACGAGGCCACCACCCGCGCTTTTGAGATGCGGATAGACCTCGCGGGCCGCGACGAACGCGGAGGTCGCGTTGTTGCGCATCAGCTTGTCGAAATCAGCGGCGGACAAGGTGGCGCTGTCGGCTTCCTCGTAGAGCCCGGCGTTGTTGACCAGACCGGCAATGGGGCCTATTGCAGCGACTGCAGAGATGGCCGCCTTGATCGAGGTTTCGTCGGATACGTCGCAGACAAAGCCTTCTCCGGCAGCCGCTTGGCCGGAGCGCGTGAGGCCAGCGACGCGGAAGCCGCGCCCGGCAAGCTCCGAGGCAATGGCCGCACCGATGCCGCGGCTCGCGCCCGTGACGAGAATGGTGCCGTCAGCCATCGACAAAACTCGCGCGGCGCTTTTCCTCGAAGGCGGCGGTGCCTTCAGCGGCGTCCTTGGTCTGGAATGCAAGCGTGGAGAGATCCGCCTCGATCTTCAGCCCCTCGGGCACAGGCACGTCGAGCGCGCGCTTTACGGCTGAGCGTGCGAAGCCAAGCACCGGCAGGCTGAAGCCGGTGAATTCTCGGGCGAACGCCATGCCGGCTTCGACAGGATCGCCATCGACGATGCGATTGACGAGGCCGATGCGCTCGGCTTCCTCTGCCGTAACGGTGCGGCCGGTCATGATCATTTCCAGGGCACGCGCTTCGCCCACGACGCGCGGCAGGCGCTGCGTACCGCCGTAGCCCGGGATCAGTCCGAGCTTGATTTCCGGCAACCCGACCTTGGCGTTTTTGGTCGCAAGCCGGAAGGTGGAGGCGAGCGCCAGCTCCAGTCCACCGCCGAAAGCGTAGCCATTGATGACAGCAACCGAGGCGACGGAAAGCGTGTCTAGCTTAGAGAACACGGCCTGCCCAAGCTCGGCGCCGCGCTTCTGCGCAGAGAGGTCGCGGTTGCGCAGCTCCTTGATGTCGGCGCCGGCGCAGAAGGCTTTGGTCCCCGCGCCGGTGATGATGAGCGCGCGTGCCTTCGACTTCGCCACCTCGTCGATGGCGCGGCCGATATCCTCGATAATCTTGAACGAAAGCGCGTTGAGCGCTTCCGGCCGGTTCAACGTCAGGACGGCGAACTCGTCGCGCGTGCCAAGCTCCACAGCCATCAGGCGACCTCCTGCTTGCCGGTGAAGCGGATGGGCACGGGGGCGAGCTCTCCGCGTTTCACCATATCGACGAGCGAGCGTTTCAGGATCTTACCGGAGGCCGTCAGCGGGAATGCGTCGGCCTTCAGGAAGAACTCCGGCATGTCGTACTTGGAGAGGCCCTCGGCCGCCAGATGGCCAAGCAGCGCGTCGGACGACAGGTCGCCGATGATGGCGATGCAGACGCGCTCGCCGAGGCGCTCGTCAGCCACCGGGAAGACGGCGCAGCGCCCGACAGCGGAATTGCGCAGAGCAAGGGCCTCGATGTGCGAGGGGTAGATGTTGTGGCCGCCGCGGATGATGAGGTCCTTGAGGCGGCCCTCAATGCGCAGGTTGCCCTTGTCGTCGAGCACGCCGAGATCGCCGGACAGAAACCAGCCGCTGCGGTTGAAACTCGCCTCGGTCGCCTCCTGGTTGCCGAAATAGCCGAGCATCAGCGCGGCGCCGCGGCCGGCGATCTGGCCGACGGTTCCGGGGGGCACCTCGCGGTCCTGGTCGGCGGGATCAAACAGCTTGATTTCATAGGCGGGGCCGCCGCGGCCACAGGTTTCGATGATGGTCGCGGTGTCGTCCGTCGGGTGAGTGTATTGATGCGAGGAACTCTCGGTCATGCCGTAGACGTTCTGCGGCTTGATGCCCTGCAAAACGAACGCCTCAGCCACCGTCGGCGGAATGGGCGAGCCCGCCATGTAGAACACCTCGACTGAGCCGATGCGCGCCATGCCGCGTTTCGCCTGCTCGGCAAGCATGTCCATAGCGTGCGTGGGAACGCCCATGCAGTAGGTGGCTCCGGTCTCCACAATCCAGTCGAGGCGGCCGGTGCCGGGTGGCGGGTCGTCGGTGATGAGCGTGCAACCGGCGACGAGCCACTGCGCCACGCCCACCCATGCGATGTGGTGGGAGAGCGGCGAGAGGGAAAGCAGCCGCGTCGACGGGCCGTGCTTCCAGTCGCGCACCATGTCACGTGGGTTCGCCAGCAGCGAGTTGTCGGAGTGCATGACGCACTTGGGCGCGCCCGTAGTACCCGAAGTGAAGGCGAGATAGCGCACGGTGTCGGGATTGTTCCAGGCCGGCGTGGCGAGTGGCGCTGACAGCGGCGCCGGCAGGCCACCGACGTCGTAGGTTCTTTTGAGCGACGGCACATCCTTCAGAAGCGCCTTGATGTCGATTTTGCTGCCGTCCGAGCCCCAACCCGCCTCCGTGACGAGGGCTCGTGTCCCCAGCCGTGTCAGCAGGGTGCAGATCTCGGCGCAGGTATAGGTCCGGTGCAAAGAGGGGTTGCAGGCGAAGCCTTCGCGCGCGCAGGCGATGAAGGTGACGACCGCATCCAGCCGGTTGCTCATCCAGAGCGAGACGACATCGCCGGGCACGAGGCCGGCGGCAACAAGATCGGCCGCCATGGCATCGACGTGACGATGCAGCTCGCTCCAGGTGAGGTGGCGCGAGCCGTCGCGCAAGGCCGGATCGGAGGGCCGCTCGCGCGCGTGCCGCGCCATCAGCGCGTAGAACGTGTCGGGGGCCCACAAACCGGCCGCGTGATAGCTCTTGGCCCGAGCCGGATCGTGCAGCGTCAGGTAGGGACGCATGTCTCAGCTCCCGAACTTGTCCGGATCGGGTTTGCGCTTCTCGGCGAACGACTTCGACAGCTCCTTGGATTCGTCGGTGTCGAGATAGCCGCGCAGGAGAAGGTCGTGTGCCATGCGCGAGAGGCCGGACACGCCGCCGTGGCGCGCGTTGAAGGCACCCTTGATGGCGGCGAGTGCGAACGGGCCACGGTCGGCAATCTCGAGCGCCATGGCCCGCGTTTCCTCAGCAAGCTTGTCGTCGGGCACGACCTTGTTGACGAGGCCCCATTCGAGCGCTTGCTTGGCCGTCAGGCGGATGTTTCGGAACCACATCTCCTTGGCGCGCTTCTTGCCGATCAGGTCTTCCAGGTGCCAGGTGCCATAGCCCGCATCGAAGGAGCCCATCATGGGACCGACCTGGCGGAAGACGGCGCTCTCCTTGGCGATGGTAAGGTCGCACACGCAGTGAAGCACATGGCCGCCGCCGACGGCGAAGCCGTTCACAGAGGCGATCACCGGCTTCTGCAGCTTCTCGATGGATTCGTACATTTCCAGTGTCGGCAGGACGCCGGCATAAAGATTAGTGTCCTCCATGCCGTCCTTGCGGCCGCCGATGCAGAAGAATTTGTCGCCGGCGCCAGTAATAACGAGCACGCGCGTGCGCGTCTCGCGGCGGATGTCATTAATGCAGTCACGGATCTCGTGGCACATCACGTGATTGAACATGTTGCCGTCGTGCGGGCGGTTCAGCGTGATGGTGCCGACAGGGCCGTCTTCGGAATACAGGATGGTCTCGTAGGACACAGGAGATTTCCTAAATTGCGCCGGCACTTGCCGGCAATACGTATGCCGCCGGAGGCAGGTGGACACCCCTCTGGCAGCGCACAATACGGCAAGCGGCCGTGATGTCTACAAGGCCGCCGCTTGCGGCATCCCAGGCACGATCAGAATGAGGGCGAAGCCTTGGCCTTTGCGCGCGCAACGCAGCGCTTGCGTTCCCATACCTGCTCGAGCGTGCAGGGCAGGCCGAGCTTCTTGCTACGCGACGGCAGTTCCTCAGCGGTCGGCCGGCGCAGCTCGTCCTCGGTCGTAAGGAGGGAATCATCGCCGCGATTTTCGAGCACGATCCATTGTGCAGCGCGCTTTGCCAGGACGATTTGCGTCAGTTGCCGATCGTACAAAGGCGGCGTCCAACGCGCGCCCTTCTCGGCAAACGACGCTGCGCCCGCCTTCAGTGTGACGATGAGCTCGGTGTCATTGCCGGCGGTCAG
>CADEFX010000013.1 GCA_902826715.1 uncultured Hyphomicrobiales bacterium | reverse complement strand
ATGTATGGCGCGACGGATCGAAGAACCGGTGCGCTGCCGTGCGGGAAATTCACGCAACTATCATCGTGGGACAAAGTACGCGCTGATCTCGCGCATGCGAGGCGTTTCGTGCTCATTGCGTGCGGCTCGCCCCGATGCGCTGTCGGGCTTGAGCCGCCGCGCGTCGGCATAGTGCTGGCGACTGTTGCTATCGTGGCTGAAGTGATCGCGCTATTGATCGCGGCGAGTTAGCGTCATTATTTCTTCGATGCAGATTGCAAGATCGGGCGTGAGCGCTTGGCACCTCAACAAAGCGCGTCATTCTTCCATCCTAATCGTTCACTGCTTGCTACTAGTACGTTTAGCGGGAAGTAGTTCGATAATAAGCCCAGCTATTGCTAATCCATGTCCGATTGCACACATAACCTCGTCTTTGGCGAGCCCAAAAATTTCAACGTTTCGCGGAGTGCGTAGAACGGGAGCACGGCAAGCCGCAGAGACAGGCTCACAATGAAAGTGCCTGCGAAGCAACTAAGAAAACCAAAGGCAAAGCGGCGACGGTGAGGGCGGGCCAGCGTCAAGGCAGGCGCCTGGGCGTCATGAACAGGGTGAGGCGGCCGGAGGCGGGTGCGAGGTCGCGCCAAGCCTCAATCTCGAAGTCGATGACGGCCAGACAGGCAGTGGGGAAATTTTCGGTCAGGGCTTCGCGCCCCGCGCGGTCGCCGGAGCCGACGAGGTTGAGGGCCAAGTCCTGTAGGCCGGGGTTGTGCCCGATGAGCATGAGGCGGCGCGCGTCGGCTGGGGCACGGCGGATCGAAGTCAGAAGTGCTTCGACTTTGGCCTCGTAAATCTCGTTGAGATAGGTCGTACGTGGCTCGTCGAGCGTGCCGGCCATGAGCGCCCAGGTATCGCGTGTGCGGCGGGCGGCCGAGCACAGGACGCGGTCCGGCCGCAGGCCGGCGGCGCGCATGTAGTTTGCCATCTGCGGCGCTGCCCGCTCTCCGCGTGGCGCGAGGGGACGGTCGAAGTCGGATAGGGACGCATCGTCCCAGGCCGATTTGGCATGGCGGAAGAGGAATAGCGTCAGCATGGATCAGTGCGTGCGGATCGAAATCAGAGGCGCGGCCAAAAGAGCGCCGCGACTATAGCTGCTTTCCGGGAAGGAAAAAGGTGGTCGACGCCGAAATGACTCCCCGGAAAATTCCGGCGTTGGCGTCGTCGCTCACCCGCACTCACAATCGCAACAATATGCCATATGCAGAGCACGGATATTTCCGGACCGCAACCATTTCCAAAAAGTACGGACATATGTTCCGCGCAGGATCGTGGCTATTGCGCATCGGTCCTCTGAAGGAGCCGGCACGCCGATGAACGACGAGCGCATGGAACTTTGCGGGTCCGCCGGGGTTATCAGGGCACTTCCCGGTTTCAAGAGTGAGGCGACGGTCATGGCACAATACACCGGCGATTATACGGCCAACGGCCGTTCCACCGAAGCAATCAAGGACAAGGCAGGTGAGACGATGGATCGGATGATGGAAGGTGCGGAAGACTTGGCTTCGGCTGCCAAGAAAAAGGCGACGGACGCCGCTCATGTCGTAGGCGACAAAGCCAGTGAAATGGCGGAGCGCGTGCAGGACAGCACGATCTACACGACGGTTTGTAAAACGGCGCGCGAGCAGCCGTTGGCGACGCTGGCAGGCGCGGTAGCCATCGGCTTCATGGCTGGCGCGCTGTGGAAGCTGACACGCAGTCAGTCCACCTCGGATCGTCTGGCGAGCCAGTTCTCGTCCTACGCCGAGCCACACTTGCGCAGCCTGCGCAAGAATATCTGGGGCTAAACATTTTGCATTCTCTCCCGCCGGCGGGAGAGGTGCAAACTCACGCGTTGCCGCGCTTCGCCATCCCGGCGAAGCGCACGGCTTCCTCCGCGGCCTTGAACAGGGCGCGGGCTTTTAACACGCATTCCATCTGCTCCGCTTCGGGCTGGCTGTCGGCGACCACGCCAGCGCCGGCCTGAACGTGTACGATGCCGTCTTTCACCAGCGCGGTGCGCAGCACGATGCACGTATCCATATCGCCATCGGCGGAGAAATAGCCGACGCAGCCGGCGTAGGGACCGCGCTTGTCTTTCTCCAACTCGTCGATGATCTCCATGGCGCGGACTTTCGGTGCGCCCGACAGAGTGCCCGCCGGAAATCCCGCCATCAGGGCATCGATGATGTCGTGCCTGGGGTCCAAATCGCCGTGCACGGTCGAGGAAATGTGCATGACTTGGCTGTAGCGCTCAATCTCGAAGCTTTGCGGCACGCGAACGCTGCCGATGCGGGCGACGCGGCCGACGTCGTTGCGGCCGAGGTCGAGAAGCATGAGGTGCTCAGCCCGCTCCTTGGGATCCGCAAGCAACTCTTTCTCGAGCGCCTGGTCCTCCTCGGGCGTGACGCCGCGGCGGCGGGTGCCGGCGAGAGGCCGGAGGGTGACCTGGCCGTCGCGGGCGCGCACCAGGATCTCGGGGCTTGAGCCGACGAGGGCGAAGGCGCCGAAATCGAGATGGAAGAGGAACGGCGAGGGGTTGGTGCGGCGGAGCGCGCGATAGAGGGCGAACGGCGGCAGGGAGAACGGGACGGAAAAGCGCTGCGACAGGACCACCTGGAAGATATCGCCGGCGGCGATGTACTCCTTGGCCTGCAGCACCATGTTCCGGAAGTCGGCGGGTGTCGTGTTGGAGGCCGGTTCGGCCACGTTGCTCGCGTCGATGGCGGCGTGGGCAATGTGCGGCAGCGGCTCGTCGAGCGCAGCAACGACCTTGGCCAGCCGCGCCAACGCATCCTGGTAGGCCGCCTGTGCAGAGATGCGCAGCCGCGGATAGACCGGCGTCGCGACGGTCATCTCGTCCTTCACGGCGTCGAAGATGACCATGACGGTCGGGCGCACGAGAATGGAGTCGGGGATGCCGAGCACATCCGGATTGATGTCGGGCAAATGCTCGACGAGGCGCACGGTGTCGTAGCCCATGTAGCCGAACACACCAGCGGCCATCGGGGGCAGGTCTGCGGACACGTCGATCTTGGATTCGGCCAGCAGCGCGCGCAGCGAGGCGAGCGCGTCCGTCTTTTCCTCGGTGAATTTTGCGGGCGCTCCGGCCGGGTTGCGATTGATCTCGGCACGGTTGCCGAAAGCCCGCCAGAGGATGTCAGGCTCCAGGCCGATCATGGAGTAGCGGCCGCGCACGGCCCCACCTTCGACCGACTCGAGGAGGAAGCTCATGGGCCGGTCGCGCGCGAGCTTCAGCATGGCAGAGACCGGCGTCTCGAGATCGGCCACCAGCCGCGTCCACACAAGCTGCGACGTGCCGTGATCGAAGCTCTCGACGAAGGCGTCCTGCGACGGCTGGGCTTCGATATCGGGGCGCGGATTCATTGCGACTACTGCTCGACGCCGAGCGTGCGTTTCAGGACGGTCTGGTTGACAGACACGCCGTAGCGCGCCTGCAGGGCGCTGACGTACTCGGCGAGCGCGTCGCCCTGATACTGCCGATTAAGCTCGGCCGAGAGCTGTTCGACCTGCTCCTTGGTCGGCGGCTCGGCGGGCGTGACCTCCGTCACCACGACGATGCTGCGCGACTTGCCATCGGGCGTTTCGACCGAGGCGGCCTTGCCCTTGGCGAGAGCGAACACCTGGCGCACGCCGCTTTGCGTGAGGGCTGGCGTCTCGCCGAGGCGCTTGAAGGGCTTGGAGGCCTCGACCTTCAGTCCTTGCTCCGTGGCGACGGCATCCACCGTCGTGCCGCCGTTGATCTTGTCGACGATCGCCTGGGCTGCCGCCGCCAGAGCCCGCTTGGTTTCGGCCGCCAGCCACTGAGCCTTCACGTCGGCCTGGACCTCTTCGTAGGGCTTTTGGCGTTCGGGCGTCGTGCCGGCCAGATCGATCCAGACATAGCCGTTCTGCAGCTCGACGGCCTCGCGATCGATGCCGGCGCCCGGAGCGAATGCGGCACGCACGATGGTCTGCCACTCGGGCTGGTCGAGCGCAGCCTTGCCGTCGGGCGCTCGCCCGTTGCGGTCGGTGGCAGGGATCTCGGCAAAGCGGAGCTTCAAAGCGGTGGCGATCTCCTGCAGCGATTTGCCGGCGCCGCGCTCGTCATCGACCTTGTCGTGCAGCTCCTGGATGGCGCGACCCGATGCCTCGATGGCAAGCTGTTCCGAGATCTGTGCCTTCACGTCATCGAACGTGTGCTGCTTGCCGGGCTGAATATCGATGACGTGCACGATGACGTTGGTGAACTTGCCTGCAATCGGCGCGGATGTCTTGCCCTTCTCCAAGGCGAATGCGGCATTGGCGATGGCCGGATCGATGACCTGATCGCGGGTGAGCACGCCCAGATCGTAGTCACTCTCCTTAAGGCCGAGGATTTTGGCACCTTCCTCGAAGCTCGGCGCCTTGGCGAGTTCGGCGGCCGCCTTTTCGGCCGCGGGCAGGTCCGGGAACGAGAGCTGGAAAATCCGCCGCTGCTCGGGCTCGTTGAAACGCGCAGGGTTACGGTCGTAGCTGGCGCGGATGTCCTCGTCGCTGACGGGCACGAGCTTCTTGGCCTCTTCGGTCGTCAGCAGAAGAACGTTGAGCTTGCGCGTCTCGAGGGCCACGAAGCTCGCCTTGTTCTGCTCGTAATAGCCCTTGAGCTTGGCCTCGTCGGGCTCGGGCACCTTGGCGGCCTTTTCGGGGTCGAGCGTGATGGCGTTGATCGTGCGCTGTTCCTCGCGATAGCGATGGACGATCTCCACCGGGGTCTTCGGGATCACCGTGCCTTCGAGCAAGGCGTCGGTGAGCTGCTCGCGCACCTCGGCCGACTTGCGTTCCTTGAAGTAGCGCGACTCGGAGATGCCGTTCTGGCGCAACACCTCGTTGAAGGCGGCACGGTCGAAGGTGCCGGTGACGCCCTTGAAGTCAGGATCCGTGCGGATCTCGGCGGCGATGTCGCTGTCGGGCACGGCAAGGCCGAGGTCGTGGGCGTGGGTGCTGATGGCGGCCGAGCCGATCAGCCGTGACAGAGCGCGCGTGTCGAGCCCGAAGCTGCGCGCCTGCTCAGGTGTAAGCCGGCGGCCGACCTGACGCGAGACCATACTGATTTCTTGCTGGAAAGCCTGCTGGAACTCCTCCGGCGAGATCTCCGTGGCGCCGATGCGAGCCAGCGACCGCTGCCCGTAGCCGGTGAAGACATCGGCCACGCCCCAGACGGCGAAGCTCAGAATCAGCAGCGAGAGAAAGATCTTGGCGATCCATCCCGAGGCGCCACGTCTCAAAGCTTCCATCATCGGGTTGGTCTTCCATCAGGTGTGGGACGACAGGGACGCTCGCCGCGACGCCCCGCGTCATAGCGCAGCAAAAGGCTCCCCGCGATTGCAAGCGGGGCGGCCGCATCATAGGAATCTCGGCACGCCGCTGCAAGCAAGGCCCTTCGCGACAAATGTGGCGGAACGGTCGCATCGTCAACACGTCGGGAACGCCATGACGAAAATTTCCGCTCCGCGCCCGCTGGTGGCCGGCAATTGGAAAATGAACGGCCTCGCAAGCTTGCTGGCGGAGGCCGACAAACTGAAGCAAAGGCTGGCTGATCCGGCCGTCGGGGGCAAATGCGAGGTCATGCTGTGCCCGCCGGCGACCCTGGTCGGGGCCATGGCGAAGGCTGCCGCAGGATCGGCGCTGATGGTGGGCGGGCAGGACTGCCACGCCAAGGCGTCGGGAGCGCATACCGGTGATATCGCGGCCGAGATGCTGCGGGATGCGGGGGCGTCGGCAGTGATCGTCGGACATTCGGAGCGGCGTGCCGATCATGGCGAAATCGATGCGATCGTGCGCGCCAAGGCGGAAGCGGCCTATCGTGCCGGGCTGATGGCGATCGTCTGCGTCGGCGAGACGGCGGACGAGCGCAAGGCCGGCAAGACGCTGGCGGTCGTGACGGGGCAGCTCGCGGGCTCGCTGCCGGATGCGGCAACGGATGCCAACACGGTCGTTGCCTACGAGCCGGTGTGGGCCATCGGCACCGGATTGACACCGACGGTGGCCGACGTGGCCGAGGTACATGCTGCTGTGCGCGCGGCACTGGTGAAGCGATACGGGGATCGGGGCCAGGGTATGCGCGTTCTTTACGGCGGCTCGGTAAAGCCGTCGAACGCACGCGAGCTGATGAGCGTTGAGAACGTGAACGGCGCACTGGTCGGCGGCGCCAGCCTGAAGGCCGAGGACTTTCTCGGCATCATCGGCGCGTACGCGTAACCCGCTGTGCGTTGACGGCTCCGCGCCACATTGCCGCCGCGGACCAGCTTAAGCTGCGGCCGGATTCGAGAAGAGGATGCATCTCGTGCGACGTTGCCTTGCCGCAATCGCTATCTGTATTCCTGGGCTTGCTTTTGGGTTGCCGGCGGCCGTAGCGGCGCCGCTCGGCAAAGAGGAATGCGACAAGCTCCAGGTGGAACAGACCGAGCTGACGGCGGCAGGCGTACGCGCGCAGCTCGATCGCGGCCCCGAATGGGGCAAAGCCAATCTGCCGCCCGACAGGCTGCAGGTCGTGCAGCGCTTCATCGCGGTAGAGGAGCAGCTGAACTTCCGCTGCGGCCTCGCCAAGCTGCGCGTGAACCTGCCTCAGACTGAAGAAGGCGGTGAGCAGGAGGTGGATGAGAAGGGCAATCCGGTCCCGGCGAAGCCAGCGCCATCGGGTGAAGCGGCTGACCAAGCGCCAGCGAAGGCCAGGCAGCCCGTGAAGGCTGCCAAGACAAAGGAGGCCAAGGGGCTCGAGGGGGCCGCAGCCGCTTCCGCGGGCACCAAGCCCAAGCCGAAGCCTCAGGCCGAGAAGAGCAAGGGCGGCGAGGCGCAAGCCAAACCGACGGCGGCCACGACCGCCAAGCCGCGTCCGAAAGTGGATGACGCCTATCGTCCTCCGGCGAGCACTACGTCGGGTGGCGATCCGTTTGCAGCGCAGAAGGCGGCGCCCAAACAATAGGGAGGCGCGACGCCGCGCCGCTGCGGAGGGCTGGCGGCAGCGAACCTGCTGGTGTAGAAGCCCCTCAACTTCTGCGCGGGCCGGTCCTGTCGCGACATTCCAACCAAGGACTTCGGTTCCATGGCCACCGTTTTACTCGTCGTCCATCTGCTGATCGCTGCGGGGCTGGTCGGCGTCGTGCTGCTGCAACGCTCCGAAGGCGGCGCGCTGGGCATCGGCGGCGGCGGCGGAGGCGGGTTCATGACAGGGCGGGGAACGGCCAACCTGCTCACAAGGGCCACAGCGGTTCTCGCCGGCCTGTTCTTCCTGACGAGCATCGGACTGACCCTGCTGGCGCTGCAGGGCCGGGGCAACGTGTCGCCACTCGACGCGGGCGGCGGCACGCCGGTCTCGGCACCGGCCAAATCGGGCGAGGGAACGGCCCCGGCCGACGCCAGCAAGGAGGCGCCGCGGGGAGGCGTGCTCGATAGCCTGGAGAAGGGCCGCCAGCAACTGCCGCAGGTGCCCAAGTCGCAGTAGCGGCGCTGGGGCCCTCGGCGAGCCCGCATGAGCCTGCTGGCTCAAGTGGCCGTGGATGGCCTAATATTGTCGCTTCGAATCATCGTTTGGATTGTGTATTCTACAAGCCCATGGCGCGGTACATCTTCATTACCGGCGGCGTGGTCTCCTCGCTCGGCAAAGGGCTGGCTTCAGCGGCCCTTGGAGCACTTCTGCAGGCACGCGGCTACACGGTCAGGCTGAGAAAGCTCGACCCCTACCTCAATGTCGATCCGGGTACGATGAGCCCGTATCAGCATGGCGAAGTGTTCGTGACCGATGACGGGGCGGAAACCGACCTCGACCTCGGGCATTACGAGCGTTTCACGGGCGTTCCGGCGCGAAAATCGGACAACGTCACAACCGGACGCATCTATCAGGATATCCTGGCCAAAGAGCGCCGCGGCGACTTTCTCGGCGGCACGGTGCAGGTGATCCCGCACGTCACGGATGCCATCAAGGGTTTCGTGCTCTCGGGCAACGACGATGTCGACTTCGTGCTGGTGGAGATCGGCGGCACGGTCGGCGACATCGAAGGCTTGCCGTTTTTCGAGGCCATCCGCCAGCTCGGCAACGAGCTGCCGCGCGGGCACTCCGTTTATATCCATCTGACGCTGATCCCGTTCATTCCTTCGGCGGGCGAGCTGAAGACAAAGCCGACGCAGCACTCAGTGAAGGAATTGCGCTCCATCGGCATCCAGCCCGACATTCTGCTGTGCCGCTGTGATCGTGAAGTGCCCAAATCCGAGCGCAAGAAGATCGCGCTGTTCTGCAACGTGCGCGAGGAGGCGGTGATCCAGGCACTGGACGTGGCATCGATCTATGACGTGCCGCTGGCCTATCACCACGAAGGGCTCGATGCGCAGGTGCTGGCGGCGTTCGGGATCGACGGCGCGCCGGCGCCCAAGCTGGAGCGGTGGGAGACAATCTCGCGTGCCATCGCCAGTCCGGAAGGCGAGGTGACGATCGCCATCGTCGGCAAGTACACGGGGCTGAAGGACGCCTACAAGTCGCTGAACGAGGCGCTCTTCCACGGCGGCATCGCCAACCGCGTCAAGGTGAAGCTCGAGTGGATCGAGAGCGAGATCTTCGAGCGTGAGGACGCGACACCTTATCTGGAGAATGTGCACGGCATTCTGGTGCCGGGCGGTTTCGGCGAGCGCGGCTCGGAAGGCAAGATCCTGGCTGCGCGTTTCGCGCGCGAGCGCAAGCTGCCGTACTTCGGCATCTGCTTTGGCATGCAGATGGCGGTGATCGAGGCGGTGCGCGCGCTGATGGGAATCAAGACTGCCGGATCGACCGAGTTCGGCCCAACCGAGCAGCCCGCCGTGGGTTTGATGACGGAATGGATGCGCGGCAACGAGCTGGAGCAACGCAAGGCCACCGGCGATCTGGGCGGCACGATGCGCCTCGGCGCTTACGAGGCGGTGCTGTCGGAGGACAGCCGTATCGCACGGATCTATCGGAGCACGAAGATCTCGGAGCGGCACCGTCATCGCTACGAAGTGAACACGAAATATCGCGCCGGGCTTGAGGCGGCGGGCATGCGCTTCTGCGGAATGTCGCCGGACGGCCTGCTGCCGGAGACGATCGAGTTCCCGAACCACCCCTGGTTCATCGGCGTGCAGTATCATCCTGAGCTGAAATCACGCCCGTTCGAGCCGCATCCACTGTTCGCGAGTTTTATTGCGGCGGCGGTGGAGCAGAGCAGGCTGGTTTAGGCGTGCGATGCTCAGGCGCAAGACAACGCTAATTTTGGGGGCGGGGGCAAGTAGTGAAGTTCGACTTCCGCTTGGGCCAACGTTAAAGGCTCAAATTGCCGACCTTATGCGCGTTGAAACTGAATACCACGACCTAAAGTACACGCGAGACAATCAACCGATCTTTTCGGAGATACAGCGCCTTGATGAATTCAAGGGTAATAGACAACGCATCCTGACAGCCTCGCGACAGCTGTCGAAGGGTATCGTCTTCGCGAGTTCAATAGATAATTTCCTCGATGTGCGGCGCGATAATCCGGACATTGCAACGCTAGCAAAAGCAGGGCTTGTACATCTCATTCTCGCCGGAGAGCGAGCGTCGAACTTGATCGAAGACAAGCGAGCACGAATTTCTTCACTTAAGCCTGCCGCACTTGACGATACTTGGTACCAAGAGTTTGCTCAGCTTCTATTCGAGAAGGTGGGGGTCGGAGATATCGAGGCGGCCTTAAGTCGGCTTTCTGTGATTGACTTCAACTACGACCGCTGCTTCGAGCAAGTTATGTTTCATGCTCTCACGAGCCTGTACGACTTGCCTGCCAGCCGAGCTATCCAGCTGCTGGCGACTGTTCGAATACTCAAACCTTACGGCACTGTTGGAAGGCTGCACGTGCCAGTTGGTGGTTCGCCTCAGGCGGACTTTGGAAGTGAGGCCGAGGGCAGGTATCTGCATCTGGCCGCCGGCATCAGAACGTTTGCGGAGCAAATGGCAGACGAGAAATTGCAATCTGCAATTAGAGAGAGCGTAGCAAACGCGGAGATTGTCGTTTTCCTCGGGTGCGCTTATCACCTGCAGAATCTGGATGTACTGCGTGACGCCTCATCGGGGTCGATGCCGGAGCTAAAAAGGCGAAGGGCAATCTTTGGTACGGCACACGGTATGTCGGAGTCTGACAAGGCGAGCGTGCAGAGAAAACTCAAGCTTATGTTTTCGTCTGGATCGGTCAGAGAGCCCACACTGTCCTTGTCGGATTGCAAATGTGTCGAGTTCATTCGCCAATATCGGCGCACTCTAAGCGCCGATTAGCTTTGGGGCCTTAAAGGCGTGGTGGCTGTTCGATCCGTATCCGCTGTTCGCGAGTTTTATTGCGGCGGCGGTGGAGCAGAGCAGGCTGGTTTAGTCGACTGGCGTCCTCAAGCTGAGGCGGCACAACAAATACAAGTGTCATCCTCGGACTTGGTCCGAGGATCTATCGCGCGACAGGGCGTAGCGTTGTTGGAGCGCGCGTCGTCGCTTCCTCCAACCATCTGCATTCCGGACTCGCGGAGCTATGGGTCCTCGCGACAAGCGCGAGGATGACACCGTGGGCGGGGTCGAGGCCTTGCCAACGCGCCTCAACCTGCTCCCTCGTCCAGCAAGGCAGCAGGTTCGTCAACTGCATCACAATCACGTGAGCGAGCGCATCCGGTCGAGCGCCGTTTGCAGGATGATGGTGGCGGCGAGTTTGTCGATGAGCTCGCCGCGGCGCCTGCGGGAGGTATCGGCTTCGATCAGCGTGCGCTCGGCGGCGGCCGTCGACAGGCGTTCGTCCCAGAACAGCAGCGGCAGCGGCGTCAGGTTTGCGAGATTGCGGGCGAAGGCGCGGGTTGATTGCGCGCGCGGCCCTTCGCTGCCGTCGAGATTAGCGGGAAGGCCGATGACGAGGCCGCCGATCCGATGCTCGGCGGCGAGCTCGAGGAGGCGCGCCGCGTCGAGCGAGAACTTGCGGCGGCGGATGGTCTCGAGCGGGGAGGCAACCGTGCGCAGGACGTCGGAGAGCGCGAGGCCGAGTGTCTTGGTTCCGACATCAATGCCGATCAGACGTGCGCCGGGCCCAAGCGCGGCGTGAAAGTCTTCGAGCGCCAGCGTGGGGCCTGAGCGCGCGGCTTTCGCCGCCGGCGGCGTTTGAGATTTGTCGGAGCGCATGGGGAGCTTATACTCGCCTGGAGCGTTCAATCCAATGCACGAGCAAAAGTGAGAGACGTGCCCATGAAAATCACCTGGTTCGGCCATTCCTGCTTCCGCATCGAGACCGGCAAGAGCGTGCTGCTGATCGATCCGTTTCTGAAAGGCAGCCCGACGTTTCAGAAATCGGGCGTCAGTTTCGAGACCGCAACCAAGGGCGTGACGCACGTGGCGCTGACGCACGGACACGACGACCACATCGGCGATACGGGTGAGATCTGCAAAGCGAGCGGTGCGCCGTTGCTGGCCAATTACGAGCTGGCGCTGCACCTGAACTCCAAGGGGGCCGAGAAGTTGGAGCCGATGAATACCGGCGGCACCGTCTATACGGCCGATTTTGACCTGACGTTGGTGAACGCGCTGCACTCGTCTTCGAGCGGCGGCGCGTACCTCGGCAATCCCAACGGCATTGTCGTGACGTCGAAGGAAGGCCGCACGGTCTATCACATGGGTGATACGGACATGTTCTCCGGCATGGAGCTGATTGCAGAGTTCCACAAACCTGACGTTGGCATCGTGCCGATCGGCGACCGCTTCACGATGGGCGCCAAGGCGGCAGCGTTCGCGTGCAAGAAGTTCTTTTCGTTCAAGACTATCCTGCCCTGCCACTACGGCACGTTCGAGGGCATGCTCGACCCCGATGCGAGCAAGTTTGTCGCGGAGATGAAAGGCCACAAGGTCGCCGTGCCGAAGATCGGGGAGACTGTGAGCGTCTGATCGGGAGACCAATCCATACCCCCGGTTCGAGTGAAGGCGGAGCCCAGCAGCATGAACGATGCCATCGCTGACTCGTCCGGCGATGGCGCGCCGGCGGCTCCGCGTGCCGACGCGGTCGTGGCCACGAAGCCCGGATCGGCGCCGATGCTGTGGCTTTATACGGCAACGACGTTCGTCTCGGCGCTGCTGCTGTTCTCGGTGCAACCGTTGTTCGCCAAGATGGTGCTGCCCGTGCTCGGCGGCTCGCCGTCGGTGTGGGCGGTCGCCATGTGCTTCTTCCAGGCGGCGCTGCTGGCGGGATACGTCTACGCGCACCTGCTAATCCGGTTTCTGCCGCCACGCGCCGGTGGCTTCGTGCACCTCGCGGTTTTTGCCGCAGCACTGGTGGCACTGCCCATCGGCATTCCGGCGAGCTGGCTCGAGCCGCCTGCGGGCGATCCGTATCTGTGGCAGATGAGCCTGTTCGCGATTGCGATCGGCCCGCCGTTCTTCGCGGTAGCGGCGAATGCGCCGCTGCTGCAGGCCTGGTTCGCGCGCTCCGGGCATCCGCACGGTCGCGATCCATACTTTCTCTATGCGGCGAGCAATCTCGGCAGCCTGCTGGCGCTGCTGAGCTATCCGTTTGTCCTGGAGCCGATGTTGGGGCTGCAGGCGCTGAGCCGAACCTGGGCCGGCGGCTTCCTGGTGCTGTGGGCCATGATCGGCGCTTGCTTCTTCATGCTCTACCGTGTGCGCGATGCGAGCGTGCCCGCGACGCCCACGGGCGCGCCGGTCGAGGCGCCAAGCGGGCTGGCCCGGCTGGGCTGGGTCGGGCTTGCCTTCGTGCCGTCGGCATTGCTCACCGCGTTCACCAATCATGTGACAACGGACGTTGCCTCCGCGCCACTGCTGTGGGTGCTGCCGCTGGCGCTTTACCTGCTGACGTTCGTGCTGGTGTTTCGCGAGCGCGCCCTGATCCCGCAGCCAATCCTGCTGCCGTTGCACCTGGCTGCGGTCGTCGTAGCGCTCGTGATGCTGTCGCAAACGCGGCACGAGGGCTGGTTCATCACGTCATCGATCGGCGTGATCGTGTTTTTCGCGTCCGCGACGGTGGCGCACCGCACGCTTTATGAATCGCGGCCCGCGCCGCAGTATCTCACCGAGTTCTATATCTGGATGTCGTTCGGGGGTGTGCTGGGCGGCCTGTTCGCCGCGCTGATCGCGCCAAAGATTTTTTCCGAGGTTCTCGAGTATCCGGTTCTGCTGGCGCTCTCGATGGCATGCCGGCCGGGGGCGCTGCGGGTGGGGTTACGCGATCGCGATGAGCTGCTGACGCTGTGGCTTATGATTGCCGGCTCTATCCTGGCGTTGGTGTGGCTGCCCTGGGGAGCCGACAAGTTCGAGTTCAACTTCTATCGCTATGGGTCGACCGCAGTGCTTGCCGCAGTCTTCGGGCTTGTTCTGCTGGCGATGTATCGCTGGCCGCCGCGGCAGCTGGCGATGGCGCTGATGATGTGCCTGGCCGTGGTGTGGCTGCCGTCGGCCGTACGAAAGGGGGGCGAAGCGCAGCGCAGCTACTTCGGCGTCTACCGCGTGGTCCCGCAGGGCGAATACAACATCCTCATGCACGGCACGACGCTGCATGGCGCCCAGAAAGTGCGTGACGAGTTCGGCGAGCCCGTCGTCGATACGACCCCCGGCACCTACTATCACGAGGCAAGCCCGATGGGGCACGCGATCAAGTTCGTGCGTGAGGCGCTGCCGGCCGAGACCAAGGGCCGCTTCGGGGTGATCGGCCTGGGTAGCGGCTCTATGGCGTGCCACTCGGAGGACGGCGAGGCGTGGCGCTTCTTCGAGATCGATCCCGTGATGGTGGGCATCGCCAAGAACGCGCGGAATTTCTCCTATCTGGCGAACTGCCAGCCCAGCCCGGACATCGTGCTGGGAGACGCGCGCCTGACACTCGCCAAGGAGCCCGATGAGACATTCGACGCCTTGGTCGTCGATGCGTTTTCCTCCGATGCGGTGCCTGTGCATTTGATGACGGCGGAGGCGCTGCGTCTGTACCTGCGCAAGCTCACGCCGACGGGCGTGGTGGTGCTGCACGTCTCCAACCGCTATCTCGATCTCGAAGGCGTGCTGGCGGCCATCGCTCCGCTCGTGCCGGAGGGGCATGGCCTGGTTGTATCGGACGATGCCGCGGACGGCAGCTATGCGTCGACCAGCTCGACCGTCGTTGTTTTTTCCAAGAGCGCGGCAGCACTCGATCCGTTCCGCAAGCTCGGCGAGGTGTACGAGCTGAACAGCAGAGGCTTGCGGCCGTGGACCGATGACTATTCCGATGTCATCGGGCCGTTCCTGTCCAAGTTCAAGGTCAACGACTGATCAGCCGTCGGGCGCATCGCGGCTTCGGGGCAGACCCTTCATCATTGATTAACGGTATCATTTAACGAACCTCAAGCTTTGCCCGTTAGCCTTCGCGCAGGGTTCTGCTGGAGGTCGCGCGATGAACGCCACTGCTTTGGGGGCAAAGGCCGCTCGCCGACTGATGGTCGCGCGGGATGCGACGACGGTGCTGGCGGCCTTCACCGTGACGCTGTTCGTCTCCGCCGTGTTGCTGTTCTCCGTGCAGCCGATGTTCGCCAAGATGGTGCTGCCGCAACTCGGCGGCTCGCCGTCCGTGTGGGCGGTGTCGATGTGCTTCTTCCAGGCGGCGCTGCTGGCAGGCTACTGCTACGCGCATGCGTTGAACCGCCTACTTCCGGCTCGTCTGGTGCCACTGGTGCATCTTTGCGTGATGGGTGCCGCCGTGGTGTCGCTGCCCATCGGGCTGCCGACCGCGTGGTCCGAGCCGATGGCCGGCGATGCGTATCTGTGGTTGATGGGGTTACTCGTTGCGGGCGTCGGGCTGCCGTTCTTCGCCATATCGGCCAATGCGCCGCTGCTGCAGGCCTGGTTTGCCCGTTCCGGCCATCCGCACGCCGCCGACCCGTATTTTCTCTATGGCGCCTCGAACCTCGGCAGCCTGATCGCCCTTTTGGCCTATCCCGTGCTGCTGGAGCCCTTCGCGGGTTTGAAGACTCAGGCAGGGATGTGGACTGCCGGCTTCATCGTGCTGGGCCTGATGATTGCAACATGCGGCGCGCTGAGCGTTGGGCGTGCCTCCAGCGAGACGGCGGTGGCTCCTACGGCGGGCGATGTCGCGACGGATCGCCCGACCTGGGCGCGGCGCGCCGGGTGGGTCTGCCTGGCGTTCGTTCCGTCCGGTTTGCTCGTCGCGTTCACAAGCTACGTGACGACCGATATCGCCGCGGCGCCGTTCCTCTGGGTGGTGCCGCTGGCCATGTTCCTCGGCACCTTCATCCTGGTGTTTCGCGATTCGCCGCTTGTTCCGCATCGCGTAATGCTGCTGTTGCAGCCGCTCGTCACCGCGATCGTGCTGTTCGGCATCGCCATGACCGGAAGCCACGGCTGGATGATGACGGCTGCGGGAGGCACGCTGGCGTTCTTCGTCACGACGATGGTGTGCCACAAGGAGCTGTATGATCAGCGCCCCTCGAGCGGGCACGTGACGGAGTTCTATCTGTGGATGTCGTTCGGCGGCGTGCTGGGCGGAACCTTCTCGGCCCTCGCGGCGCCGCAGCTCTTCAATTCGATCTGGGAGTTTCCGCTGCTGCTGGTGCTCGGCATGGCCATGCGTCCGGGCTTCCTGAAGCGGCCGGGCAAGCAGGATCTGCGCGAGCTTGCGGTGATGGGTGGCGCTGCGGCGCTGGTCCTGGTGCTGATGACCGCGGCGCTGTCGGCGGGAATGATGACGGTGGCGCAGGCCGAGCTGGGCCGCATGGCTATCATCGTGACCGTGGGTGCGCTCGCGGTTGTAAACTCGACCAGCGCGCTGCGCCAGACGACGTTCATCGCCCTCGGTGCGCTGGCCGTGGTGTTGCTGCCATCGGCGATGAATCGTGGCGATGCGGAGCGTAGCTTCTTCGGCGTGCATCGGGTGACCACGATCGCCAATGGCCAGGTGCGCACGCTGCTGCATGGAACGACCATTCACGGCGCACAGCGGATCAAGGACGAGGACGGCCAGCCGATTGATCATGCTCCGGTGCCGATGGTCTACTACCATCCTGGCGGGCCGGCGGCCCGCGCCGTTACGGCCGCCCGGCGTGCGACCGGCAAGAGCAGCGCGGGCTTTCGTGCTGGCGTGGTGGGACTGGGCACCGGCGCCATGGCGTGCCATGCGCGGGCCGACGAGCGCTGGAGATTCTTCGAGATCGATCCGGTTGTGCTGAAGATCGCGGGTGATCGAAAGCAATTCACGTTCCTGGCGGCGTGCCAGCCCAATGCCGACGTGGTGCTGGGCGATGCGCGGCTGACCTTGGCCAGGGAGGGTGCGGGCAGTTTCGATTACCTGCTTATCGATGCCTTCTCCTCCGATGCCGTTCCCGTGCATCTCCTGACACAGGAAGCGATTGCCCTTTATCTCGACAGGCTGTCGCCGAACGGCATCCTGGCGCTGCATGTGTCCAACAGGCACTTGGACTTGCAAACCGTGGCCTCGGCCACGGCCAAGGCGCTGCCGGGCGCGTTCGTGGCGCTGGCGGATGACCGCAACAAAGGCCGCGGGCTCGACGCGGTGCCGTCGCGTGTCGTGCTGGTGACGCGCTCGCCCCAAGCTTTCCGGGAGGTGCTGTCGCTGCCGTATGTCAATGCGGTGGACGACGTGGGCGTGACGCCCTGGACGGATGATTTCTCCAACATCATCTCGGCCCTGTGGCGCAAGGCACGCAGCTAGCTCACGGAAATGACGGTGGCGGCGGTTTTCTCTGAGAGCGCTACCGGCGCTACGGAGAAGACGGCTTCGGGCGTGCCTGCAGCAGCCCAGACCACGTCGTATCGCAGCAGATCGCGGTCGAAATAGGTGGCGAGCGGGCTGGCATGGCCGAGCGGCGGAATGCCGCCGATAGCGTAGCCGGTGATGTCGCGGACGAACTGGGCATCGGGGCGTGTCAGAGGCTCGCCGATGACGGCGGCGACGCCTTTTTCGTTGACCCGGTTCGACCCTGAGACCAGCAGCAGGTAGGGCTTGCCGCTGGTGCGGCCCTTGAACACCAACGACTTGACGATTTGGCCGATGGCGCAGCCGCAGGCGGTCGCTGCCTCCTCCGCTGTGCGTGTCGATCCCGGCATCTGGCGCACGGTGATGTCGAGGCCGAGGTCCTGCGCGCGCTGCTGGACGCGCTGTGCGGCCTCTTTGAGCTCAGCCATGATATCCTGCCTCCTCGAACTGCGTCTGCGGGCCCGTTGCGCGGCACGGGTATCGAGGTTATGAGATGCCGCAACGCGTGTTGAATTTCCAGCATAAAGGCTCGGGCCATGCAGGTCGATGAAGCGACCGTCCGCCGGATCGCGCGCCTGGCGCGGATCAGGATCACCGATGAGGAGGCCACGTCGCTGCAAGGCGAGCTGTCGGGCATCCTCGACTGGGTGACACAACTCGACGAGGTCCAGACGGACGGCGTGGAGCCGATGACGCGCGTCATCCCCATGACGCTGAAGAAGCGCGCGGATGTGGTAACGGACGGCGACAAGGCCGACGACATCGTGAAGAACGCGCCGGCTTCGGAGGACCATTTTTTCGTGGTGCCAAAGGTGATCGAGTGAGGCATGGGTAGCATCACAATCCGCCCCGAGGATCCGCGTCAGGACGACGTGCGCCATCTCATCGCCGAGTTGAACACGACGCTCCTGGCGCTGACGCCGGCCGAGTTTGTCTTCCACATGACGGCGGAGGAGATGGCGCGGCCGGATACCACTGTGTTCGTGGCGCGCGACAGCGGCAATGCCGTCGCCTGTGGTGCCTTGCGGCGCCACGAAGACGGCATCGGAGAGGTCAAGCGCATGTACACGCGGCCGTCGCATCAGGGGCAGGGGATAGGTGGGCGCATCCTGGCGGAGGTCGAGACGCTGGCGCGGCGAGAGGAATTGACGCGCCTGGTGCTCGAGACAGGTGATCGGCATGCTGCGGCCTGGCGCGTCTATGAGCGCGGCGGGTTCAATCGCTGTGGCGCGGTGCTCGACTACCCGGACTCGGGCTACTCCGTGTTCTACGAGAAAGCGCTTGTGGCGGAAGGAGTGGCCGGCGCATGAGCGATGTCACACGGCTGACGCTGGCCGACGCACGCGAAGGCCTGAAGAAAAAGCAGTTCAGCGCGACGGAGCTGACACAGGCTTTCGTCAAGGCCATCGAGGCTGGCAATGCCGCTCTCAATGCCTATGTGCTGCCGACGCCGGAGCGGGCACTGAAGCAGGCGGCGGCCAGCGATGCGCGGCTGGCGAAGGGGACGGCCGGCCCGCTCGAAGGCTTGCCGCTCGGCATCAAGGACCTGTTCTGCACGGCCGGCGTGCGCACCACGGCCTGTTCCAACGTCCTTGGCGAGTTCACGCCGACCTATGAATCGACCGTGACGCAGAACCTGTTCGATGCGGGCGCGGTGATGCTGGGCAAGCTCAACAACGACGAGTTCGCCATGGGTTCGTCGAACGAGACCAGCCGGTTCGGGCCGGTGGTCAACCCGTGGCGGCGCAAGGCCGCGAGCGGCGCGCTTTCAAATACCAACCTCGTGCCCGGCGGGTCTTCGGGCGGCTCGTCTGCGGCAGTGGCTGCCGATTTGTGCCTGGGCGCAACGGCCACGGATACCGGTGGGTCGATCCGCCAGCCCGCAGCCCTGACCGGCACGGTGGGCATCAAGCCGACTTACGGGCGTTGCTCGCGCTGGGGCATCGTGGCGTTCGCGTCGTCGCTGGATCAAGCGGGGCCCATTGCCAAGACCGTGCGCGATGCGGCGGTTCTGCTTGGCACCATGGCGAGCTACGATCCCAAGGATTCGACCTCGGTCGATACGCCGGTGCCGGACTATGAGGCGGCGCTCGGGCGGAGCATCAAAGGCCTGCGGGTCGGCGTGCCGAAGGAATATCGCGTCAACGGCATGTCGCCGGAGATCGACGATCTGTGGCAGCGCGGCATTGCCTGGCTCAAGGCGGCGGGCGCGACGGTCCATGATATCTCGCTGCCGCATACGAAATATGCCCTACCGGCCTACTACATCGTGGCGCCGGCCGAGTGCTCGTCGAACCTCGCGCGCTACGACGGCGTGCGTTACGGGCTGCGCGTGCCGGGCGAGGATCTGATCGATACCTACGAGCGCACGCGTGCAGCAGGCTTCGGCAAGGAGGTGCGGCGGCGCGTGCTGATCGGCACCTACGTGCTGTCGGCGGGCTACTACGACGCTTATTACCTCAAGGCGCAGAAGGTGCGGACGCTGATCAAGAAGGATTTCGACGACGCCTGGAGCAAGGTCGACGTGGTGTTGACGCCGACGACGCCGAGCCCGGCGTTCGGCTTCGGGGAGAAAGCGGGCGATCCGATCGCCATGTACCTTGAAGATATCTTCACGGTCACGGTGAACATGGCCGGCCTGCCCGGCATCTCCGTTCCGGGCGGATTGTCGGGGCAGGGAACGCCGCTCGGACTGCAGCTGATCGGCAAGCCGTTTGATGAGGCCACGTTGTTCTCGGCGGCGCAGGTGATCGAGGATGCGGCGGGGCATTTCCACGTCGATAATTCGTGGTGGGTTGGAGCAAAGGGCTAGACGGCCTCCATGCCGCGAGCCAAGCAAGGAGACGAGATATGAGCCCGCGGGCACCCAAGGATTGCGCCGATCTCAGTCAGGTCCGTGTCGAGATCGACCGGTGCGACAAGGCGCTGGTCAGCATGATCGCGGAGCGGTTCGGCTACGTCGAGCGGGCCTGGCAGATCAAGCTCGACCTCAAGCAGGAAGCCAATGTGCCGTGGCGCAATCAGCAGGTGTTCGACAAGGTGCGGGCGCTGGCCACTGAGAAAGGCCTGCCGCCGGATTTGTGCGAGGCGCTGTGGCGGCAGATGATCGGCTGGTTCATCCAATACGAGGAAGAGAAGCTGCGCGACCAGATCGAAGGCAAGACATCGTGAGGCGAGCGCGCGCGTGAAACTGCCACCGGAGCTGGTCGAGGTGTTGGTTCTGTCGTTCATGAACCTCGGCACGGTTCTCGCCGGATTCATGGTCGGGCGCTATGCCGACCAGGCGCAGAAGATCGTGGTCGGCGCATTCGCCTCGGGTGTGGGCGGGATCATGTTTGCCGGACTGCTGCGCGCGCTGGGCCTGGTCGAGGTGCACGCGCGGCTCATCGCCGGCGTATTCATCGTGTCGTTTCTGCTGGGATTCGTCTGGACCTGGATCGGATATATTACGCGCAAGCGGGCGTAAGTGAGATGGGGCGCAAGGCTGGGTTGGCTCGTCATCTCAGGCGTGCTCAGACGGCGCCAGAGGAACTTCTGTGGTCGCATCTCCGCAATCGCAGGTTAGGAGGCTTCAAGTTTCGCAGGCAGGTTCCTCTGGATCGCTATGTGGTGGATTTCCTGTGCTTCGATGCAAAGCTGATCTTGGAGATTGATGGCCCGACGCATGATGGGCGGCTTGCTGCCGATGCGGTGCGAACCGACGCGCTGGGTGCGATGGGTTACCTGGTCCTGCGCTTCGGCAACGATGATGTGCTGGCCAATATGGACGGTGTGCCCGACGAGATTTTTCATACGTTGGAGCAGCGCGGCGTATAGAAGGGCGATGGTTTGCGAGCCCCCTCACCCTAACCCTCTCCCCCTTGGGGAGAGGGAATGAGCGTGTGGCTGGTGCGACGGCAACAATGGCGCGCCGGTTTGGTCAAGACGACAATATGCGATTGACCACAAAGGTTGGCGTGTCCGGAGTGGGTGAAGTGAGGCGATAGTACCGGCGGCGGCCTGCTCCTCTCCCTTAGGGAGAGGGTCGGGGTGAGGGGTGATAGAGCCTATTTTGGGCAACGACTGGCCGACGCGATGCGAATGGAGTTGGATAGCTGAGCTGAGACGGACGCCATGCGAGCCCCCTCACCCTAACCCTCTCCCCCTTGGGGAGAGGGAATTGAGGATGGGCTCGTTTCAGAGCATGGCGGATCGTGAGTGTGATGCACGGTGGTGATGCGACGGCAGTCTTCTCCCTCTCCCTTAGGGAGAGGGTTGGGGTGAGGGGTGGTAGACCAAGCGGGCGTGAGTGAGAGCGAGAGCATGCAGACGAAGGCGAATGGCAAGGTGAGCAATCTCGTCAAGGGCGAGACGGGCGATTGGGAGATCGTGGTGGGCATGGAGGTGCATGCCCAGGTGAACTCCAAGGCCAAGCTGTTCTCGGGGGCGTCGACGGCGTTCGGGGCCGAGCCCAATTCGCACGTATCGCTGGTGGATGCGGCCATGCCCGGCATGCTGCCGGTGATCAACGAGGAATGCATCGCGCAGGCGGTCCGCACGGGGCTGGGCCTCAAAGCGCAGATCAATCTCAAGAGCGTGTTCGACCGCAAGAACTATTTCTATCCTGATCTGCCGCAGGGCTACCAGATCAGCCAGTACAAGCAGCCCATCGTCGGCGAGGGCGAGATCCTGATCGAAGTCGACGGCGAGAGCATGACGGTCGGCATCGAGCGGCTGCATCTGGAGCAGGACGCAGGCAAGTCGATCCACGACCAAAGCCCGGACAGCTCATACGTGGACCTCAATCGCTCCGGCGTGGCGCTGATGGAGATCGTTTCCAAGCCCGACATGCGCTCGGCGAAGCAGGCGCAGGCTTACGTGTCCAAGCTGCGCACGATCCTGCGCTACCTCGATACCTGCGACGGCGACATGGAGAAGGGGAACCTGCGCGCCGACGTCAACGTGTCGGTACGCAAGCCCGGCGCGCCGCTCGGCACCCGCTGCGAGATCAAGAACGTCAACTCCATCCGCTTCATCGGCCAGGCGATCGAGGTGGAGGCGCGGCGGCAGATCGGCATCATCGAGGATGGCGGCACGATCGATCAGGAGACGCGGCTGTTCGATGCGGCCAGGGGCGTGACGCGCTCGATGCGATCCAAGGAGGAGGCGCACGACTATCGCTATTTCCCCGATCCGGACCTGCTGCCGCTGGAGATGACGCAGGACTATGTCGATGCCTTCAAGGCGAAGCTGCCGGAGTTGCCGGACGAGAAGCTCGCGCGTTTCACGAAGGTGTTCGGACTGTCGCCCTACGACGCCGCCGTTCTGGTCGCGGAGAAGGAGGCGGCGAACTACTTCGAGCAGGTGGCCAAAGGGCGCGATGGCAAGCTGGCCGCGAACTGGGTCAACAACGAGCTGTTCGGGCGGCTGAACAAGGAGGGGCTCGACATCGAGCACTCGCCGATGACGGCGGCGCAGCTCGGTGGCATCGTCGATCTCATCGCGTCGGGCACGATCTCCGGCAAGATCGCCAAGGATCTGTTCGAGATCGTGTGGGCGGAGGGTGGCGATCCAGCGGAAATCGTCGAGACGCGCGGCATGAAGCAGGTGACGGACACCGGCGCCATCGAGACCGCTGTCGATGCCATCATCGCTGCCAACCCCGACAAGGTGGCGCAGGTGCAGGCAAAGCCGTCGATGATCGGCTGGTTCGTCGGCCAGGTGATGAAGCAGTCGGGTGGCAAGGCCAATCCGCAGGCGGTCAACGACGCGCTGAAGAAGAAGCTCGGGGTTTAGTCTACCGCAGACTTGGTGATCCTATTGCGACGCGCGCATCACCTCATGCGCAGGTCGGCGTAGCGATTTCGGCAGGTCGGGTCCGACGCCAAAACGCACGACGATATCCGGGCGGCGCTCACCGAGACCCAGATAGGACGCGAAGTCCGCCCTTAGAGATGCGATTTCGACCGGCTGATTGATAAACGCGTACTTGAGGCCGAGGGCCGTCGCTTGCAGTCCGAAGCGCTGGCAGGCGCGTCCTACCGCGATCCAATGCGCGCGGTCGGCAACGTCTGCCGTCAAGACGATGATTCCCGCGGAGCTTTGGATGTGCTCGCGATACTTCTGGTTCTCGCCGCTTTCGGTGAAGACAAAACGGAGCAGGGGCCGCGCGATCCATGTTGGAAGGGCCGGATTCCCGGAGGCGCGCGAGAAAAGGCCGTCCTTCGTGGTCAGTGCGTCGGCCTCGCTGAACCGCATCCAGGTCACGAGCTCATCCATGAAGGCCTTGTCGCGCATCTGCGCCGAATTGCCTTGGAGGACGTACTCGCCAACAGCTCCCATCTTTTTTCTGTCGGTTATGAGCATCGCAGACACGCCCGGCTCGCTGCAGGCCTTCTCCAGCGAGGCCAGGACGTCGGGTGCCACCGGCCGGCCGTCATACCTGGCACGTGTGCTTTGCCGTTGGGGGATGGCCTCGAACAGGGCCGATCGCACCACGGGCGCCGCTTCGAGATCGGCCACTATGGAGCCATTGTCTAACCGAGGTGCCGCCCGCAGCCCCAGCGAAGCTGCTGCAAGGACGAGATTCTCCGCAGCGCATCCGAGGCTGACGAAAAGGTGATGGTCGTCCGGATCGACCGCAGGACATCGTCGGGAAAGGTCCGGAGCGATGGTGAAACCAGTTGTGCTCGTGCTGAACTGCCAGGGTTGAGTGTTGTGGCTGTTGGCCGCCAGGGTCGCAAATCGCACGAGTTCCCGATCCCTGGGCGCACGTTGCAGCGGGCTTCGTATCGCTTGGGAGGCTGTGTCATAACTGCCGGGCTCCGCTGCTGCCCGCCGCGAAGCAAAACTGGCAGCGCCGGCCCCAAGCGCGCCGCGCAAAAGTAGTCTTCTGTCGATCGACATGCGCTAAACTCCGCTCACATCATCCGGACGAAGGCAAGCGTGGAACTCGCCTCACCATTTGCCATCATGTTCGAATCCGCGCACGTTCTTCGCCGGAACAATAAATCGCCGTTATCCGCCTGTGGAGTGCATGCGGTAGCGAAGAAACGCCGCCCACTCTGCAGTGGCTGTCGATGTGACAAGGCGAAGTGGTGATGAGCTTTTCAAATGGTGGGCGCGACGGCAGCCATGAAAAGCACATTGCATTCCCCAGATTCGGCCTTCCCCAGCGCGGCGTTCGGGCGCTCAAATATCGTGTCCTCGGCAGGCTAACTGGTTACTACCGGGGTAAGGCAGCGATGGCGGATCTGCCTTTGCCGCTGGGGCAGGCTTTGCGACGGGCAGTTTCGTCCTGCGATGGACGCATGCTTTACGTCAAAAATCCCAAAGCGGCTTGCTCCAGCTTGACGCAACTTGTGCATCGACTTGACTGCGGAGATTTCGTTCCACTGCATAAACTGCACGGAGCGTCAGGCATTCGCCAGGGCGTCCGGTACGCCGAAGCGCATCTCGATTCACTCGGCGATCCAGACTGCTTTCGCTTTACGTTCGTGCGAGATCCCGTCGCACGAACAGTTTCCGCTTTCATGATGCTGTTTGGCGGCAAGCCATCCCAGGTCTTCGGCACTCCCGAACGATTGAAGCATGCCTCGGCCCAAGAAAAGGGCATGTGGACGCTTGGCTACGATCCCGACGGTGACCAGCATCGGAACTTCGAAATTTTCCTCGAATATCTGGAACATTGCCTGGCCGTTGCGCCCGCAGAGGTCAATATCCACTGGAAGCCACAGACATTGTCCATCGCGCGTGAGCACATCGACTATGCTCATATCGGCAAGGTCGAAACGCTGGAGGAGGATCTGAGGATCATCGGGGAGATGTCGGGACGCGACCTTCTCGAGGGCCTCGACGGCGTTCCCCATTTCAATCGCTCGGGAGCCGCGCGCTCCAGGCCATTTGCCGTCAGCGAAGCGCAACGCCGCAAGATCCGCGCGCTTTATGCGCGCGATTACGAAGTCTTCGGATATTGAGTCTTGGACTTTACGGTCGCGGCATGACGCTGCCCTGGCGCCACCACCATCTCCTTTCTAAATCCGCCGATCCAGGGGGCCCGGGAGGGGGGACCGTTCGCGGTCCGGGCTGCGACTGCTGCCGCGCACGGGCGGGACGTACATGCGCGGCTGAGAGCACAGGCGTCGCGGCTCCTCGTTGCGGCCGCAGGGGCGGAACTCGCCCTCGCGCGAGAAGCAGATGCGCACCTCGCGCAAGCGTCCGCCCGGCCCGCCGCAACTGACGGCGACGGAGTCGTCCTTCAAGTTAGGATTGGCGGACAGGAATTCCTCGCGCAGATCGCCCGGCGTGACGAAGAACGACTGATTGGGCCGCACGAAGCGGGGCGGAATTTTCACCTTGGCGTACAGGCGTCGCGCGAGATCGTAATAGCTGTCGGGCGCGAGGCCCGAGCAGGTGCCGTGCTTGCGGTACTCGTGAATGACGAGGCGCGGGCTCGGCATGATGTCGAGCATGCGGTCGATCGTGGGGCGCGGCACGAAGGCGCGATCACGCGTCGGGCAGTTCTCGGGCCAGCCGCGCTCGTGCTGGGGCCACAGGCCGTGCAGAACGAAGGCGTACTGGCGGCCGTCGCGGGCGTTGCATTGCGGGTCGTCGCGGTCGCGCTGGCTGGCGCAAAAGGTCGGGCTCCAGGAGAGCACCAGGGCGTAGTAGTCGAAGCGGCCGGCCTCGTTGCGATCCCGCGGCTGGTAAGCGTAGGGCGCGCGGCCCTCGGCGCCTCCCTTGCCGTACTGGGCGGAGAGCGGTGCAGGCGAGACTGCGAGCGAGCCAAGCGTGGCCAAGACCAGCATCCCGGCCGATCGTCCGCGTGCCCAAGGCGTCATCCGGTGTCTCCCTGCTGCCGTGGCGTTCACCATAGCCGGGCATGGTTAGCGCGCAACAGCGAAGCATTGCATGCCGGATGATCGACGCCGGCGATGCAACTGGTTAGGTTGCGCATGTGTCCGGTGAAGGCCCGCATGATGCCGCCACATGACCCTCTTACGCGACCGACGTGGCCGCGCCCTGCTGCCAGCGCCGCGATCTTTCGCGACGGGCTCGTGCTGCTCGTCGAGCGCGGCAAGGGGGCGTTGCCGGGAACGTGGAGCCTGCCCGGCGGGCACATCGAGCCGGGCGAACGTGCCATGGCGGCGGCGCTGCGTGAGGTCGGCGAGGAAACCGGCATCGAGGCAGAGATCCTGGGGCTGACGGATGTGCATGACGTGCTGATCCAGGGTGCCGAGGGCCAGCTCACGGCGCATTATGTTCTGTCTGTGTATTTCGGGCGCTGGATTAGTGGAGAGCCGATGGCGGGCAGCGATGTGGTGACGGCGCGATTCGTGCGCCTCGACGCTCTTGCGGGCTATCGCCTGACGCCGGGGGCACAGGCGATCATTCAGCGCGCCTGGGAGCTTTTCGCCGCTCTCGATGAACGGTGAATCCGAGTATGATCGTGGGCGTATGACTCGACGCGGATCACATCTTGCCGTTTGCCTGGCGCTGGTGTTTCTCCCGGCCGCGACAGCGCGCGCGCAGGACGTCAAGCCCTACGACGAAAGGCTGTTGCGCCTATCGGAGATTCTGGGTGCCGTTCACTATCTGCGCGAACTGTGCGGCAACAGTGACGGCCAGCTCTGGCGCGAGCGCATGCGTGACCTCATGGAGGGCGAAGGATCGTCCGCGTTGCGCCGGGCCAAGCTGACGCGCAGCTTTAATACCGGTTACCGCAGCTACAGCCGCACTTACCAGACGTGCACGCCGTCCGCGCAGACGGCCATCGACCGCTTCCTCGCGGAAGGAACGCAACTCTCGGATGCACTCGTCAAAAGCGTGCCGTGAGCTGGTAGGGTTGCTCATTCACCTTTTCGACAGGCCGCTGCCGCACGTCGGCGTGGCTGTGCTAGAGCAGGATCGTTTCGGATGGAATGCCTCGCCTCACACGAGACACATCGGCCGAAACGTGAATCCTGCTCTATTTCATACATTTGGAGTGCGATTCACGCTTCACATGAAAGCGGGAAGCGCTTCCATGTGAAACGATCGCTCTAGGCACAAGAGCAAGCGGCTCTGGAATCGGCGTCTGTCGCCATCGCGGAACGTGACTTTGAAGGGACTGGGGGATCATGGACCTGGACGACTTCGGCCTTGCCGCAAGCGACGATGATTCGCTGAAAGCACTGCATTTCATTTTGCAGGCGTGGGAGGACGGCGCCGCGAGCGGGCTGGCGCCGGAGCATATGGCTTATGCGGCGCTGTTCACGGCCTTGAGCGACCTCGTGGCGGCCTACGGCGAGGATGCCGTGGCGGTGCTGGCCACCGGTCTTGGTACGCGCATCCGGTCAGGCGAGTTCACGCTGCCCCGCGCGGCCCATTAGCCTGCGCGGACGCAACGGCAGTCGTTGGCGGGCACGATTGCAGCGCCATCCGCGAAGAGCCGCTCGGCCGATGTTGCCGAGGATCGGTCTTCTCGCCTAGAATCTGAGCAGGCGGCGCGCAATCATCCGGAGCCGGGCAATGCAGAGGATCGGTCTGATCGGCGGGCTGACCTGGATATCGACGGCCGAATACTACCGCCGGCTCAACGAGATCGTGCAAGAGCGGCTCGGTGGCGCCAATTCCGCCGATCTCGTTCTGGCGAGCGTGAACCGGGAGGGGTATGCGCAGGCGACGAGCCGGAGGGACGAGGAGGCGGCGCGTAGCATACTTCTCGCCGCCGCGCAGAGGGTCGAACGGGCGGGCGCCGACTTCATCGCCCTCTGCTGCAACGGTGCGCACCAGTTCGTGCCGCAGGTCGAGCGGGAGATCTCTATCCCGTTCCTGCACATTGCAGATGCGACGGCGCGCAAGATCCAATCAGCGGGATTGGAGAAAGTTGCGCTGCTCGGCGTGCGCGACACGATGGAGCAAAATTTCTATCCCGACGTTCTGGCGCGTTACGGCATCACGACGATGATCCCGAACGATGCGGAGCGCGCGTACATCCATGACAGCATCCAGCGCGAACTCGCCCATAACATCTTCCGCGACGAGACCCGCCGGCGCTACGTCGAGATCATGAAAGGTCTGCAGAGCCGAGGTGCCCAGGGCGTCATTCTCGGATGCACCGAGATTCCGCTGCTGATCCGGCCAGACGATACAAGCATCGTGACGTTCTCCACGACTGAGCTGCATTGCCAGGCAGTGGTGGAGTGGGCGTTTGCGTAGGTCTGGGCCGGGTGCCCTGAGCTGACATCTACCCCGGTACGATTGCAGGCCCCTTCAACATGACCTCGCCCAGGAGCATCAGGCCGAAGCCGAACATCAGCACGCCGGCGCCCCGATTGATGAGGCGCAGCTTGTTAAGGTCCAGGTGGTGCCGGATGCTGCTGATGAGATGCGACAAGGCGATCCATGAGACCAGGCTGCCACCCATGATGGCCGCGACCATGGTCAGCACATCGACGTTGGTTTCGAGTTCAACGAAGGTGCCGACGCCGCTGAAAACGGCGAACAGGCCGAGCACCGCGCCGGGATTGGTGATGGTGAGGAAGAACATCTGCGGGATGTCCCAAGCGAAATCTCCGAGCGAAGTCTCCTCGCCGGACTGGCCCTGGTCGGGATTGATGCGCGGCTCGGTGAAAAAGAGGCGCGCCGCGAGCAGCAGCAGGACCAAGCCGCCGACCGACTGGATGGCAAAGCGATGATGCCTGATGGCGCCGGAGACCGCGTTCACGCCCAGCGCTGCCAGGAGAGCGATGAGGCCGTCGCCGAGCGCGACACCGAGGCCGGCGGCCACACCGCCCCAGAAGCCACGTTCGATAGCGCGCTGCAGGCTCAGAACGTTGATGGGGCCGACGGGTGCAGTTATGAGAACGCCGATGATAATGCCGACAGGAATGACCAACGGGTTGGGAACAAACGTCATCAAGTTACCCGCGGCGCATGCCTGACAGTCGCGATCGTGGCGCCACGCGGAAGAGTTCGCTGGGCATTTGCGCATGCGCCAGCCTGCGCCCTATGGTGGTGCCGCAAATCCAAGATGGAACCCTCCCATGCCGCATCACATGCGCTTTGCGGCAGCTCCTGTAGCGATATTCCTACTTGTGCTTCTGGGGCTTGTCCACGCTTGCCGAACGGACAGCGCCTGGGCGCAGACCGTCAGGCAGAAGTCCGGCGCCGCCGGGGCGGCGAAGCCGGCGCCCGTCGTTCACTACGGCACGGACGATCTGCCCGAGCCGGTGCGGGAAATGCGCGAGGCCATCCTGACGGCTGTGCGTTCGGGCAAGATGGACGACTTGCGAATTGCCGTCGAGCTCAATGAAATAAAGCCCATTATTGCCGAGACACCCACGCCCGATCCTATCCAGCATTGGCGGCAGGTATCGGCGGACGGCGAGGGGCGGGAAATCCTCGCCATCCTCGGCCAGCTCCTCGATGCGGGATACACGGTGCTGCCGATCGGCAAGGATCTCGAGAACAACAGGGTGTACGTGTGGCCCTACTTCGCCGAAATGAAGCTCGATTCGCTGACGCCGGCGCAGGAGGTCGAGCTCATGCGTCTCGTCCCGGGGGCGGCGTTCCGGGACATGAAGCAGACGGGGCGATACACGCACTATAAGCTCGGCATCGGCGCCGACGGGACGTGGCACTTCTTCATTCGCTGAGCGCGGCGGGGTGCGCAGCCTCTGTTATCGCCACCTTACAAATCGCTGCGCTCGCGGCTAACCTGCGTTAGCTCTCAGAATTACCTAAGCAGCGCCTCGATCGAGAACAAAGGGGGGGTGACTTGAGTTCAGTCAAAACGGGGTTCTACGAGAAGGACGGCGTTCGCCTCCGCTACCAGGAGGTGGGTTCGGGCTTCCCGCTCCTCGCCATTCCGGGCGGCGGCCTGAACTCGCGGATCGTCAACTGGCCAAACGCGGTCATCAACATGATGGAGGAGGCCAAGGCCGAGTTCCGTGTGATCACCATGGACCAGCGCAACGCCACCAACGGTGAATCCACCGGCCCGGTGCCGGCCGACAAGCCGTGGGACGCTTTCGCCAACGACCAACTCGCGCTCATGGATCACCTGGGCGTCCGCCAGTTCCTGTTCTTCGGCAACTGCATCGGCGGTTCCTTTGCGCTCAAGCTGATGGAGCGGGCTCCAGACCGCATCGTCGGAGCGGTCATCAGCCAGCCTATCGGCTTCCGTCCGGAAGATCCGGAGGTGATGGTGAACCATAGTCGCGTGGGCTGGGCCAAGGAATTCCGCGAGCGGAAGCCAGAGGTGCCGATGGCGATCATCGAGACTTACCTGCAGAACCTCTTCCGTGCGCGATCGGACTTCGTTTTCAGCGTGTCGCGCGACTTTGCGCGGAACTGCCAGACGCCGATACTCGTGCTGCCGGACGATACGCCTGCGCACGCCTATCAGACTTGTGTCGACATTGCTTCGCTGGCGCCGAATGCCGAGGTGACGGTCTATCCCTGGAAGGAGCCCCCGGAGCTGAAAGCTCGAACCATCGATAGGGTGTGCAAATTCCTGAAGGCACATGCAAGATGACCGCGCGTTCACGGCCTAGAGCGTTCATTTCGCGTGGACGCGTTTTCGGCGTCCGTGCGTCCGCTTCCAACCTTAGATCGGGCTGCCCGACGAGATGATGAGGCGTTCGATCTCCCGCTGCCGCTCGTTGACCCTCCAGACGTTCTCCAGAATGAAGGGCTCGGCGCCGGGCGCTGCCGGCTTGAAGATGAGATCGCCGGTACCGAAGCCGAGAATGCCAAGCCCCAGGATCTTGTGCCGGAAGAGGTCGTCGGGCATCCGCTTCATCAGCATGCCGCGCGTATCGTAGACGTGGGCCGCTGCCTGCCCGAGACGATGTGTCTCCATCACCTGGCCCGACGTGAAGCGCCAGACGGTGGACCGGTCGATGAGGAACACGACGAGGAACCACAGCACCATCAGCGCCGTAGAAAACACCATGTAGAAGGCGAGATTCATCTGGACGACCAGCTCGGGCACCCAGCCAACGATGCGGCTGAGTCCGTAGGTCCAGTCGATGCCGATGGCGATGAGCGCCAGGGTCGCCATGATGAGAAACGTGTGCAGCACGCGCGCGCGCACGTTGGTGAAAACAATCACGAAGACGACGAGCAGCAGGAACGAAAGGCCGACCCAGGCCGACGGATGGAATTTGATGAGCTTGCCGGACAGCTGGACGCCGACGTGATTGATGTTGATCGCGAGCGCGCAGATGTAGCCGTAGACCCAGACGATCCACCAGTAGACCATGTTGGAGTGCGGGCTGATCCTGATTTCGCCGGTCCGGCCGGCGGCCTCTCGTGCTGCCGCGACGCCAATCGACGTGGCGGTCGTGCCGGCCGGCTTGAGGCCGCTTCCTGTCGTTTGCATTGTCGTTCCCCACGTCCTCACCGACACGCGATTAACCTAGCCGATCTGGCGTCTCTGCCAAAGCCGGTTGCCGCACGAGCCTCTTGTGACGACAACGCGACTTTGCGCTCGAGAGCTGGCGCGGTAACCTTGTTGACAAGGAAGACTGGCCGGGGAGCGTTAACCCTCTATACGGGGCTCAAGGCCATCCCATTTGCATGAGGGACGAACGATGAAGCGGGTTTTCGTCGCCGCAGCGTTGACGTTTGCGGCATTCCAACCAGCGGCGGCACAGAATTGGGTTCCGTGGCACCAGCCCAGCATATATGACCGCGGCGGTTATGCAGCTCCGCAGCGCTCCGAAGAGCCGCCGCAGAACAGCCCTAATCCGTTTGCGGGCGAGGGCCGCCGCCGGGGTCCCGGCCCCAAGCTTCTCGATGGTGGCGGTCGTCCATCGGTTTCTCCGGTGTCGCCGGAGAAGGTGGCGTTTGCGGGCAACTATGCGCCGGGCACGATCGTGATCGATTCCTCGGGTCGCAGGCTCTATCTGGTCCAGTCGCGATCGACGGCGCTGCGTTATCCGATTTCAGTGGGACGCGAAGGTTTCTCGTGGACCGGCCGCGAACGCATCTCGCGTGTGGCTGATTGGCCCGACTGGCATCCGCCCAAGGAAATGCGCGAGCGCGATAGGAGCCTGCCTGAGAAAATGACGGGCGGCGTGCGCAATCCGCTCGGCGCCAAGGCCCTGTATCTCGGCAACTCGCTCTATCGCATCCATGGCACGAACAGCGCCCAGAGCATCGGCCGCGCCAACTCGTCCGGCTGCTTCCGCATGATGAACGGCCATGTCGTGGACCTGTCGCGCCGCGTCGGCGTGGGCACGCAGGTCGTTGTGCTGAAAGGCCTGCCGTCGCGCGTAGCGCGAACCAGCCGTGACGACGACTGATCACGGCAAATTGACGGGCGTCAGCCGCGGACGGTTGTGCGGAATGTTTTCGAGACGACCCGCCAGCCGTCCTTGAACTTCAGCAGGGTCAGGTAGTCGGTGAAATAGCGCGGCGGGACCGCGCACTCGAGTTTCACGCAGGCCGTTTCCGGGCCGGAAAAATCGACCGAGACGATGCGATCGGTGCGCTCGAGCGCCTGAGACTTCGGCGACGGCCGGCCGGAGACCATTTTCAGCCAGTCCGCGCGCGGAACATCCATGACGCCGTCCGGCCCCAGTGCATAGAGATGGCTGACCTCGTGAAACGCAGAGGCCAGCTTCTGCGTATCTCCTTCGTGCAATCCGTCGAGATATGTCCACACCACCTTCTCGACGTCAGCGAGATCACGGCCGGAAGCATGCTCGGACATTTCAACTTCCCCATAAGGACGCCTGCGCAGGGCCATGCGCAGTCAACGGACACCGTGTTTCGTCCGGAATTTTGGTCGGCGTCAACTATTTTCGAAGACACTGGCGCCCAGACTCGTTTTGCCCCAATTGGCCCCCCATATAGCTCCACAAGTCACCAAGGGAACGGACATGCGTAACATCCTGATGCTCATATTGTTTATTATGACGCCGTTGGATGCCGCGCTGGCGCAGTCCTGGGGTTGGGGCGACACCGGACCGCGCTTCCGCCGCTATTACGACGACCGCTATGCCTCCCCGAGATGGGATGACGAAGAGCCGCGCCGGGGACGCCGCGGCGGCTGGTGGAATTCACCTTGGGACGATCCCTACGAGCGCGGCGGCCGGGAAAATCCGGACGTGGTCGATGGCGGCGCACGGCCTTCCGTGTCGCCGATCGCGCCGGAGCTGGTGCCGTTCGCCAGCCAGTATACGCCGGGTTCGATCGTGATCGAGACGCACGGCAAGCAACTGTTCTTCGTGTCGTCGAGCACCGAGGCCTACCGCTATCCGATCTCGGTCGGGCGGGAAGGCTTCACATGGAAAGGTACGGAGAAGATTTCCCGCATTGCCGAATGGCCCGACTGGCATCCGCCGGCGGAGATGCGGGAGCGCGATCCGAATCTGCCGGTGAAAATGACGGGCGGGTTACGCAATCCACTGGGTGCCAAGGCGATTTATCTCGGCAACACGCTGTACCGCATTCACGGCACCAACGACGCCAAGACCATCGGTCAAGCCGCGTCGTCGGGTTGTTTTCGGATGCTGAACGGGCAGGTGATCGATCTTGCCGGGCGCGTGCAGGTGGGAGCCTCGGTGACGGTGGTCGAGCGGCTTCCCGTGGACATCGCGCGTGCACTGCCGCCGCTGCAGCGTGTGGGCACCAGCCGCGAGCAGGCGAGGGCGCGACGCCAGTAGAGCGGCGGAATTCTAGACCTCCAGGAAACGCACGGGCTCGCCGTCGGCGGACCCCAGGATATCGCCATTCCAGGCGACGCAGCGGCCGCGCACGAAAGTGCCGACCGGCCAGCCCTTGACCTGCACCCCATCGTAGGGCGTCCAGCGGCTGCGCGATTGGATCCAGTTGTGGGTAATGGTCTCAGTACGCTTCATGTCAACGACGGTAAGGTCGGCGTCGAAGCCTACGGCGAGGCGGCCCTTGCCGCGCAGACCGAACAGGCGTGCCGGGCCGTGGCTTGTGAGGTCGACGAAGCGGGTGAGCGACAGGCGGCCTGCATTGACATGATCGAGCATGATGGGAACCAGCGTCTGCACGCCGGTCATGCCGGAATGGCTTTCGGGATAGGGGTGCTCCTTCTCCTCGCGCGTATGAGGAGCGTGGTCGGAGCCCAGCACGTCAACGACGCCTGACGCGATTCCGGCCCAGATGGCGGCGCGGTGACGCTCGTCGCGTACGGGCGGGTTCATCTGCGCGAACGTGCCGAGGCGCTCATAGCAATCGGGAGCGACGAGGGTAAGGTGGTGCGGCGTCACCTCGACGCTGGCCCACTCCTTGTGGCGGCCGAGGAACTCGATCTCCTCGGCGGTCGAGATATGCAGCACGTGGATGCGCTTGCGATGCGTTTCGGCAAGCCGCACCAGACGCTCGGTGGCGATCATGGCGGCGATCTCGTCACGCCAGACCGGGTGCGAGGAAGGATCGCCATGGCGGCGCAGCCCGGCGCGCTCGCGCAGCCGCGTTTCATCCTCGGAGTGGAAGGCGGCACGACGGCGGATGCGGGCAATGATGCGATCGAGCGAAGGTTCATCCTCGACCAGAAGGTCGCCGGTGGAGGCGCCCATGAAGACCTTGATGCCGGCCGAGCCTTGGAGGTTTTCCAGCGTTGGGATGTCGTCAACGTTCTCGCGCGTGCCGCCGACGTAAAACGCGAAATCGCAGAACATGCGGTGGCGCGCTCGCTCGATCTTGTCGGACAGCGTGTCAGGAGATGTCGTGAGAGGCTTGGTGTTGGGCATTTCGAAGACGGCGGTGACGCCGCCGACGACGGCCGCCCGGCTGCCGGTTTCAAGATCTTCCTTCTGCTCCAGGCCCGGCTCGCGAAAATGGACTTGGGTGTCGATGACGCCCGGCAGCACGTGGAGGTCGCTGGCGTCCACGAGGTCGGCGGCAGCGGCTGCATCGAGGCGGCCGATGGCGGCAATGCGGCCACCGATAACGCCGATATCCCTCTGGCCGATGCCATCGTGATTGACGACGGTGCCACCCTTGATCAGGACATCGTAGTATTCCGTCATCCGCCGGGTTCCTCTTCCGCTTGCACGCGAGGCAGAGCCCGCATACCTAATCCGCTCGAGCGCGACTGACTGAGCAACTGCTGGACGCAACAATGGCACGGATTGCCCGCCTGCCCGAACGCAGCACTGTCGCGGTGGAAGGGCCGGATGCACAGAAATTTCTGCAAGATCTGATCACAAACGATCTGGATCTGTTGAAAACGCAGAGTGCCGTGCATGCCGGGTTGCTATCGCCGCAAGGCAAAATCCTGTTCGAATTCATCGTGGTGCCCAGCGATCGCGGCTTCGTGCTCGACACCGTGCGGGCGTGCGCGAGGGACCTCGTGAAGCGGCTGACACTGTACAAACTACGCGCCAAGATCGCGATCAGCGATTGCGGCGAGGACCAGGACGTGTACGCAGCATGGGGTGATGGAGCATCTAGGATCTCGCCGGATATCTACGCCGATCCGCGTTTGCCGGAGCTGGGTGTGCGCCTTATCAGGCCGAGAGACGCCGGCATCGCCGAGACCGGCAGTTCGGACGACTACGAGGCGCATCGCATCGCACTGGGCGTTCCGGAGGCGGACAAGGATTACGCTCTGGGAGACACCTTTCCGCACGAGGCATGCTTCGACATTCTGCACGGCGTGGCGTTCAACAAGGGGTGTTTTGTCGGGCAGGAGGTCGTCTCCCGCATGCAGCATCGCGGCACGGCGCGAAAGCGGTTCGTGATCGTGACGGGCGATGCCACGCTGCCGCTGGCGACGACGGAAATCACGGCCGGAGTGGAACCAGCGCGCGCTGTCATTGGTGTCATGGGTTCGCGTGTGGGGGTGTCGGGCCTCGCGCTGGTGCGGCTAGATCGCGCGGCGGAGGTACTGGCGAAAGGGCAGACGCTGATGGCTGGGGATGTGGAGGTGGCTCTGCGCGTGCCGGCGTGGGCGCCCTATACACTGTCGGCTCAGGCGCGCGAGAGCGAGGCGCCCCCATGAGCGAACGATGCCCCTGGGCAGGGATCGACGATACCGCGTATGCGCGTTACCACGACGAGGAGTGGGGTGTACCGAAAATCGACGACCGGGTGCTGTTCGAAAAACTCGTGCTGGAAGGGTTTCAGTCAGGGCTATCGTGGATCACGATCTTGAGGAAGCGCGAGAACTTCCGCAAAGCCTTCCATGGCTTCGACGCCAAGCGCATTGCGCGTTACGGCGACAAGGACATCGCACGGCTGATGGCGGACGCGGGCATCGTGCGCAACCGGCTCAAGATCGAGGCGACGATCGACAACGCGCGCGCGTACCTCAAGCTGGCGGACAACGGTGGGCTGGCGGCGTTCCTGTGGGGCCTGCTCGACGGCAAGCCGCGCATCAATCAGCACAAGGCGATCCGCGAGGTGGCCGCCACGTCGGAGGATTCCAAGCGCTTGTCGAAGGCGCTGAAGGCGGAGGGCTTCCGATTCGTGGGCCCAACGACGATGTATGCCTTCATGCAGGCCACGGGCATGGTCAACGATCACCTCGTGTCGTGCCATCGCTATGAGCCGTGCGCGAGATTGCAGCGGTCGTTTCGATTGAAGGCGTCATGACGGCGGACGGCATCGGCAGGGACGAAGGGCCCAGGGCCTGGCAGCGCATGCTGTCGGGGCGCCGGCTCGACCTGCTCAATCCGCAACCCGGCGACATCGCCATCGAGGACATCGCGCACGGGTTGGCGCGCGTGGCGCGCTGGAATGGGCAGACGGTCGGGGATCACGCCTATTCGGTGGCGCAGCACGCGCTGCTGGTCGAAAGCATTATGCGGGCACGGGCGCCGGCGTGGCCGCGCCGATGGCTGCTGGCAACGCTGCTGCACGACGCGCCGGAATACGTGATCGGCGATCTCATCAGCCCGTTCAAGCAGGCGATCGGCTTCGACTATAAGGCGTTCGAGCTGCGGCTGCTGGAGGCCATCCATCGACGTTTCGGCCTGCCGGCAGCGCTGCCGGCGGAGATTGCGGCTGAGATCAAGGCAGCCGATCGCATCGCCGCGTATTACGAGGCGACGCGACTCGCGGGCTTTGACGCCGATGAGGCGGAGCGGTATTTCGGCTCGCCTGCGGAAAGCGACCCGGGATCGCTGGTCGAGCCGTGGCCTGTCGCGGTCGTGCAGAAGGTATTTCTGGAGCGGTTCGAAGCGCTCATGAAAGCTTAGGGA